>CBHWEI010000001.1:0-49904 GCA_966112835.1 uncultured Acidimicrobiaceae bacterium
GACCAGAGCCAGACCTACGCGTCGCACCCGTCGCACCAGGTGTTCCTGCGCGAGTACGTGCTGTCGGGCGGCGTCCCCGTCGCCACCGGCCGCCTCATCGAGGGCGAGAACGGCGGGATGTCCACCTGGGCCCGCGTGAAGCAGCAGGCCCGCGAGGTGCTGGGCATCGAGCTGACCGACGCCGATGTGTTCGACGTGCCGCTGCTGGTGACCGACCCGTACGGCAACTTCGTGCCGGGCGACGGCGGGTTCCCCCAGATCGTGCTCGCCGACACGACGCTGCGCGAGGGCTCGCTGCCCGTCGCCGCGGCGACCACCGGCGCGGCCAAGACCGGCCACGCGTTCCTCGACGACATCGCCCACCACGCCGTGCCGAAGGCGGGCCTGGTGCCCGACGCCGACACGCTGGCCGACCCCACGGCGGGCCCCGACCCGGAGAGCGCGTACGAGGACGACGGCATCGCCGGCACGTACGACGACGAGATGCTGGACAGCCACTTCATCGCCGGTGACGGCCGCGTGAACGAGAACATCGGCCTCACCGCCGTGCACCACGTGTTCCACAGCGAGCACAACCGGTTGACCGAGGAGATCGACGGGATGCTCCACGACGAGGCCAACGGCTTCACCGCCGCAGAGCTGGCCGAGTGGGAGACGTTCAACGCCTCGAGCCGCTTCGACTACCACGAGCGCCTGTTCCAGGCCGCTCGCTTCGTGACCGAGATGCAGTACCAACACCTGGCGTTCGAGGAGTTCGCCCGCAAGGTGCAGCCCATGGTGAACCTGTTCGGCGAGGGTGGCACCGGCTACCACACCGACATCGACCCGCGGATCACCGCCGAGTTCGCCCATGCCGTCTACCGGTTCGGTCACTCGATGCTCACCGAGACCGTCGACCGCGTCACCACCAACGGTGCGCAGGACCCGATCCCGTTGCTGCAGGCGTTCCTGAACCCGCCGGCCTACTTCGAGAACACCAGCGACGCCTCGGCGGCGGCCGGTGAGATCGTGATGGGCATGACCCGTCAGGTCGGCAACGAGCTGGACGAGTTCGTGACCGAGGCGCTGCGCAACGATCTGGTCGGCCTGCCGCTGGACCTGGCGGCGCTGAACATCGCCCGTGGCCGTGAGACCGGCGTTCCGTCGCTGAACTCGTTCCGCCGCACCGTGTACGCCCGTTCGGGTGACAGCGGCCTGGCGCCGTACACCAGCTGGATCGACTTCGGCTACGCGCTGCGTCACGGCGAGGCCTCGCTGGTGAACTTCGTGGCCGCCTACGGCACCCACGACGCCATCACCGCCCAGACGACGGCCACCGGCAAGCGCGCCGCTGCACAGGCACTGTTCACACTGGCGGCCTCGCCCGAGCAGGACACCGACCTGGAGCTGGCCGCGGCACGACAGGACGCCATCGACTTCCTGGACTCGACCGGACCGTGGTCGAACAACTCGCTCGGCGTCACCATCACCGGCCTCGACGCCGTCGACCTGTGGATGGGCGGCCTCGCCGAGCGCCAGCAGGTGTTCGGCGGCCTGCTCGGCTCGACGTTCAACTACGTCTTCGAGCGCCAGATGGAGAGCCTGCAGGACGGCGACCGCTTCTACTACCTGTCGCGCACGGCCGGCCTGAACCTGCTCACCCAGCTGGAGGGCAACTCGTTCTCCGAACTGATCATGCGCAACACCACGGCCGTCGCCCTGCCCGCCCAGGTGTTCAGCACCCCGGCGTTCATCTTCGACCTGAACGTGCAGAACGCGTCCGGTCCCATCGTCGACGATCCGGCCACCGACTACCAGGAGAACGGCCCGGGCATGCTCGTCCGCGAGCCGAACGGCACCATCCGCTACACCGGCGCCGAGCACGTCGCGTTCTGGGGCACCCCCGGGCGTGACCGGGCTCGAGCCAGCGAGGGTGACGACACGTTCCGCGGCAACGACGGCCCCGACGTCTACGAAGGCGGCGACGGCAACGACCACATCATCGGCGGCGACGGCGACGACATCCTCACCGACCTGTTCGGCGACGAGATGATCAAGGGCGGACCCGGCAACGACACCCTGTCGTCCGGCCGCGGCTTCGGCGGCGACCTGAACTTCGGCGGTGCCGGCAGCGACTTCATCATCGGCGGCAACGACATGACCGAGTCGTTCGGCGGCGAAGGCAACGACTTCATCTTCGCCGGCGACGCCGAGGACACCGTGTTCGGCGACGAGGGCGACGACTGGATCGAAGGCGGTCGTGGACCGTTCGCCCTGCTGCAGGGCGACAGTGGCGCCCCGTTCCAGGACGACCCGAACCAGCCCGGTCACGACGTGATCTTCGGCTGGGGCGGCGAGCAGGACTACGACGCAGAGGGCGGCGACGACATCATGTTCGCCGGTCCCGGCATCCAGCGTGCCGAAGGCATGCTCGGCTTCGACTGGGTCACCCACCGCGGCGACCCCGTGCCCGGCAACTCCGACATGAGCTTCTCGGCGCTGCTGCCGCCCGCGGTGGACGTGAACCGTGACCGCTTCGACCTGGTCGAGGCGCTCTCCGGTTGGCAGTATGCCGACGTGCTGCGAGGCGACGACGGCGACGCCGGCTCCATGACGGGGCACGAGCTCAGCGCCGAAGGCGTGGCCCGCATCCTGGGCCTCGCGGCCATCATCGACCCTGCCGGCTTCACCGGCGGCAACATCATCCTCGGCGGTGGCGGCAGCGACCTGATCGAGGGTCGCGGCGGCGACGACGTGATCGACGGCGACCGTTGGCTCGACGCGCAACTCCGCGTGCCGAACCTGGCGACCGCCGACCCGAACGACACCAAGCTGGTCGACAACCTTCCCGTGCTGCGAGCCGACGTGCTCGCCGGCCGCATCAACCCCGGTCAGATCGTCATCGAGCGCAGCGTCAAGCTCGCCACCGACACGGCGGCCGACACCGCGGTCTTCGCCGGCCTGATGGAGGAGTACGACGTGACGGGTGACATCGACACCGGCATCATCACGGTCGCCCACATCGGCGGCCTGGCCAACGAGGGCACCGACACGCTGCACAACATCGAGCGGTTGCTGTTCGCCGACGGCGAGATCCTGCGCGGCCAGCTGATCAACCACCCGGCCACCGGCACGGTGAACGTGATCGGCACGGCCCTGGAGGGCCAGACGCTGACCGCCGTGCCGAACGTGGCCGACGAGGAGGGCGTGAACGCCGCCAGCCTGGTCATCGAGTGGCAGATCGACGTGGCCGGCGAGTTCGACCTCTTCGAGGACTGGCAGTCGCTGGGCGTGCAGGGCGACACCCTGCTGCTCGACGACGCCGTGGTCGGCTTCCCCGTCCGCGCCGTCGCCACCTTCCTTGACGGCGCCGGTGTGAACGAGCAGGTGAACGGTGCGCCGACCGCACCGGTCGAGAACCTCAACGACACCCCGCAGGGGGCAGCGGTGCTGAGCACCCTCCTGCCCGAGGTCGGCGTGCCGATGAGCGTCGACACCTCCACCATCACCGACGCCGACGGCCTGCCGTTCAGCCTGGACATCACGTGGTTCGCCGACGGCGACACCGTCGGCACGGGCGCCGGCTACACCCCGACCGCTGCCGACGCCGGCCGTCAGTTGACCGCAGTGGTCAGCTGGCTGGACGGTCACGGAACCCCCGAGTCGGTGCAGTCGGACATCACCCAGGCGGTCACGGTTCCGGCCCTGCCGGACCTGAGCGTCAGCTCCGCCACGCTGAACCTCGGCACCCGTGCCGTGGGCTCGGCGGCGACGGCCGGATCGGTCGCCGTCACCAACGCCGGCAACGCGCCGTTGCTGGTGACCGCGGCCACGGCCGGTGGGGCGGCTGCAGCTTCGTTCGCTCCCGACAACGGTTGCACCGCCCCGCTGGCCCCTGGCGAGTCCTGCCTCGTGACGGTGACGCTGTCGACCGCCGGCCCTGCCGGTGCTCGGTCGGCGACGCTGACGCTGCAGAGCAACGATCCGGGTGGCGACGTGGTCGTGGCGCTGAACGCCACGCTCGTGGTCAACACGGCACCCACCGGTGCTGCGGCGATCGACGATGTCACCCCGCTCGAGACGCAGGTGCTGAACGCATCGGCCGGCTCGATCGCCGACCTCGACGGTCTGACGACGGCGACGTTCTCGTTCCGTTGGCAGCAGAGCGGTCTCGGTGGCGGCGGCAACTTCGCCGACATCGCCGGGGCGACGGGCGCCCAGTTCACCCCCGCCCAGGCGCAGGTGAACCGCCGAGTGCGAGCGATCGCCACGTTCACCGACGATCACGGCACCGTCCAGCAGGTGGCCTCGGCCGCCACGGGCCTGGTGGGTGACGTGTTCGTCGGCACCATCGCCGCCGAGGTGTGGGCCGGCACCAGCGTCGCCGACGTCGCCAGTGGCGGCGGTGGCGTCGACTCGCTGGCCGGCAATGCCGGCGACGACGTGCTGGCCGGCAACGCAGGGAACGACACCGTGAACGGCGACGGTGGCAACGACCTCATCCGCTTCGGTGTGGGTGACGGCTTCGACATCGTCAACGGCGGCGCCGGTGGCGACATCGTGGAGGCCACGGCCAACAACACCGTCATCGGCCTGCGTGGCATCTCGGGCATCGAGATCATCAGGTCGGCCGGCTTCAGCGGCGTCACCATCAGCGGCACCACCGGCGTCGAGAACCTCAACTTCGGTGGCGTCACGCTCATCGGCATCGTCGCCATCAACGGCGGCGGCGGCAACGACGTCATCGCCGGATCGGCAGCGGCGGACGACATCCGCGGCGGCACCGGCAACGACACGCTGAGCGGCAACGGTGGCAACGACACCATCCGCGGCGGTGGCGGCACCGACGTGATCGCCCCCGGCGCCGGCAACGACGTCGTGGTGTTCGAAGTGGGTGACGGCACCAACACCGTCAACGGCTTCGACACCAACCCGACGGGTGGTCAGGACCGGTTGGACGTGCGAGCCCTCGGGGTGACCGCGGCCAACTTCAACGCCCTGGTGCAGCGCACCCAGGTGGGCGGCAACACCCGCATCACCATCGGCACGGTCGTGATCGTGCTCGCCGGCGTCAACGTCGGCACCATCTCGGTGGCCGACTTCGTGGTCTGACGATCCCCGGGACCTCGTTGACGTACCTCCGCGCCGCGATGGGCCGGACGACCCCTTCTCCCGTCGAGGGGGTCGGCCGGCCCGCCGCAGGGTTTCATCGCGGCGGAATCCGCGCCACGATGGTGCGGATGCTGCGGGAGAAGCACACTCCACCGAGGGTCGAAGGCGACCCTGACGGCGCGTTCGTCGACCTCAGCGCGGACAACCCCACGTCGACCCTGAACCGCGTGGTGGTCATCGTGTGGGTGCTCAGCCTGCTGGTGGTCATCGGCGTGGGCGTCGCCCACGTGGCCATCATGCGCCGCGAACTGCGCGACCACGAGATCCAGCGTGCCGTGGAGGACGTGCAGGACCGTGTCGACCTGGTGCTCGAGCACTCGGTCCCCCAGGCCCTCATCGACGGCGACCCGGCCGCCATCGAGGAGTTCGACGCCATCATCCGCGAGCACATCGTGCGACCCACCACCGCCGGCCTTGCCCTGTGGAGCCCCGACGGCCGCATCCTCTACGCACTCGACCCGCAGTTCACCGGCACACAGCACAGCCTGCCCGTCGGCGCGAAGGAAGCACTCGACACCAATCGGGTGGTCGCCGGTCTGCGCGACAGCGGTGCGGCCGACGCCGACGCCGAAGCCGGCTGGGCGGCGAGCTCGGCCATCGAGGTGTACGCACCGTTCGCCAACGACCAGGGCGACGAGTTCGTGTGGGAGGTGGGACTGCGCCGCGACCGCGTCACCGAGCAGTCGAACCGCCTGGTGCTCACCGTCGCGCTGCTCACCGCGTTGGGCACCGCGCTGCTGCTCACCATCCAGGGCCTGCTGGCCCGCAACCTTGTCCGGCGCCACGACCGCGAGCAGTCGTACCGCCGTTGGATCACCCAGCGCGTCAGCGAGGTGGCCACCGTGGAACGGCGGCAGATCGCTGCGGACCTGCACGACGGCGTGGTGCAGGACCTCACCGGCATCGCACTGGACCTGGAAGTGCCCATCGGCAAGGGCAAGGTGGCGCCACCGCTCGACCCGCAGGAACGATCGTCGCTGGCCACCCGCATCCGCGCCGCGGTGACGGTGCTCCGCGGCCAGGCCGCCGAGCTGCACCCCGTGGCGTCGTCGGCCATGGAGGTCGAGACCAGCCTGCGCGACATGCTGGGCCGGGTGCCGGCGCACATCGCCACGTCGCTCGTCGTCGAGCCGGGCACCGAGGTGGCGCCCGGCTACCGCTGGTTGGTCTTCCGTGTGGCGCAGGAAGCGCTGCGCAACGTCGTGCAGCACTCGCGTGCCACCCGAGTGGTCGTGGCCATGCGTCGCGGCGAGTCGGGTACAGTCATCACGATCGACGACGACGGGGTCGGCTTCTCACCCGAGAAAGATCCCATCGAACCCGGCCACATGGGTCTGTCGCTCCTCAGCGACATGGCCTCTGCGGCGGGAGGTGTCGTGTTCATCCGTTCGGCCCCCGGGAAGGGTACGACGATCCGCCTGGAGGTTCCGGAATGATTCGAGTCATCGTGGTGGACGACCACCCTGTGGTCTGCGCCGGCATGGCCCGCCTCATCTCGAACGAGGACGACATCGAGGTGGTCGCGACGGCGCTCGACGGCGAGAAGGCCGTCGCGCTCGACGCCGAACTGATGCCCGACGTGGTGCTGATGGACCTGTCCATGCAGCCGGTCGACGGGGTCGAGGCCACCCGCCGCATCAAGTCGGGTCGCCCCGGCGCGAACGTGCTCATCCTGGCCGCGACGGCCGATCCGCCGCACGTGCTGTCGGCCATCGACGCCGGCGCGCTGGGCTTCCTGCTGAAGGACGGCGATCCGGCGCTCATCTCCGAGGGCATCCGCTCGGCGGCACGCGGTGAGTCGCCGCTCGACCCCCGCCTGGCCGCCACCCTGGTGCGCGACCGGCATGCCCGCCGCGCCGGTGTGAAGCTCACCGACCGCGAGGCCGAGGTGCTGAAGCTGGCCGCCCGCGGCCTGTTGAACAAGCAGATCGCCCGCGAGTTGGGCATCGGCGAGAAGACCGTGAAGGCGCACCTGGGCCGCGTCTACGAGCGCATCGGCGTCACCAACCGTGCCGATGCCGTGGCGTGGGCGGTCGAGGCCGACCTGGCCGACCCGGCGGTGGCCGCGGTGGCCAACGAGCCCGACTGATCTCGCTCCACCCCATCTCACCTTGCATCCCCAGGGGTCTGGGGACGGGTCCTAGGACGGAAGAAATCCGCGCTGGTCCGGCACGCACGCGCGCCGCGACCTGCACACGATCCGGATGCTCGACGGCCGACCGGACGGCCTTGCTCGGCCGTTCACACCACCACGGGTGACCGGCCGATGGCGGCCGGTGGGAGCCGTTGACGTTTACCGTCTTAGGACCCCCGCTAGGACCATCGACCGACATCTTTCGTCGTACCGGCCGAGGTGATTCAATCCGCAGCACGGGGCATCGACATCCGGATCTTCCCGAGAGATCCGGATTCGACGGGAGTCGATGCCCCTCGAAAGGGAACGGCGATGCGAATCGAACTGTTCGGACCCCTGCGGGTCCACGACGGTGCACGAGTGCTGCGGGGTGGCGACCTGGGCGGGGCCAAGCCGCGCAGCGTGCTGGAACTGCTGCTGCTCGCCCGCGGGCGTACGGTCAGCAAGGAACGCCTCGCCGAGTCGCTCTGGCACGCCGAGCCGCCGCGCAACGCCTCGAGCACGCTCGAGCACTACGTGTGCGTGCTGCGCCGGCGACTGTTCACCGACGCCGCCATGGCCCGCGAGGTGCTGGCCACCGAGGCGGGCGCGTACCGCTTCGACACGTCGATGGTCGACCTGGACCTGGACCGTTTCGACCGCCTCGTCCGCGAGTCCGAGCGCAGCGACGACGGTCAGTCGCGAGCCCTCCTGGGCGAGGCCGTCGAACTGGCCCGCCTGGATCTGCTCGACGACGCACCGTACGCACCGTGGGCCGTGGAGGAGCGCGAGCTGTACCGCTCGCGGGTGGCCCGCGCCCACCTGTGGCTGGCCCGCGACTGCATGGCCGCCGACCAGTTCATCGGCAGCCTGCGCCACGCCGAGGAGGCCCTGCGCTACGCCCCCTACTCGGAGGAGGCGTTCCGCACGATCATGGTGGCCGACCACGCGCTCGGCCACGCCGATCTGGCCCGACGCGCCCACCTGCGCTGCCGGCAGACGCTCGCCGAGCACCTGGGCGTGGACCCCACCAGCGAGACCGAGGCCGTGGGTGCCGCCATCGACGGCGGCGTGGCCGCAGCCGAGCTGGTGGCCGCGTTCGTCAGCCGGTCGCTCGGCCGCCTGCAGGGCGGGGTGTTGGCCGCCGCCTGAACCGGCCCGAGCCGGCGGGACGGGCACCTCGCCGAGCCCACCGGTCAGAGCGTGCGGGCGATGCGTTCGCCGATCATCAGCGCCGGCAGGTTCGTGTTCGCCCGGGTGATCTTGGGCATGAGGCTGGCGTCGGCCACCGCGACCCCCGGCACGCCGTGCACGCGGCCGTCGGCGTCGCACACGGCCATGGCGCCGTCGCCCATCGCGCACGTGCCCACCGGGTGGTAGTAGTGCGCCACCGTGTCGAAGATCGCAGCGTCCGTGCTCATGTCGGTGAGGCGCGGGCCCAGCACCTCGGCCAGCCGCGGCTGCGACAGCAGCTGCTCGGCGATCACCAGGCCGTCGCGCAACACCGCCAGGTCGTGCCCGGCGGGGTCGCTGAGGTAGCCGTGGTCGATGTGCGGGTGCGCCTCGGGGTCGGGCGAGGTGAGGTGCACGATGCCGCGGCTGTGCACGTCGACGCACGACACCTCCACGTGCACCCGGCCGTAGAGCATGCTCGTCTGGTCGCTGGCGCACACCGGGAACAGGTGCAGGTCGTACCGCCCGTCGGCCGACTGGTTCGACACGAACTTGCCCAGGGTCTGCTCCTCGGGCAGGAAGCCGGTGGCGGCCACGTCGTCGAGCCACCGCTGCAGCTCGGGGCTGACGGCGCGGTCGGCGTGAACGAGCGGGTGGTCGTGGAGGTTCTCACCGACGCCGGGCAACTCGTGCACCACGTCGACACCCGCGGCGCGCAGGACGTCGGGGTTGCCGATGCCCGAGCGTTCCAGCACCAGCGGCGTGCCGTACGCGCCGCATGACAGCACCAACGTGCCGGCGACCACCGTGACGGCCTCACCGCGCCGCCGGGCGAGCAGACGCACGCCATCGGCACCCTGTTCGAACCGGTCGACCAGCGTCTCGTCCAGGATGCTCAGCGAACCACCGCGCACCGGGTCGATGTACGCGAATGCCGCGTTCCAGCGCACGTCGCCCACCACGTTCACCGTCTCGAGCCCGAACGACGGCCCGGCATCGAGGTCGCACAGGTCGCTGGCGATGGGCCAGCCGAGCGCTTCGGCAGCGTCCATGCACCGCGCGTGGAACGGCCCGGCCTCGTGGCGTTCGTAGGCACGCACGCGCATGCGGCGCAGCACCTCGTCGTACAGGGGCGCCACGTCGTCGCCGCGCCACCCGGGCAGCCCCCACTCGTCGTACTCGGCGCGCTGGCCCACGGCGGCGATGGCGCCGTTGTGCGAGCTGCAACCGCCCATCACCCGTGCCCGCTCGAACGTCCACCGGCCCGACGTGTAGCCCCAGTCGTGCGAGGTGGCCAGCATGCGGGCGCTCATCAGGTCGGCGGGCCAACGGCCCGAGTCGACCGGGCCGTAGTCGGGCCCGGCCTCCACCAGCAGCACGTCGCGGCCCTGCTCGGCCAGGCGGCCGGCCACCACGCACCCGGCGGACCCGGCACCCACCACCACCACGTCGGCCTGCAGGGTGCTCATCGGTCGGTCTCCTTCGTCGTGGCGGCCATGGTGAAGCCGCCGATGTGGGTGGTGGGGTCGACGAGGTCGTCGACGATGTCGAAGTGGTGGCGCCCGGTGATCACCCGGTCGGTGGTGGGGCAGCCGGCGGCGCGCAGCCGCGCCGCGTACACGCGCTGCTGGGCGATGAACGCGTCGGTCTCGTTGTCACCCACGGCGAGCAGCGTGCGAAGCGTTGCGGCCACGGGCAACAGGGCCGGGCTGGCATCGGCCGCGGTGGTGTCGTCGAGCCCGAGGGGTTCGTTCACAGTGGTGTGCACCAGCGGACGCAGGTCGTACACGCCGCTGAGCAGCACCACCCGGTCGAGGGGCAGGGGTGGCGGCGACACGAGTGCGCTCATTGCCACCAGGTGGCCGCCCGCGGAGTGGCCGGCGAGGACGACCTCGCTGAACGGGCCGTGCGTGGCCAGTGCCGCCAGCGCGGCGCGCACCTCGTCGACCATGATGGCCAACCCGGCGGCGGGCGCCAGTGTGTACTCGATGGCGGCGAACGACCAGCCGCGCGCCAGGGCACCGGGCGCCAGGTACATCGAGTCGGCGGCGCTGAGCGCCTGCCAGTAGCCGCCGTGCACGAACACCAGCAGCGGCGCGCCGGCGCCGGCCGACACGACGCGCGTGCCGCCGGGCAGCACGGCCACGCGATCTCCGAGCGTCGCCGACGCCGCGGCGCTGCGCGCGACGTAGTCGTCGATGAACGGGAGCGAGGATCCTCCCACCCGTGAACTGGGCGAATACTCACGCTCGAGGTCGGTCACCCGGGTCACTGTACGCGGCCGCGCGTAGGGTCTTTGGTCCCATCCCCAACGTGTCACGCGCCCCTGCTGAGACTTCCGGCCCACCGGTACCGTCGTCCACGTGTCCGTGAACCGTAAGCCCACACCCCGCCGTCCCCTGTTCCTCACCGTCGCCGTGGTCAGCCTGTTCGGCCTCACCGCTGCCGCGTGCTCGGGCGACCAGAACGACGCCACCACGACGACCGCAGCCTCCACGGTGCCCGCCGACTCGACGACCACCACCGAGGTGCCGTTGCCCATGGGCGACATCGTCGCGACGGCCCTCACCGGCCACGTCTTCACCGAGCTCGCCGGCCTGGTGGTCGACGAAGGCCTGGTCGAGACGCTGCGCGGCGGCCCGTTCACCGTGTTCGCCCCCACCGACGACGCGTTCGCCAAGCTGCCGCTGCCCGTGCTTCACGCCGTGCAGGACAACAGCGACCTGTTGAAGACCGTGCTCCTCCACCACGTGGTCGAGGGCACCATCGCCCCCGAGGACATGAAGGAAGGCGAGCTGACGTCGGTCGCCGGCGACAAGCTCACCATCACCAAGGTCGGCGACCAGTTCTTCGTCGACGGCAACCCCATCGGCGCCGGCGTGCAGGCCACCAACGGCTACGTGTACGTGATGAGCGACGTGCTCGTCCCGGCAGTCGGCACGGTCGTCGACGTGGCGGTCGCCTTCAAGGACGCCGGCTTCGGCACCCTGGTCGATGCGGTCACGGCAGCCGGCCTGGTCGACACCCTGTCGGGTGACGGTCCGTTCACGGTGTTCGCTCCGGTCGACGCCGCCTTCGAGGCGCTCGACCCGGCCACGCTGAAGGCCGCCCTGAACGACCCGACCGGTCTGCTCACCACGGTCCTCACGTACCACGTGGTGCCCGGCAAGATCACCACCGATCAGTTCGTCGACGGTGGCACGTTGAAGACGGTGCAGGGTGAAGACCTCACCACCACCAAGGACGACAAGGGCAACTGGCTGATCAACGGCAACCCCATCGCCGTGCAGAACATCCAGGCCAGCAACGGCGTCATCCACGCCATGGGTGCAGTGCTGCTGCCGCCCTCGCTGGGCTGACCGATCCACACCCCCCATTCGCGGATCCCCATGAGATCGGCGGGCCTTCGGGCCCGCCGATGTCGCGTCCCCAGGCAAAGGGGTCAGAAGGCGAGGGGGTCGAGGGGGCCGGCGGGGCCGGCGGCGCGGATGAACCACTCGTAGCCGTACACGCCCTCGAAGGTCTCGGCAGGCATCGTGAGGGCCTCGGACCTGGGTGGGATCTGGCTCACGTGGGCGGCCATCGCCGCCCGCTTCACGGCCGCCTGGGCACGCACGTCGACCGTGACCGACACCTCGACGGTGGGCACGCCCAGCGGTGCGGCATTGGTGCGCACCTCCATGCCCAGCAGCGACTGGACGGCGTGACCCACCAGGTGCGTCTCGACGAAGTGCAGGTACTCGCGGTCCACCGTCGCCTCGTACACCGTGGGCGTGCCGGCCAGCGCGGCGGCCGCCCGGCCCACGCGGTGCACCGCCAGGTGGTCGGGGTGGCCGTAGATGCCACCCACGTCGTAGACCACCAGCGCGGTGGCCCGCTCGTCGGCCAGCAGGTCGGCCAGGCGGCGGGCGACGGCGGCATGGTCGGCCTGCCAGAACGAGTCGGCACCTGCCCGATCGGCGTCCATGCCCGAGTCGGCGAAGCCCAGGAACTCCAGACGTTCGACGCCCAGCAGTGCGCACGCCGCGTGGGCCTCGGCCACGCGGGCGCGGGCCATGGGGCTGTCGGGACGCACGTCGCCGTTGGTGGCCAGCACCACCACGGTCCGCTCGCCGGCGTCGTGCAGACGGCGCAACGTGCCGCCGGTGAAGATCGACTCGTCGTCGGGGTGGGCGTGCAGGAACACCGTCGTCATGCGGCCGGCTCCACGCTCACGAGCTCACTTGAGGCTGATGATGTAGTCGACGATCTGCTGCACATCGGCGTCGGGCACCCGGTTCACGGGCATCTTCACCTTCGTGCCCTGCGGGATGTCGGCGTTGGGGTCCATGATCGAGCGCACCAGGTAGTCGCGGTCGACGGTGACGGTCGAGCCGTCCTCCAGCGTCACCTGCGACTCGTACAGGCCCTTCCACGTGGGGCCCACGCCCGGGCGGCCGTCGGTGCTGTGGCAGGCCATGCAGCCGTAGTCCTGGGCCAGTCCCTTGCCGGGCAGCGCCTGCGGGTCCTTGTTCACGCCACAGGCGGCCAGCGCCACCACGGCCACGGTGAGGGCCGCAGCGGGTGCCAGGGCGAGCAAGCGGCGAGAAATCGTCGGGTGGGCCACGGCGTTCATGGTGCCATGCTGGCAGACGCCATGGAGCATTCCGCCCTTCCCATCGACGCGCACCGCGACGAGTTGCTCGCCGCGATCCGCGACCACCAGGTGGTCATCGTCGCGGGCGAGACGGGGTCGGGCAAGAGCACGCAGCTGCCCCAGCTGTGCCTGCGAGCGGGGCGGGGCGACGGCCGGCTCATCGGCCACACCCAACCCCGGCGCGTGGCAGCGCGCACCATCGCCGAACGCATCGCCGACGAGTTGGGCACCGAGCTGGGCACCACGGTGGGCTACACCGTGCGCTTCACCGACAAGGTGGGCCCCGACACGCGCATCAAGGTGATGACCGACGGCATCCTGCTGGCCGAGATCCAGCGTGACCGGCTGCTGCGCCGGTACGACACGCTCATCATCGACGAGGCCCACGAGCGCAGCCTGAACATCGACTTCCTGCTCGGCTACCTGAAGCAGCTGCTCCCCCAGCGGCCCGACCTGAAGCTCATCGTCACGTCGGCCACCATCGACACCCAGCGCTTCGCCGAGCACTTCGGCACGCCGGGCAAGCCCGCGCCGGTCATCGAGGTGAGCGGCCGCAGCTATCCCGTCGAGATGCGCTACCGCCCCTACGGCGAAACCGGCGACGACGGCGTGGTCGACGACCGCGACCAGGTGCAGGCCGTGCTCGACGCGGTCGACGAGCTGGCCGACGTGGGCGACGGCGACGTGCTCGTCTTCCTGAGCGGCGAACGCGAGATCCACGACATCGCCGACGCCCTGCGCCGGCGCACGCAGGAGCGCAGCGACCGGCTGGAGGTGCTCCCCCTCTACGCCCGGCTGTCGGCGGTCGAGCAGCACCGCATCTTCCAGCCGCACCGGCAGCGGCGCGTGGTGCTCAGCACCAACGTCGCCGAGACCTCGCTCACCGTGCCGGGTGTGCGCTACGTGGTCGACGCCGGCACGGCGCGCATCAGCCGCTACAGCCACCGGTTGAAGGTGCAGCGGCTGCCCATCGAGGCCGTGTCACAGGCGTCGGCCAACCAGCGTGCCGGCCGCTGCGGTCGCGTGGCGCCGGGCATCTGCATCCGCCTCTACGACGAGGCCGACTTCGAGTCGCGCGACGAGTTCACCGAGCCCGAGATCCTACGCACCAACCTGGCCTCGGTCATCCTGCAGATGACCGCACTCGGGCTGGGCGACGTCGACGCGTTCCCGTTTCTCGACCCGCCCGATCCGCGTTCCGTCCGCGACGGCTACGCGCTGTTGGAAGAGCTCGGTGCCATCGACGGCGTCCGCCTGACGCACCTGGGCCGCCGCCTGGCCCGCCTGCCCATCGACCCGCGCCTGGGACGGATGGTGCTCGAGGCCGAGCGCCATGGCTGCGTGCGCGAGGTGCTCGTGGTGACCGCGGCACTCAGCATCCAGGACCCGCGCGAGCGCCCGGCCGACAAGCGCGGCGAGGCCGACGAACTGCACCAGCGATTCGTGGTGCCGGGCAGCGACTTCCTGACCTACGTGAAGCTGTGGGACCACCTGCGCGAGCAGCAGCAGGCGCTGGGTAGCAGCCAGTTCCGCAAGCTGTGCCGCAACGAGTTCCTGAACTACCTGCGGGTGCGCGAGTGGCAGGACCTGTTCAGCCAGTTGCGTCAGGTGGCGGGCCAGCTCGGGCTGCGGCCCGGCACCGAGGCCGGCCACCCGGACCGCGTCCACCAGGCGCTGCTGGCCGGTCTGCTCAGCCACCTGGGCATGCGCGACGACACCGGAGGCAACAGCGGCAGTGGCGGCGGTGGCAGCGGCCCGACGCACCGCGGTCGCGAATACCGCGGCGCGCACGGCAGCCGCTTCGCCATCGGCCGCGAGAGCGCGCTGGCCAAGAAGAGCCCCAAGTGGGTGGTCGCCGCCGAGCTCGTCGAGACCAATCGGCTGTGGGGCCGCGTGGTGGCCGAGGTGCAGCCCGAGTGGGCCGAGCGGCTGGGCGCGCACCTGGTGAAGCGTTCGTACGGCGACGCGTACTGGGACGAACGTCGCGGTGGTGCCGTGTGCCGCGAGCAGGTCACCCTGTACGGGCTGCCGATCGTGAACCGCACCATCGGCTACGACCGCGTCGACAAGGCTGCCGCCCGCGAGTACTTCATCCGCTGCGCGCTGGTGGAGGGCGACTGGACCACCCGCCACACGTTCTGGGAACGCAACCGGCGATTCCTCGACGACCTGGCCGGCATGGGCGAACGAGTGCGCCGCGTCGACCTGTTCGACCACGAGGCGGTGTACGCGTTCTACGAGCGACGCGTGGGGCCCGACGTGGTGACCACACGGCACTTCGACCGCTGGTGGAAGGACGCCAAGTCCGCCGACCCCGACCTGCTCACCATGCGCCTCGAGCACTTCGTCAGCGGCTCGGGAGTGCTCAGCGCGCACGACTTCCCCGGCACGTGGGTGCAGGACGAGTTGGCGCTGCCGTTGACCTACCGCTTCGACCCGGGTGCCCCCGGCGACGGCGTCACCGTGCACGTGCCGTTGGCCGCGCTGAACCAGGTGAGTGCCGACGGGTTCGACTGGCAGGTGCCGGGCTTGCGCAACGACCTGGTGGATGCACTGATGCGCTCGCTGCCGAAGGAGCACCGCCGCGAACTGGTGCCCATGGGCGAGGTGGTCGCCAAGGTGACGGCCGCGTTGGAGGTGAGCGACCGGCCCCTGGCCCACGCGCTGGCCAGTACGGTGCGCGACGTCACGGGCGTCAGCGTCCCCGCGAGCGCCTTCGACCTGTCGAAGGTGCCCACGCACCTGCGCGTCAACTTCGTCGTCGACGACGAGCACGGCAACCCGTTGGCCGGCGGCAAGGACCTCGACGTGCTGCGGGCCGAGCTGGCGTCGAAGGTGCGCGCCGCCATCGCCCGTACGGCGCCCATCGAAGAGCGCAAGGGCATCACCACCTGGGACATCGGCGACCTGCCCGAGTCGGTCGAGTCGACGCGCAACGGCATCACCGTGCGCGGCTTCCCGACCCTGCTGGACGACGGCGACAGCGTGAGCATTCGCGTGCTCACCAACCCCGAGCTGCAGGCGCGGGTGATGCGCCTGGGCGTACGCCGGCTGCTGCTGCTCGCCGTGCCGGTCGGCAAGCGGGCCGTGGAGCGCGACCTCACCAACCAGGCCAAGCTGGCCATCGCCGGCGCGCGCGTGATGTCGCTCGAAGCACTCGAGGCCGACTGCATCACCGCCGCGGCCGACCAGGTGATGGCCGAGCACGGCCAGGTGCCCTTCACCGCCGACGACTTCGCCGCACTGGTGGCGTACGCCCGCGACCACCTGCCCGACCATGCGGCCCGCCTGCTGCGCACCGCTGCCGACGTGCTCGGTGCCGCGTCGTCGGTGCAGTCGCGGCTGGCGAAGTTGGTGGCGCCCGCCGTGCTCGCCTCGGCCGACGACGCCGCCGCACAGCTGGCCCGCCTGGTGCGCCCGGGCTTCGTGGTCACCACCGGGCCGGAACGGCTGGCCGACGTGCTGCGCTACGTGAAGGCCATCGACCTGCGCCTCACCAAGCTGCCCGAGGCCCCGCAGAAGGACCAGAACAACCTGCGCGACGTGCTGGCGCTGGAACGGCGCTACACCGACCTATTGCGCCGCACCCACCGCGACGACATCACCACCGACCTCATCGAGATCGGCTGGATGCTGGAGGAGCTGCGCGTCAGCGTGTTCGCCCAGACCCTCGGTGCCGCACGGGGCACCAGCCCGGCGCGCATCCAGAAGGCCCTCCAGGCCCACGGCGGCTGACCCCTTCCTCCCGAACTCGAGTCCTGCGTGACCCCGCCGGCTAGGAGTCGATGACGCCGGGGGCCATCACGCGCACCGGGCCGGGCGTGTCGACCCGGAACGCGGCCATCACCACGGGGACGTCGGCGAACGGCTGGGTGAGCGTGAGCTGCTTGACGCCGGAGTCGCCGTAGAACACCGTCGCGTCGGTGACGCCGCTGGAGGCCGGCGCCGAGACGAGCACGTAGGTGACACCATCGACGACGATGCGGTCGGCGAACGGCTCGACCGTGGGCTCGAACCGGATGGGCACCGACGTGGACGTGCCCGGCTCGGACGGCACCGTGTACCACCACAGCAGCTTCGTGGCGCCGCCTCGCTCTGCACGCTGCACACCGGCGATCCAGCCGTCGCCGCGGTCGAGCAGGGCGAAGTCGCCCACTCGGTAGTCGGGCCGCAGGAAGATGAGTTGCGTGTCCCACTCGGCCTTGGTGGCCGGTCGCACCCCACGGCTGAGGGCGTCGTACCGCTCGGGATTGCCGGGGCCGGTGAGCGACAGCACGTTGCCGTCCTGCTCCCACAGCACCACCGCATCACCGCTGACGGCGAGCTGGCCCACGTAGCGGTCGCCGCGCACCGTGGCTGCACGGTGGCCCAAGTAGTCGAGCGCCGTCACCTGGTCGGCCAGCGAGCCCTTGGCCACCCGCAACGTGACCACGTTCGACGACTCGTCGAGATAGCGCATGGTGGTCTCGACCGTGCCGTACAGCGCTTCGTCGGCCCAGCGGCTGCGGACGACCTCCTTCAGACCCAGCGATTGCTGCACACTGGTCGGCATGACGATGTCGGTGACGCGGCCGCCGCGCAGCACCACGTTCGTGCCGTTCACGGCGGCGGCGACATCGGCGTCGCTCAGCCCGGTGGCGCGCACGACCAGGCGCGCGCTGCCCAGGTCGCGCACCACGGTGACCTGCCCGGGGCGTCCCAGCGTGTCGATGAAGCGCAGGCCGTGCACGTCGCGCGTCGAGCCGTCGAACATGGTGAACGGGTCGCGAGGGTTCGTGTCGACCTGGATCTCGAGGTGCGGCTCTGCCGGGCCACCCACCGCCCAGACCCGGAAACCACCGGCGTCGTCGTACGGCGTCGCCACGTCGGTGGAGTAGTTGCGCAGGCGCGAGTCGACCAGCACGTAGCGGCCGGGCTCGGTGGCGACCTTGGCCGAGCGATCGCGCGTGACGACGACGGCAACGACGATGGCGGCCACGATCACGAGCGCTCCGATGGCCCAGGGCCACGGCGAGCGAGTGCGCGGAGCGCGCGGTTCAGGCCGAGGCGCCGAAGGGGTGGCCGACCGCACCACGCCCCAGTCGATGGACGGATCGTCGGGATCGAGGACGTCGATGATCTCCATGTCGTCGGGCCGGCGCGGCATGTCGCAAGTGTGGCACCGAACGCTCCACAACGAGTTCCGGAGCTACGTTCACCTGCTTCCAACCTTCCTGTCGGAGGATGCCCGCATGAACCCCGATGACATGCCCGCCCTGTCCACCTCGCTCCTGCCCCGCCGCCGGGCCATCGTGCTCATGGCCGGGGCGAGCGCTGCCGTGCTGGCCGCCTGCAGCAGCGACGGCTCCAGCACCACCGCCACCTCGCCCTCCACCGGCGGCGCCAGCGACTCGACCACCGGTTCCACCGCTGGAGGCACCGACACCACGAGCGCCGCCACCGACGGCACCACCGCGGCCACCGATGCCGCCACGTGCAGCACGCCCATCCCCGAGGAGACCGCCGGCCCGTACCCGGGCGACGGCTCGAACGGCCCCGACATCCTGAGCGACTCGGCCGTCGTCCGCGAAGACATCACCGGCAGCTTCGGCAGCTTCTCGGGCACCGCCCAGGGCGTGCCCATCACCCTGCACCTGACGGTGCTCGACAGCAGCAAGGGCTGCGCACCGCTCACCGGTGGCGCCATCTACGCCTGGCACGCCGACCGGGACGGGCACTACTCCATGTACACCGCGGCCGAGGCCAACTACCTGCGCGGCGTCGGCGAGGCCGACGACACCGGCACGGTGACGTTCCAGTCGATCTTCCCCGGCTGCTACGACGGCCGCTGGCCGCACATCCACTTCGAGGTGTACCCCAGCATCGATGACGCGCTGAGCACCAGCAACAAGCTGGTCACGTCGCAGCTGGCGCTGCCGCAGGACATGTGCGAGGTGGCGTACGCCACCGCCGGCTACGAGAGCAGCGTCACCAACCTCACCCATACCTCGCTGTCCACCGACATGGTGTTCCGCGACGGCGTGGACCAGCAGTTGGCCACGGTCACCGGCGACGCCACGAAGGGCTTCACGGTCGAGCTGACGATGACCGTCTAGACCACCCGCAGGCGTCACGCAGAACTCGAGTTCGGGAGCGAGGCGTCAGCCGCGGAGCCAGGCGAGCGGTGGACGCTCGGTGAGGTTCAGCGGAACGGCCGAACCATCGGCCCGGCGCAGGGCCGGGAGCTCCTGGGGCAACAGATTGCCGTCGGGAACCCGGGCGAGCATCGTCGCCATCACCTCGGCTGCCTGGACGGACAGCGCGTGCAGTGAGCGGTGACGGTGCTCGCGGGTGCCCAGGTCGACCTGGGCGATGGCCTCGGGCCCGTGGATGCGGGCGATGTCGATGAGCATCGCGATCTCGACGCCCCAGCCCTGCACGAACGGCAGGTTCTCGAGCACCGTGCGACGACCGGCGTACTCGCCGGCCAACGGCTGGTGCAGCCCCACGAGCTCGGGGTAGTACAGCGACATGAGCGGCCGGGCCACCAGCTCGGTGGTGCGACCGCCGCCGCCGAGACGCGTGGGCCGGTGCGACAGCGCCTTCACCAGCGCCACCGTGTCGTCGTCGAGCATCGGCGCAACCAGGCGCACGATCCAGTCGGGCGTGAAGCTGGTGATGTCGCCGTCGACCCACACCACGAAGTCGCTGTCGCTGGCCGTCAGGCTGGCCCACAGGGCGTTGCCCTTGCCGTGCCCTTCGCCGTACACGGCGTGCACGTCGCGGATGTCGACCACCCGGGCGCCGGCGCCCGCGGCGACCGAGGCGGTGTCGTCGGTGCTGCGGTCGTCGAGCACGATGAGCTCGTCGACCAACGGCACGCGGCGCATGAGCTCGCCGCGGATGGTGCTGATGAGCGGGCCGACCGTGGCCGCTTCGTCACGGCAGGGGATGCACACCGAGATGGTGCGACCGGCCTTGGCCTCGACAAGGGCATCGGCGGCGCAGTCGTCGATCTCGAACAGACGGACCGAGCGCATCAGCCGACCTCTCCGCGGAGCAGCCAGTAGCCTCGCCCACCATGTTCCTGTACGGCGTCGTGAACGCCAGCCCCGACTCCCTGAACACCGATTCCATCGCCACCACGCCCGAGCAGGCGCTGGCGAGGGCCCGCCGTCTGCTCGCCGACGGTGCCGACGGACTGGACCTGGGCGGCCAGGGCAGCACCGACGTGGCCGAGGTGGTGCCGTGGGAAGCCGAGTGGGAACGCCTGCGCGACCTCGTGCCGGCACTGGCCACGCTGGGCGTGCCGATGAGCGTCGACACCTGGCGACCGGAGGTGCTGCGCCGCGCGCTGCAGGCAGGCGCGACCGTCATCAACGCCGCCGACGGCATGCAGGCCGACGCGATGTGGGAGGTGGCCGTCGACTTCGACGTGCCCATCGTGGTGCCGTTCCTGAGTGGACCGAACCCACGGGCCATGGAGATGGTGGACCGCGACCCGGTGGAGGCGATCATCGAGTTCTTCGACGCCCGCCTGCGCGACGCCGACCGCTACGGGCTGCGCCACCGCTGCGTGCTCGACCCCGGCACCGGCTTCGCCCCGTCGAACTGGCCGTGGGAGGAGCGCTACGTCTACCAGAAGCGGGTGTACAGCAACCTCGACGCGATGCGCGTGTTCGATCTGCCGCTGTACATCGCGCTGCCGTGGAAGGAGACCGTGCAGCACGACGAGCTCCTCGAGATCGTGGTGAAGGCTCGACCCGAGTTCGGTCGGGTGCACTACCCGGCGAAGGTGCGCTCCTTCCAGCGTCGCCTGCTGGGCGACTGACGCATCCGCCACGATCACACCACCAGCGGACCGCGCACGAAGATCTGGCTGGGCGGCAGTGACGCGTCCCAGTCCTCGGGGCAGCGCTCCGGGGCGATCTCGCTGAGCGGGGTGAGCACGAAACGCCGCTCGTCGATGCGCGGGTGCGGCACGGTGAGACGCTCGCTGGCGATGTGCACGTCGTCGTAGAACAACATGTCGACGTCGAGGGTGCGCGGGCCCCAGTGGACGATGCGCTGACGCAGTGCGTTGGCCTCGATGCGCTGGCAGCGGCGGATGAACGCGTACGGGTCGAGCGAGGTCTGCACCTTCACCACCATGTTCAGGTAGGCGCCCTGGCCGTCGGGGCCGCCGACCGGCTCGGTCTCGTACACCTGGCTCATGGCCACCACGTTGCCCAGTTCGCCGACGGCGAAGCGCAGGTAGCCCTCGCGGTCACCCAGGTTCGAGCCCAGGGCGACGATGACCTCGTGGTCCTCCAGCGGCGGGGCGGCGGCCTCGGCGCGCGTGCGGGTGAGGAACACCGACGTGGTGCCGACGGCCTCGGGCACGGGCGGGCGCAACTTGGTGACGGTGACGTCGACCAGTTCGACCAGGTCGAACTCGAGTACGACGTCGGCCACCTTCGCGGCCAGGCGCTCGAGCAGGATGTCCTTCGAATCGCGGGCCATCTCGACGATGCGTTCGCACACCAGGCCGTAGTGGACGGTGTCGTTCAGCTCGTCGCTGCGGCCGGCGTTGTGCAGATCGACGCCGATGGAGAGATCGATTCGCAGGGGCTGTGCGAGCTCTCGTTCGTGCGGCAGCGCACCGATGATGGTGAGCACCCGCAGGTCTTCGATGAGGATGCGATCCATGACGGACCTCCTTGTGGGGTCCGGTCAAGTTATCCCCCTACAGTCGGCACATGGCCAACTATGCCGAAGACTTTCCCACCCTGTCGTTCGACGTCCCGGCGCCCGGCGTGCTGCGCATCACGCTCGACGCACCGGGTCTGAATTCTGTGTCACCCGAGTGTCACCAGCACCTCGCCGACGTGTGGCTGGCCGTGGATCGCGACCCCGACGTGCGGGTCGCCATCATCCAGGGCGCCGGCAAGGCCTTCAGCGCGGGTGGCAGCTTCGAACTGCTCGACGAGCTCACCAACGACTACGCGGCGCGCACCCGGGCACTGCGCGAGGCCCGCGACATCGTCATGAACGTGGTGAACTGCTCGAAGCCCATCGTCTCGGCCATCCACGGTCCGGCGGTGGGTGCGGGCCTGGTGTGCGCCCTGCTGGCCGACGTGTCCATCGCGGCCCGCACCGCCCGCATCATCGACGGCCACACCCGCCTGGGTGTGGCCGCGGGCGACCATGCCGCCATCTGCTGGCCGCTTCTGTGCGGCATGGCGAAGTCGAAGTACTACCTCCTCACGTGCGACACGCTGACGGGCGAGGAGGCCGAGCGCATCGGCCTGGTGTCGCTGTGCGTCGATGACGACCAGGTGCAGGTGCGGGCGCTGGAGGTGGCGGCGCAACTGGCCGGCATGAGCCAGTCGGCCATCCGCTGGACCAAGCACACCCTGAACCACTGGTACCGCCAGGCCGGGCCCATCTTCGACGCCAGCCTTGCCTACGAGTTCTTCGGCTTCGGTGGCCCCGACGCCGCCGAGGGGTTGGCCAGCCACCGCGAGAAGCGGGCACCGCACTTCACCGGCCCGGCCAGCGAGTGAGGGCCAGCGAGTGAGGCCCGGCGAGTGAGGGCCGGCGAGTGAGGCCGCCGGTCGGATGCCGAGAATGCACGAGGCCCCGCCGGAGATCCGGACGGGGCCACGGTGACGACCTGGAGTGGAGCTGAGGGGAATTGAACCCCTGACCTCTTCATTGCGAACGAAGCGCTCTGCCAACTGAGCTACAGCCCCTGGTTGCGGTTCGCGAGTGTAGCGGTGAACCCGCCACGCCACGCAGGTGACGCCGACTCAGGCGGCGTTGAACCAGTTGTGCTCGCCGTGCTGGCGGTCGAGCTCCAGGGCCCGGATCTGCGCCAGCTTGTAGCAGTAGCCGCACAGGGCCACGAACGACAGGCCGAACGCCCACACCATGGACGAGGCGTGCGTGGTGGCGGCCAGGAAGCCGGAGACGCCGACCATGACGACCAGGCCGAACAGCACGTTGGCGCGGCGGCGACGGACGATCTCGCGTTGGCTGACACGGTGCAGGTGCATCTGGCGATGGTGGTGACCCTCGGCGACGTCGCGCTGCAACGTGGCCTGGTGCATGCGGCCCGTGGGGGCGGCGGCACGACGCACCTGGCCGGGATGGCCGTGCGTGCGGTTGGCCTGCGGCGCCTGCGTGAGCGGGCGAGCCATGCCCCGCATGGGGACCATGGTGCGGGTGGGGACGGCGCGCTGCAGGGTGCTGAGCTGGCGCCGGAAGTCGGTGACGGACGAGTTGGGCCGGTTCTCAGACCGCGAACGCAACAGCGGCGGAATGATGACGGCGGCCCAGACGGCGGCGACGGCGAGCAGGACGACGGGCTGCATTACTGGGCCTCCTGCGGTGCTGAGTGGTGATACATCATGTTCTCGGGACCGTTCCCTTTCGGGGCGCAGTTCATTACGGTTCTACTACGTTCGTAACGGCCGACGCAATGTTAGCGGGTCGACGGTACGTACCGGACCGCCCCCCGGTTTTCTCCCACAGGGCCACCTCACCGATGACCATGCCGCGATCGGCCGACTTGCACATGTCGTAGATGGTCAGGGCGGCCACGCTGCACGCATGGAGGGCCTCCATCTCGACACCGGTTCGGTCGACGGTGTCGACCTGCACCTCGATCTCGATGTGGTCGTCGCCGATCTCGAAGTTCACCGAGACCGAGCCGACCAGCAGCGGATGGCACAGCGGGATCATGTCGCTGGTGCGTTTCGCTGCCTGGATGGCGGCCACCCGGGCGACGGCGAGCACGTCACCCTTCTTCACTTCCCGGTTGGCGATGGCCGCCGTGGTCTCGGGTTGCATGAACACCTTGCCGCGGGCGACCGCTCGCCGATGGGTGGGGTCCTTGGGGGTCACGTCGACCATGCGGGCCCGACCCATGGGATCGAGGTGCGTGAAAGTGAGGTCACTCATCCGTCACGGAACTGTAGTACGTCCGGGCCGAGTGTGTCGGCAGGGTGACGGAACGGTGTCGCGTCGGGATCGCTCGGGCGAGTCGGTCGGCTCGATCAGTACGGGACGGTGCAGCCCTGGATGGTGGCGCCCGTGACGGTCGTGCCGCTCGCGGTGAGCGACACGCGGCACGTCATCCACGACGTGGCCCCGACCTTGGCGACGACCGTGACGTCACCGTCGTTCACGCTGCCGTTGTCCACCGCGACGATGGGGTAGGTGGAGGTCGAGCCCGTGGACTTCACCTTCAGGACGCGCACCACCATGCCCAGCGTCGTGAACCCGGCCGAACTGTTCGGCAGTTGGACATTGATCTTCGCCAGCGGGAGGTACACCTCGCCGTCGAACCAGAACGTGTTGTTGTTGCCGTTCGAGCTGAGGAAGTCGCAGCCCGACGACGCCAGGACGACACACCCCGACTGGGCCTTCACGGTGGGGCCCTGCACGCCTGTGTAGCTGAGCGCCACGCCGTCGACGTTCACGGTGCGAGTGCTGCCGCTGTTCAGGGTGGTGATCGTCAGATTCACCTTGAAGCCGGCAGTGAGGGGCTTGGTGCACGTCGGCGCGAGCGTCACCTTGCTGAGCGCCACCGTCAGCTTCCCTGGCGTGCCCGTCGTGCACAGCGTCGTACCTGCACTGTCGACCACCGTCACCGAGACGGTGTCGTTGGCGACGGGGCTCGAGGCCGTGACGTCGACCTTCAGCGGTGAGACCACGAACGCGGGGAGAGCGTTCGCGCCCGTGATGTTCGTGAACACCAGGCTGTTCGTCGTCTTGTTCTTCGCCACGGAGTAGGTGGCCACCTTGGTGTCGACCGACTTCGCGTTGGCGGGGTTCGTCCAGGTGGTGCCCGTCGGGTTGTCACCCACGACGAAGGTGTCGCTGTACGTCTTCGACAGGGTCGTCGTCGCGCCGAAGATGGGGAGTCGCACCGACTTGCCGAGCGACGGTTGGTTCACCGAGAGGCCGCACACTTCCAGGGTCGGCGAGCTGCCGGACAGCTTCACCGTGGCGGTTCCTCCGAAGACGAGCAACGCGCCGTTCCCGGCAGCTCCGCCAGGGACACACGCCTTGGAGAAGTCGGTGGAGCTGGTGAAGCCGCTCACCAGCTTGCCGGCGATCGTGCGTTGCTTGATGGTCCAGTCGAACGAGTCGAAGTAGTGCACACCGGGCAGGAAGTTGGTGATGCTGCAGCTCCCGACCGCGGCGTCGATCGCCGATTGGGACGCCCAGGTTCCCGGCTGCAGCGACGCCACGCCGGTCTTCGTGTCGCAGGTCCCGGTCCCCGCTGCCGGGGCCTCGTCGATGCCGGGCACGTAGCCCGGGTCGGTCGCCGGCGGGCTCGCGACCGCGCAGGACGTGAACGACGCGCCGTCGACGGTGACGTTCACACCCTTGCAGCCGTACCGCGCCTTCACGGTCCCGCCGTTGACGACCAGGTTGTCGCCCACGATGTCGGAGTTCGCGGAGACGTTGCCGTTCACCTGCAACGTCCCCGTGATGTCCAGTCCTGCTTCGCCGTTGCGCTTGCCGTCGTCCTCGGCCTTGCCCGTCGCCAACGTCAGCAGCCCCCACGCGGAGCCCCCGCCCTTCGGGGTGAGCGACGTGCCCTGCGGGCACACCTGGGTGGTCACCTTGTCGCCGCGCACGGTACCGAAGTCGCGCACGGGTGCGCAGCTGGGGTTCGTGCCCGCGTTGCCCTCGGAGGGGTTGTTCACGATGTACTCGACGGCCGCCTTCATGGCCGCGTCGGCGGCGTAGAGCTTGTCGCGGGCCGGGGTGTACGCGTTCGACTGGGCACGCAGGGTCGCCGAGGCGTAGCCCAGCCCCGCCGCCATGGCCAGGCCGATCACGGTCACGAACACGATGGCCATGATGAGCGCCGAGCCCTGGTCGGCGCGGCGGGTGTCGCCCGGGGCCCGATCGTCCTGGGGAAGTTCCGGGAGGTCGTGCTGCCGGCTCATGAGGTCGCTCCTCGACGGGTGATGTTCAGCGTCCAGCTCTCGGCGGTCACGTCGCCCTTGCCCGCCGCGGTGAACGTGACCGAGATCTTCGCCGCCGTGCACGAGGCCGCGCAGGTGCCCGGAGTGAACGCACTGATGTTGGTGGCGACCACGTTCGAACTGGTCTGCGTGCCGCCCGTGCACACCTTGCGGGTGAGGTTCGTGCCGCTCAACGACCACGCGACCACCACGTCGCGGGTGGCCTTCGTGGCGTCGCTGCGCGACAGGAACTTCAGCGTGGCGGTGCCGCACGTGGCGTCGGTGCTGTTCACCAGCACAGGCCCCTCGGCGGAGTAGATGTCGCCGGTGAGCGAGCGCGTGACCGCCATCTCGGTCATGCTCTGGTCCAGACGGGTGCTGTTGTTGTTCGTGGTCTTGATGCCCATGTACAGGGCGCCACCCACGACGGTGCCCACCAGACCGAGCAGCACCACCGAGATGATGAGCTCGACCAGGGTCACGCCGGCGTCACGGCGGGCGTCGAGCCGGGTGCCGGCGCGCGCGTTCATCGTGACTTCCCGAGGACCAGCGTGCCGAAGTCGCCACGCGAGTTGCTGAGCTTGATGGTGATCTGCTGCAGGCCGAGGTCCGTCGTGCACGTCGACCCGAAGCCGGCGGGCAGCTTGCCGTCCCAGTACGAGAGCGTGACGGTCGTGGTGTAGCCCGTGGGCTTCGTCGCCGCGCTGTAACTGGTGGGCGTCGCGCAGTCGACGTACTTCTGATCGAGGAGCCGCTCCGCGTAGTTGCGGATCTCGGTGTCGATCTGCGCGTTGGCGCGCTGGGTCGCCTGGATCTTGAAGAACAGACCCAGGCCACCGAACACCGCGCCGAACGCCACCGCCATGAGGGTGATGGTCACCAGCAGCTCGATGAGCGTGTAGCCCTGATCGTGGCTACGTCGAGCGTCCATGACTACTTCACTCCCCCTCCGAGTGAGCCGTACATGGCCTGCACCAGCGAGATGGCGACGAAGCCGACGACCACGCCGACGATGATGATGATCGCCGGCTCGAAATACGTGGTGAGCCGCTTCAGTTTGTACTCCAGCTCGCGGCCGTAGAAGTTGGCCGCGTTCTCGAGCTGTTCGGCGAGGGTGCCCGATGCCTCGCCCACGGCGATCATCTGCAGCGCCGCGTCGGGGAACAGGTCCACGCTCGCCAGCGGTTCGGCCAGGCCTTCGCCGGCCAGCACCGCTTCCTGTACGGGAATGAGCCGCTCCTCGAACACCAGGTTGTCGGCGCTCTGCACCGCCGCGGTCATCGCGTCGGCCACCGGCACGCCGGCCTGCCACAGGGTGGACAGGATGCGGCAGACGCGTTCGACGCTGGCGTACAGCGCGATCTCGCCGATGAGCGGGATCTTCAGGATCATCTTGTCGCGCATGTAGCGACCCTTCGCCGACCGCTTCAGCCACTGGAGGAAGCCGACGAAGGCCCCGATGGCGATGACGTACAGCCACCAGTAGTTCGCCGAGAAATCGGCGAAGTTGATCATCAGCTGGGTGGTGAACGGCAGCTCGGTGCCGAGCGACTTGAACAGGTCGACGAACTTCGGCAGCACGAAGACGGTGAGGATGATGACCGACACCAACGACATGCCGATGATGACCATCGGGTACGCCATCGCCGACTTCACCCGCGCCTTGGCCTCGAGCTCGCGCTCCATGTAGCCGGCCAGCTGTGCCAGCGCGTCGTCGAGACGACCGGTGAGGCTGGCGGACCGCACGACGCCCACGTAGTAGCGCGGCAGCACCTTCTGGTGCTCGGCGAGCGCGTCCTCGAAGGGCATGCCCTCACGCACGTCGTCGCGCATCTGGTGGAGCATGTCCGCGAGCGTCGGGTTCGGGGTGTTCTTGGCGATGAGGTCGAGCCCGTCGATGATGCTCAGACCGGCACCGAGGAACGCCGCCATCTGGTTCGTGAAGTGGAGGATCTCCATCGGCTTGACGCGCTGCTTCTTCAGCGTCAACTCGCGGCGCAGCAACGGCTCCTTGAGCGTGATGCTCTGCACGTCGAGGTTGGCGAGCAGCAGCTTCTTGCGGGCATCGGACTCGTCGAACGCCTCGATGTACCGCTTGTCGGTCGCGCCGTGCACGTCGACGGCCACGTACTGGAACCTGGACATCAGATCACCACCACCGTTCGGAGGACTTCGGTCAGCGTGGTCGTGCCGGCCAGCGCGAGGTCGACGGCACAGCGGGCCATGGTCCGCATGCCTTCCTGCTCGGCGGCGCGACGCACGTCGGTCTGGCTGGCATGGTCGACCATGAGACGACGGATGGTGTCGTTCACGGCCAGAACCTCGTACACACCGACTCGTTCGAAGAAGCCGGTGTCGCGGCAGAAGTTGCAGCCGCGGCCCTTCATGAACTTCGCATCGGAGGGGAGGTCGCCGACGACCTTCTCGAGGAACGCCATCTCCTCCACCGCCGGCTGGTACTGCTCGGAGCAGCGCGGGCAGTTGCGGCGGACCAGTCGCTGACCGACCACACCGGTGAGCGACGAGGCGAGCAGGAAGGGCTCGATGCCCATGTCGAGGAAGCGGTGCAGCGCGGCCGCGGCGTCGGTGGCGTGCAGCGACGACATGACGAAGTGGCCGGTGAGCGCGGCCTGCACGGCGATGCGGGCGGTCTCGACGTCGCGGATCTCGCCCACCAGGATGGTGTCGGGGTCCTGTCGCAGCAGCGCACGCAGGCCGGTGGCGAACGTCAGGCCGGCCGCCTCGTGGATCTGGATCTGGCTGATGCTGGGGATGACGTACTCCACCGGGTCCTCGATGGTGGCCACCTTGCGGCTCTCGTCGTTGACGGCCGACAGGGTGGCGTACAGCGTGGTGGTCTTGCCGGAACCGGTCGGGCCGGCGCACACCACCAGGCCGAACGGCAGGCGGATGAGGTCGCGGTAGCTGGCCTCGGCCGCCTCGGGCATGCCCAGGCGCGAGAGCTCGTACAGGCTGCGTCGCTTGTCGAGCAGTCGCATGACCACCATCTCGCCGAACACGGTCGGCGACGTGGCCACGCGGATGTCGATCTCGCGGCCGAGCGTCTCGGTGGTGAAGTTGCCGTCCTGCGGGCGGCGGCGCTCGACGATGTTCAGGTTGGCCATCACCTTGATGCGGGACAGCAGCGGCTGCCCCATGCTGATCGGCAGGGTCATCACTTCGCGGAGCGCGCCGTCGGTGCGCAGCCGCACGCGGACGCACTCGTCGGACGGCTCGATGTGCACGTCGCTGGCACGCTCGCGGGTGGCCTGCTCGAGGATGAGGTTGATGACACGCACCACCGGCGCGTTCTCGTCGACCATGTTGTTGTACGTCGGTGCGATGGCCGTGGACTCGCGCTTGCGCTGCTCGGCGCGCTCTTCGAACACGCGCAGTGCCTCGTCCATCTCGCCCACCTTCACGTGGACGGCGGAGATCATCTCCAGGATGTCCAGACCGGCGGCCACCTGCAGGCGCACCGGAGCGCTGAGGATGGTGATGAGTTCCTGTTGCAGTTCCGACGCGTACGGGTCGGCGACGGCGACGACGATGCGCTCGCCGTCGCGGCGCACCGGCACCGCGACGAGACGCTTGGCGTCGCTCTCGGACAACAACTGAGCGACGTCTCGGTCGACGTTCTCGTGGGCCAGGTCGACGAGTTCGAGGCCCGACTGCTCGGCGAGCGCCTCCGCGAGTTCACGCTCGGTGAGCAGACCCAGGCTGACGAGCGTCGCGCCCAGCCGCTGACCGTGTGTGCTCTGCGTCAGCAGTGCGCTCCGCAACTGCTCCGAGTTCACCAGTCCACGGGCGGCCAGCAGGTCGCCCAACTTCTGCGGTTCGCCCGGCTTGGTGCCCGGGCGTGCACCGGTGTTGACCGGCCCCGCCTCGCCGCTGTACGGCTTCACTTTCCCGCCCCGCCGTTGCGGCTGGGTCGTCACGGTGCTCTCGGTGTCCCTGCTCACTCGGACCTTCTTTCGATGCTGCCGCCGCACCTGGTGCGGCCTGGATCTACATCGGCTCACCTACAGACGATCTTGAGGGACTGTTGAGCAATCGAACAGAGTCTCTGGTCATTCCCGGCCTGGGGCGGAGCACCAGGAACGTCCTTGGGGCGCCACGCAGGGCGCCCGGGAACCACGCACGGCGGGATTCCCGCCGGCGAAGCTCAACCGCCGATCTGGCTCATCGTGCGACGCGGCCGGACGAACGTGACCTGGTTGATCTGGTGGCCCGCCCACTTCGTGCCCACGGCCCGCTGGATCTCGGCGGCCAGGTCGTCGTCGGTGGCGCCGTCGCGCATGAGGCGCAGCAGGTCGAACTCGGTGGTGGCGAACAGGCAGGTGCGGAACTGGCCGTCGGCCGTCAGGCGCACCCGGTCGCAGTCGTCGCAGAACGGCTTGGTGACGGTGGGGATGACCCCGACCGTGCCCTTGCCGTCGAGGTAGCGCCACTGGCTGGCCGGGGCGGCGCCCTGGGCCGGCAGTTGCTCGAGCGGGAACACGGCGTGGAGGGCCGCGACGATCTCGTCCTGGCCGACCACCTTGTCGTTCACCCAGTGACCGGTCGCGTCGAGCGGCATGAACTCGATGAACCGCACCTCCACGTCGCGGTCGCGGCCGAACCGGGCCAGATCGACGATCTCGTCGTCGTTCACGCCCCGCTCGACGACGGCGTTGATCTTCACCGGCGAGAAACCGGCCTCCTTGGCGGCCTCGATGCCGTCGAGCACGTGCTCGAGCTCGTCGCGCCGGGTCATCTGCTCGAAGCGGGCCCGGTCGAGGGTGTCGAGGCTGATGTTCACGCGGTCCAGGCCGGCGGCCCTCAGCTCGTGGGCGAGGTTGCGGAACGTGGCCCCGTTCGTGGTGATCGACAGGTCGGGCTTTCGACCGGCGTACGGCGACGACGAGTGCTCGGGCACCCGCAGCTTCGCCAGCTTCTGCACGAGCAGGGTCATGTGGGCCCGGATGGTGGGCTCGCCACCGGTGAGGCGCAGGCCGTCGACCTCGAACCGCTCGACGAAGATGCGCGCCAGGCGCTCGATCTCCTCGAATGACAGGACCTCGCTGCGCGGCAGCCACTTCATGCCTTCCTCCGGCATGCAGTACGTGCAGCGGAAGTTGCACCGGTCGGTGACCGAGATGCGCAGATCGCGGATCGTCCGTCCGAAGGGGTCGATCAGGTCCATGTGATCAAACTACCCACAGGAGCATCGTTCGGACAGAGGCGCCCGCCGCGATGCCGTCACCGTCGGGGACGACCGCGATGGCATTGGCCAGCGAGGTGGCGGCCAGCTGGTGGCTGCCCTGGGCCCCCACCGAGCGGATGTGCACCCGGCCGTCGTCGTGGAACGAGGCGAACACCCGCTGCAGGTGCAGCTTGCCGTCGGGACGCCGCGACAATCCGTCGTCGGCGATGGCGTCGACCATGGGCCGGTCGGGGTGGGGCAGACCGGCCATCTGGCGGAGCGCGGGGCGGGCCATGAACTCGAAGCTCACCAGCGAACTGACCGGGTTGCCCGGCAGGCCGAACACCGGCACCTGGCGGCCGTCGGACGCGGCGAGCAGACCGAACGCGAACGGCTTCGCCGGGCGGATGGCGATCTGCATCCACTGCATGTCGGCGATGCGCGACAGCACCGCCTTCACCACGTCGTAGTCGCCCATGCTGACGCCACCGCTGGTGACGATGGCATCGCACGTGTCGGCCGCCGACCGCAGCACCGCTTCCAGCGCCGCTTCGTCGTCGCGCACGATTCCCAGGTCCACCGCGTCGCAGCCGGCGTCGCGCACCAGCCCGTGCAACATGGTGCGGTTGCTCTCGCGGATCTGCCCGGGCTGCAGGGGGCCGCCGTCGTCGATCAGTTCGTCGCCGGTGCTGAGCACCGCCACCCGCACCTGCGGCACCACCGACACCACCGCGGCGTTCACGCTGGCCAGCACCGCGGCGACGGCCGGGGTGACGAGCGTGCCGGCGGAGTACAGCTCGGTACCCACACGGACGTCGTCGCCGGCGGCACGCACCGCCGCACCGGCGTCGATGGGGCGGAGCACCCGGACGCGGTTCCCGCCGTCGAGGCGCTCGGTGTCCTCCACCATCACGACCGCATCGGCGCCCGCCGGGATGGGCGCACCCGTCATGATGCGGATTGCCTCGCCGGGGCCGAGCACGCGGTCGGTGTACCCGCCTGCGGCCACCTCGTCCACCACCGGCAGCTCGACCGGGGCGGACGCCACCGACTCGGCGATGACGGCATACCCGTCGACCGCGCTGTTCGCGAACGGGGGGACGTCCTCGGCAGCCACGACGGGCGCGGCGAGCACGCAGCCGATGGCCTCACGGAACGGCAGTTCACGCGGCGCGAGCGCCGGGGTGCGCTGCAGGACGTGGTCGCGGGCGTCGTCGAGAGGGATCACGGTCGCCACGGTACCGTGGGCACGGATGACCGCATACGCCGCCCTCACCGACGCCCACGGCCCCGACGGCCACGTCGTGCGCTGGGCGGTGGGCGACGGACCGCATCTCGACACCACCACCATCCGCTGGGAGAACGAGGGCTACACGGTGTCGGGGCGCCTGGACCGCGAGCAGGTGGAGTACGTGCTGCGGTTGTCGGCCACGTGGCAGGTGCGCCAGTTCATCCTGTTCCGCGACCTGGAGGAGCCCGACCTGTGGCTCGCCACCGACGGCGCCGGCCGCTGGGGCGAGATGAACGGCGCGCACCGCACCGAGCTCGACGGCTGCTACGACGTGCACCTGGCCTGTGCGGCGTTCACCGTGTCGTTGCCCATCCGGCGGCTGCCGCTGCTCGACGGGCACACCGCCGAGATCCCCGTGGTGGTCGTCGACACCGAGACGCTCGAGGTGCGTGCAGTCACGCACCGCTACACCCGGGTGGATGCGCTGCACTGGCGCATCGAGACCGACGACCCTGCCACCACCGCCACGGTCGAGCTCGACGCGCACGGCCTGGTGCGGGACTACCCCGGCGGGTTCCGCCGGCTGTCGTAGAGCTCGCGCAGTTCCTCGCCATCGGCCAGCTTGCGCAGCGGCTCGCGCAGGGTGACCAGGCTGACCTCGTCGATGTGGTCGCGCAGCCAGGCCGACACCTCGCGCGGATGGTGCGGGGCCACTTCCCGCAGCACCCAGCCGATGGCCTTGCGCACGAAGAACTCGGTGTCGGGCAGCAGCCGCTCGGCGAAGTCGAACAACACGTCCAGCTGGTCGCCGCGGCGCACGGCCGACCGCAGCCCCAGCACGGCCGAGCGCCGCATCCAGAAGTCGCGGTCCGTCACCCAACGGTCCAGCTCGGCGATGACGGACGGCGAGCGAGGCACCAGGTCGGCAACCACCAGCCCCGCGAGCGGGTCGACCAACGCCCACGTGCGGCACTCGCGCAGGTGCTGCTCGAGCCACGGCATGTCGTCGGCGTCGATGCGCCGGGGTACGGCCTGCAGCAGCTCGATCGCGGCGAGTCGCAACTCGTGCACCGGCTGCTCCCACAACGCGTCGGCGATGGCGAACAGGTCGTCGTGGGCCACCTGCGGATGGTGACGCACCCAGTTGCGCACCACCCGGCGCACCGCGGGGACGGGTGCACCGACATGGCGGAGCTGACTCTTCAGGTACGACCGCTCGGCGGCCGCCCGTTGCGGTGAGCCGAACTCACCGATCTGGGCGAGCAGGTCGCTCGCGACTCGTTGCGGGTCGAAGTCAGCGTCGGGCGTCGAGCCACTCACGGAACGACTCTCCGATGTCGGGATCGGCCAATGCCAACTCGACCACCGCGGTCAGCCAGCCGAGCGGGTTCCCCGTGTCGAACCGGCGCACCCTGCTGAGCACCCCGTGGAACGGTCCGCTCTCGGCCTGCATGCGCAATGCGTCGGTGAGCTGGATCTCGCCGCCGGCGCCGGGCTGTACCTCGGCGATGCGGTCGAACACGTCGGGGGTGAGGACGTAACGGCCGATGATGATGAGACGGCTGGGTGCGTCGGCGGCGGCCGGCTTCTCGACCATGGTGGCGACGGGCAGCACGCCGTCGTCGGTGAGCGGACCGGCGGGTGTGACCACGCCGTACGCGCTGACCTGCTCGAGGGGCACCTCCATGAGCCCCACCACGCTGCCACCCGTGGACTCGCACAGGTCGACCATCTGGGCCAGCAGCGAACTGTCGCCCATGAGCTCGTCGGGCAGCATGACGGCGAACGGCTCGCCGCCCACCAGCTCGCGGGCGCAGCCGACGGCGTGCCCCAGACCGAGTGCGACGTCCTGGTAGGCGAAGCTCACGCGCAGGTCGCGACCGACCCGCTCGAGCGTGTCGGCCATGCCATGGCGGCCGGTGCTGCGCAACTTGTCGACCACGTGCGGGGCCGGCTCGAAGTACGCCTCGACGGCCGGCTTGGCCCGGCTGGTGACGATGACCACGTGCTCGATGCCGGCACCGACCGCCTCGTCGAGCACCAGCTGCAGTGCAGGGCGGTCGATGATGGGCAGCAGTTCCTTGGGCACCGCCTTGGTCGCGGGAAGGAAACGGGTGCCCATGCCGGCTGCGGGGATGACGGCGGTCCGGGCGCGCATATGACGTGAGACTACGACAGCGCGATTCCGGCACGTGACTCGACCCGGACCGTGCCCGAAAGGGTGTCCGGCCGTCGGACTTGATATCGTTTGGCACTCGCCCTTGCCGACTGCTAATCCCCGAACTCGGAGTGCCGCGGATGCCCACCTACGTCTACAAATTCGTCGAGACCGGAGAGACCATCGAGGTCCAGCAGGCCTTCACCGACGACGCCCTCACCGAGGCCGTGCACCCGTCGACGGGTGCCACGATGCAGGTGAAGAAGGTGTTCACACCGGTCGGCGTCACCTTCAAGGGTGGCGGCTTCTACAAGACGGACAACCGTGGCGGCTCCAGCAAGAGCAGCTCGTCGTCGACCACCAGCAGCGACAGCTCGGCCGGCACCGCCGCCACGAGCACCTCCAGCGAGTCGTCGAGCTCGCCCACGGCCGCCCCGGCTGCCCCCGCCGCCGCACCGGCGTCGCCCGCCACCTGAGGCACGCCATCTGACGCACGCGGGCCCGGACGCTGCCGCACCGGCCGCCGATAGGGTGCGCGCCACGACTTCCCCACGTCCGTCGAACGACCTCAGGAGGTCGCCGTGTGGTGGTTGTCGCGTGTTCGCCTGGTCCTTGCCCGGCGGCCCTGGTTGTACTGGCTGATCGCCGGCACGTTCGCCGCGCTCGCCGCGTTGCAGGTGTGGGCCGCGCACGACGATGCGCTTCGCTCCCGTGATTCCTGGGGCACCACCCGCCAGGTCTGGGTGGTGTCGGCCGACGTCGCCGCGGGCGGCGCCATCGTGGCCGAACGTCACGAGTACCCGGTGGCGGTGCTCGCCGGCGACGTGGTCGACGACCTGCCGACCGGCGCCATCGCCGCACGACCGCTCGCACGCGGCTCGGTGCTGACGGCCGACGCGATGGTGGGCGACCAGGCCATCGCGCCCGACTGGGTGGTCGTCGCGCTGGCCGCCGAGCACGCACCCACCCTCGTCGACGGCGACGGGGTGACGCTGTTCGCCGGAGGCGTTCGCCTGTGCGACGGCAGAGTGGTCGGCGTCACCGAGGCGAGCGTCGAGGCCGGCGTCCCGCCCGAGTGCGCCGCCCAGGTGAGCACCCAACTGACTGCCACCGACATCCTCCTCGCCCGCCACCCCTGGGCACCGTCACGCAGAACTTGAGTTCGGGCGGAGGTGACCCGTCACGCAGAACTCAAGTTCGGGCGATGAGGGCTCGGTCGAGGTCGCGCCAGAGGTCGTCGACGTGCTCGATGCCGACGCTCATGCGGATGAGGCCGGGCGGCACATGGGCGTCGCCGGCGTACTTCTGACGGCGCTCCATGCTGGTCTCGACACCGCCCAGGCTGGTGGCGGGGACGATCAGCCGCACCGCCGCACAGGCGGCATCGGCGGCCGCGGCACCACCGTGCAACTCGAACGACACCATCGCCCCGTTGCCCGGGTAGCGAACACGTGACACCGCCGGGTGGGCGCTGAGCTGCTCGACGAGCACCGCGGCATTGGCCTGGGCGCGCTCCATGCGCAGCGGCAGGGTGCGCAGGCCGCGCAGGGCCAGGAATGCCTCGAGCGCGCCAGGGGTGCTGCCGTTCACCAGGCGGGCGTGGAACAGACGCTCGTGCACCGCCGGATCGGCCGTCACGGTGAGGCCCATGAGCAGGTCGCTGTGCCCGCCGATGAACTTGGTGCCGCTGTGCATGACCACGGTGGCGCCGTCGGACAGCGGCTGCGCGCAGACGGGCGTGGCGAACGTGCTGTCGACCACCACTGCCGCGCCGGCGGCGCGGGCGGCGTCGCAGATGGCGCGGACGTCGGCGACCTCGAGGGTCGGGTTGGCCGGCGTCTCGATCCACACCACGTCGGCGCCGGGGATGGCAGCGATCACCTGCGCGGTGTCGGCGACGTCGACCGACCGCACTTCCATGCGGGCCTGGTCGACCAGGTCGGTGACGAGTGACCGCACGCCCAGGTACGAGGCGCTGGGTAGCACGAGCACCTTCGGCGCCAGCGCGAACAGGCACGCCGCAGCGGCGGCCATGCCCGACGCGTAGGCCAGCGCGGTGCCGCCCTCCATTGCGCCCACCGCTTCCTCCAGCGCGTGCCAGGTGGCAGTGCCGTGCGTGCGCGAGTAGTCGCCGGCTTCGCCGCGGAAGTTGCTGGCGAGCTCGATGGGGTGGTTCAACGGCTCGCCGACTCCGTGCGGGCGACCGGACGAGACGGCGATGGTGGCGGGATGCATCTCCACGTCAGCCTGCCGAGCGGACGTCGCCGTCGGCGAGCGTCGGGTCGATGGCCGGGCGCTCGACGCGCCCGCCGGCGTGACGGGCGAAGCGGGCGGCGTCGCCGCCGTGCACCGGATCGGGTCGGTCCCACGGCCAGCCACCGAAGCCGGTGGACTGGTAGTCGCGGAACGCCTGCTCGATCTCCTCGCGGGTGTTCATGACGAACGGCCCGTACTGGGCGACGGGCTCGCCGATGGGCCGCGCCTGCAGCACCAGCACCTCAGCACCGTCGGCGCCGGCATGCAACGGCGTGGCCACCGACGCCTCGACCACCACGCCCGTGTCGCGGCCGGCGTCGGTGTCGTCGACGCGTACGCCGCCCTCGAACACGTACAGCACACGCACCGTGTCGTCGCCCTCGGCACGGGGCAGGTCGATGACGGCGCCGGGCTGCATGGTGACGTGCCAGATGGCCACATCGGCCTCGGGACGCGACGCCCACGAGGCCGGCGGCGGTGCGGGCGGCGTGAGATCGGCGTAGCGGCCGGCGATGACGGTGACGACGCTCGTGGCGCCGGCCGAGTCGACGTGCTCGTCGCGCGGGATGCGCTCGTCCCACAGCATGGTGAAGTGCGGCTCGACCATCTTGTCGGTGGCCGGCAGGTTCATCCAGATCTGGAACAACTCGACGGTGTTCTCGCCCTCGGCCGACAGCAGCGGGAACATCTCGCTGTGCACCACACCGCGACCTGCGGTCATCCACTGCACGTCGCCACGGCCGAAGCGGGCGGCAGCGCCCATGGAGTCACTGTGGTCGATGTAGCCACGGCGCGCGAAGGTGACCGTCTCGAAGCCACGGTGCGGGTGCTCGGGGAAGCCGGGCACGGTGCTGCCGTGGTACATGCGCCAGCCGTCCTTGGGCTCGAAGTCGTTGCCGATGTTGCGGCCGGCGAGCGTGCCCTGCGGACCGAACGCGGCGTTGCCCGCCGGGTAGAAGTCGAGGTGGTGGACGCAGAACAGGAAGGGATCGATGGTGGGCCACTGGAAGCCCAGCGGCACGGTCTGCAGGACGGTCGACATCCCCTCAGCCTAGGTAGCGCAGCACGGCGAGGACGCGGCGGTGCTCGGATTCCGAGGGCGGCAGGTCGAGCTTGGCGAAGATCGACGAGATGTGCTTCTCGACGGCACCGGCGCTCACCACCAGCGTGTCGGCGATGGCGACGTTCGACAGGCCCTGCGCCATCAACCCCAACACCTCGCGCTCACGCGGGGTGAGCTGGTCGAGCGGCTCGCGCCGGCGGCTGCGCACCAGCAGCTGGCCCACCACCTCGGGGTCCAGCGCGGTGCCGCCCTGCGCCACGCGGACGGCGGCATCGATGAACTGGCGCACGTCGGCCACCCGCTCCTTCAGCAGGTAGCCCACGCCGGCGTTGCCCATCGCCAGCAGCTCGGTGGCATACCGCTCCTCCACGTACTGCGACAGCACCAGCACCGGCACCTCGGGCAGACGGGTGCGCAACGCCACCGCGGCACGCAGTCCCTCGTCGGTGTGTGTGGGCGGCATGCGCACGTCGAGCACCACCAGGTCGGGCCGGTGCACGTCGACCGCGGCGTCCAACCCCTGCGCATCGGGCAGCGCGGCCACCACCTGGTGCTCGTACTCGGCGAGCAGCCGGGTGATGCCTTCGCGCAGCAGCACCGAATCCTCGGCGATCACGATCCGCACGGCAGCTCCACGAGCAGCACCGTAGGGCCACCCACCGGGCTGGCGATGCGCAGCGTGCCGTCGACCGACCGCACCCGGTCGCTCAGGCCGTGCAGGCCGCCACCGGCACCCGCCTGGGCGCCACCGCGGCCGTCGTCGTGCACCTCCACCGACAACGTGGCACCACGGTCGACCATGCGCACCGACCCGGAGGTGGCACCGCTGTGCTTGGCCAGGTTGGTGAGTGCTTCGGCCACCACGAAATAGGCCGTCGACTCGACCGGAGGCGGCAGCCGGCGCGGCAGGTCGCTGTGCACGGCGACCGGCACCGGGCACCGGGCGGCCAGCGCCGACACTGCGGCGTCGAGCCCGCGGTCGGTGAGGATGGCCGGGTGGATGCCGCGCACCAGTTCGCGCATCTCGACGATGGCCTGCTTCGCCTCGTCGTGCGCTCGGCTGACCAGCTCGTAAGCCTTCGGGTCGTCGGCGGGGTCCAGCTGGTCCTTCGCCATGCCCAGGTTCATGGCGACGCTGACCAACCGCTGCTGGGCGCCGTCGTGCAGGTCGCGCTCGATGCGGCGCAGTTCGTGCGCGGCCGACTCGGTGCCGGCCGCTCGGCTCTCCTCCAGTTCGACCACACGCTGCTGCAGCGCGGCGGCCTCGTCGGGGCCCAACAGTGCGCGGGCCATCGCTGCGTCCACCATGGCCAGGCCGTGGATCATCCGCGGCAGCAACGCCACCATCAGTCCGCCGACCAGGCCGGTGCCCAGCACCAGGCCCGCCAACGCCCACCCGGTGGGATGGAACGAGTCGCTGTCGTTCGGCAGCCACCAGCCGAACAGCGGGAACGCCGCCATCGACCACGCCACCGTCCACAGCGTGACCGTCGCGGTGAACGTGACGACGCCCCACGGCAGCATCACCAGGCCGTGGGCCAGACCCTTCCAGCCGGGTCCGTCACCGAAGCGGCGGATGGTGCGCTGCCACAGCGAGTCGACGGGCGGCATGGCCGGCCAGGCCGGGATGTCGACGTCGAGCAGCGCGCGGACCCTGGCTCGTTCGGCGACGGCGATGATGCGCCCGCTGCCGATGGCGATGGCCAGCAGCGGCAGGCCGACGAGGGTGACGGCCAGGCCCGCACCGAGGCTGATCATCGTGACCACCCAGGTGAACCCGACGATGCCGACGAACAGGTCGACCAACAGGTGGGCCGACTCCTTCCACACCCGGGCGTGGACGTAGGGCGAGAACGCACGACGCACCAGCTTCACGACGCCACCTCCGCCCGTCGACGCGTGGCGAAAGGGCGCGGCCACCACCAGTTCCGTTCGCCGAGCAACTCCATGGTCGCCGGCACCAGCAGCATGCGCACCACGGTGGCGTCGAGGAACACGGCCACCGCCAGGCCCAGGCCGATCAGCTTGATCGCCCGCAGGTCGCCCATCACGAAGCTGCCGAACACGCACACCATGATGGCAGCGGCGGCGGTGATGACCCGCGCCGTCGACGCCAGGCCTTCCACCACGGCACGCCCGTTGGGTTCGCCGGCGTCGATGCGCTCCTTCATGGACGACAGCAGGAACACCTCGTAGTCCATCGACAGGCCGAACACGATGGCGAACAGCATCATCGGCGCCCACGGCTCGATGGGCGCTCCCTGCTCGACGCCCACCAGGCCGCCCAGCCAGCCCCATTGGAACACGGCGACGAGCACGCCATAGGCGGCGCCGATGGACAGCAGGTTCAGCACCACCGCCTTCAGCGCGACCAGCACCGAGCGGAACACGAACATGAGCAGCAGGAAGCTGAGCAGCAGCACGGCACCGATGAACACCGGCAACCGTGACGACATGAGGTCGGCGAAGTCGACGTCGGACGCGGTCTGCCCACCCACGTGGGCCGGCAGGCCGGCGGCGCGGATGTCGGCCCGCACCCGGTGCACCAGATCGGCCGTCGCGGCCTCCTGCGGGCCGGTGGTCGGGATGACCGTCACCAGCGCAGTTGCACCGTCGGGCGACTGCTGCACGCCCACCACCTGGGCCACACCCGGCAGCGTGCTCAGCGACTCGGCGACTGCCTCGGCCGAGCCGGGGCGGGCGGCCTCGTCGACCACCACCAGCAAGGGGCCGTTCGAACCGACGCCGAAGCCTTCCGCCAAGCGATCGTGCGCCACCCGCGTGGTGCTGCCCTGTGGGTCGCTGCCCGCGTCGGCCGAGGCGAGGCGCATGGCGAACGCCGGCACCGCCAGCGCACCGAGCAGCACGACACCGCCGATGGCGCCCGCACCCGCGTGGCGTTGCACGAAGCGGCTCCAGCGGTGCCACCCGTTCTCGCCCACTCGCTGGGCCCGGCGGTGCACCGAGAACCGGTCCAGGTGGCGGCCCACGACGCCCAGCAGCGCGGGCAGCAGGGTGACGGCTGCGAGCACGGCGACGAGCACCGCGGTGGCCGACCCGAAGGCCAACCCGTTCAGGAACGACATGCCCATCAGCAGCATGCCCAGCAGCGAGATCATCACCGTCACGCCGGCGAACACCACTGCGTGCCCGGCGGTTGCCAGGGCTTCACCGGCAGCGGCTGCGACGTCGTCGTGATCGCGCAGCGCGTCGCGGTAGCGGGTGACGATGAAGAGCGAGTAGTCGATGCCCACGCCGAGGCCGATCATCGACGCCACCTGCACGGTGAACGACGGCGTCTGCACCACGGCGGCCCACAGCTGCACGCCGGCCAGACCGACCACGAGCCCGGCCACTGCGGTCACGAGCGGCAGCCCCATGGCCACCACCGAACCGAAGGCCAGCAGCAGGATGACCGCCGCCGCCAACAGGCCGACCGCCTCTGAGCCCGGCACGCCACCCTCCTGGAAGCGCCATCCGGCGGCGGCCACGTGTGTGGGCCCCTTGTTGAACTCGTCCATCTCGGCCGCCAACCGCTGCACCACGACCTCGTCGTCATGACGGATCGAGATGCCGACGGCACCGATGGTGCCGTCGGGCGAGGTCTGCAGCGACGCCGGGTCCGGCGCCTGCACCACGCCGTCGGTGGCGCGCACGCGCTGCAGGAACGCGTCGATGCGCGGTGCAGCTGCTGTCATGCCCGCCGCATCCTCGAACACCAACTGGGCGGCGTCGCCGGCGATGTTCGGGTCGTCGGGCGCGCCGGCCGCGAGCAGTTCGTAGGCGCGGTCGCTGTCGGTGCCGGGCAGCCGGCCGTTCTGGCCGTACTCCCCGCCGAAGCTGCCGGCCGCGACCGTGGCCGCGATCACGAAGAGGAGCCATCCGGCCAGCACCAGTCGGCGGTGGCGGACGCATGTGTGAGCAAGTCGTCTGAGCATGCCCCCATCGTGAAGATCACCGTCCGACCGAACCATCCGGCGACCCGGCGTCGCGAAGGTGGGGCTACCCCCACCCCCGGGGCGTCAGCGGACACCGGTGAGCATGAGGATCCACACCAGCACGGCCACCGCGATGCGGTAGATCACGAACGGGGTGAACGAGCGCGTGCGCACCAGGCGCAACGTGCCCCACACGGCCAGCCAGCCCGAGATGGCCGCTGTGATGATGCCCACCACCATGGGGATGAGCAGACCGTCGGGGATGCCGTCCTTGGCCAGCTTCAGCATCTTGAACGCCACGGCACCGGCGGTGACCGGGATGGCCATCAGGAAGCTCGCCCGGGCTGCGGAGTCGCGGTCGAAGCCCAGGAAGCGGGCCGCGGTGATGGTGATGCCGCTGCGCGACGTGCCGGGGTTCAGCGCCAGCACCTGCGCGGCGCCCACCTTCACGGCGTCGCCGGTGGTGTAGGTCTCGAGCGCACGCTTGCCCTCGCGACGGTCGGCCCACCACAGCAGCAGCGCGAAGAACAGCATCGAGGCGGCGATGAGCCCCGGCGTGCCGAGCTTGTCGTCGATGGTCTTCTCGGCGACGGCGCCCACCGCGGCGGCCGGGATGGCGGACAGCACCAACAACCACGCCAGCCGGCCTTCGGCGTTCACCGGCTTCTCGCGCTTCACCACCAGGCGCAGGCCCTCGCGCACGTACACGACCAGGTCCTTGCGGAAGTAGCCGACGACGGCGATGAGCGTGCCCAGGTGCAGCGCCACATCGAACGCCTTCTCGATGGACTTGTCGTCGAAGTCGTGCCAGTTGAAGATCCACGGCACCAACAGCAGGTGACCGCTCGACGAGATGGGCAGGAACTCGGACAGGCCCTGCACGAGGCCGAGCACGATGGCATGGAGGATGGGCACGGTGGTCAGTTCTACTCGGTGGACACGCTGGGCACGATGCGCGGTGTCCAGGGCCGGTGCTCGTCCCAATGATGTCCCACCACTCGACCGAGCGGCAGCTTCGCCAGGAAGTCGGCCGGCCCGTCGAAGTCGGGCATCTCCACGTACGCGCTGCCCAGCGCGTCAGGCACGTGGGCGTCGCTGCCCGCACCGGCCGGCAGCCCGAACTCGTCGGCGAAGTGCGCGGCGCGCTCGTTCAGGCTGCGCAACGAGGTCTTGGCGTTGATGGCCTCGACGGCGTCGACCAGCCCGGCGCGGGCCAGGTCGTACAGCGCGGCCTCGGTGATGTTGCGGCGCATCGGGTCGAACGGGTGCGGGATGTAGACGATGCCGCCCTGGCCGCGGATGGCCTGCGCGGCCTCTGCCGGCGGCGTGCCCATGGGGATGCGCTCGACGAGGAACAGGCCGATGATCTCGCCGTGTTGGGTGCGCATCTCCTCGCCGACGATCACCCGGCACGGCAGCCGCGACGCCAGTTCGTTGGCGCCGCGTATGGCGTTGTGGTCGGTGATGCACAGCACGTCGAGGCCGCTCGCCACCACCGCCTCCTCCACCTCGTCCGGGGTGGTGGTGCTGTCGCCGCTCCACATGGTGTGGGTGTGCAGGTCGACGCGCACCCAGCCCGCGGGCAGCGGCTCGGCCAGGTGGGGGTGACGCTGCACGGCAGCGGATGACGGCGTCGGCACGCGGACGACCTGAGTGTCTAGGCGCCGGAGACGGTGACGTCGCGGATGACCAGGCTGACGCCCGCGGCACGCATGGGCAGCCAGTCGACGTCGCCGCCCACCTCGACCACGTCGAGCAGCATGCGCTGCAGCGTGGACGCGATGGTGAACTCGCGCAGCGGCTTGCCGACCGTGCCGTTGGTGATCTGCAGACCTGAGGCGCCCACCGAGAAGTCGCCGCTGATGGGGTTCACACCACTGTGCAGTCCCTGCACCGAGGTGATGAGCACACCGTCGGCGACGTCGGCGATGAGCGCCGCCTGGTCGCGCGTGCCGGGCGTCAGCTGCAGCGCCAGGCAACCGACGCCGGGCGAGCCCTTGAAGCCGGCTCGCACGGCGTTGCCGGTGCTGGCAGCACCCACGCGACGCGCGCTGTAGGTGTTGTGCACGAAGCCGTGCAGCACGCCGTCGCTGATGAGCACGTTGCGACGCGCCGCCAGCCCTTCGCCGTCGAGGTCGGTGGCGGTGTAGGCGAGCGGGTTCGTCGGGTCGTCGACCAGCGTGAACATGGGGTGGGCCACCTGGTCGCCGACGCGGTCCTTGAACAGACTGCGGCCCTTGGCCACCGCCTCGCCGTTCAGGGTGCTGGACACCACGCCCAGCAACATGGCCGTGACGTACGGGTCGAACACCACGGTGGTGCGCTTGCTCTCGGGTTTGGTGGCACCGAGCAGGCGGGTCGCCCGATCGGCGGCCTCGCGGGCGGCCTTCTCGAGGTCGAACTCGTCGGGCGAGCGACCGACGCTGAAGCCGAAGCCGGTCTGCGTCTCGTCGCCGTCGTCGGCCATGGTGCTGACGCTGACGTAGCAGCCGTTCTCGCGGCCGCCGCGACGGATGCCGGTGGTGGACGCGACGGCGGACTCGGTGCTCACGTCGGCGTAGTTCGCGTCGTCGATGCGCACCCGCGAGTCGACGCCGAGCGTGATGCGCTCGAGGTCCTTCGCCAACTGGATCTTCTGCTCGGTCTGGTAGCCGGCCAGGCGGTCGCTCCACAGCGTCTGCGGCACCACGTCGACGCCGTCGGGCTCGGCCAGGCCGGCCCATTCGTCGTGCGTGCCGAAGTCGACGTTGTCGCGGGCCTCGGCCAGCACCTCGGCGATGGCCGACGGGTCGAGCGTGCCGGCGTAGGCGAACCCGGTGCGGCCGTCGCGGATGACGCGGATGCCGATGCCTTCGCTCTGCGCGCTGACGAAGTGCTCGACCTGGCCCTCGTAGATGCGGATGTCGGTCTCGTGGTCGCGCGAGACGAACGCCTCGACCTGCTCGCCCGGCAGTGCCTGGGCGACCACGCGGTCGGCGAGCGCCAGCAGTTCGTCGCTCATGCTGCGGTCCCGCCGATGGTGAGGCTCTTCACCCGGAGTGTGGGCTGGCCGTCGCCCACCGGAACGCCCTGGCCGTCCTTGCCGCACGTGCCCGGGTTGCCCATGGCGAAGTCGTTGCCCAACAGGTCGATGTCGCTGAGCACCTGCGGCCCGTTGCCGATGAGGTTGCCCTCGCGCAGCGGCTCGGTGATCTGCCCGTTCTCGATGAGGTAGGCCTCAGTCATGCCGAACACGAAGTCGCCGGTGGCGGTGTTCACGCTGCCGCCGCCGAGCTTGGCGACGTACACGCCGTACTCGGTGGCACGGACGATGTCGTCGGGCTCCTCGGTGCCGTTCAACACGTAGGTGTTGGTCATGCGCACCATGGGCAGGTGCTGGTAGCTCTGCCGGCGGCCGTTGCCGCTCTGCGGGCGGCCTTCCTTGCGGGCCCGCAGGTAGTCCCACATGTAGTCGGTGAGCACGCCGTCCTGGATGAGCACGTTGTACTGACTGGCGTGGCCCTCGTCGTCGTAGCCGATGGCGCCCCACTCGCCACTCATGGTGCCGTCGTCGACGAGCGTGACGAGGGGCGAGGCGACCAGTTCGCCGCGCTTGCCCTTGTAGACGCTGCCGCCCTTGGCGACCAGGTCGGCCTCGAGGCCGTGGCCGCACGCCTCGTGGAACAGCACGCCGCCCGAGCCGCGCTTGATGACCACCGGCAGGGCGCCACTGGGCGCCGGGCGGGCGGTGAGCTTGGTGAGCGCCTGGCGCGCCGCGTCGCGGGCGAGCTCCTCCACGTCGACCTGGTCGAACAGTTCGAAGCCGATGGTGTGGCCGGCGCTCTGGTAGCCGGTCTGCATGCCGGTGTCGCCGTTCGCCACCACGCTGACGCGCACCAGGGTGCGGACCTGCTCGTCGGTGACGAGCACGCCGTCGGTGTTCGCCACCAGCATGCGGCGGCGGCTGTCGCCGTAGCCGGCGCTGACCTGGGTGATGGACCCGCCGGCGCTTCGAGCGGCGTCGTCCATGCGCTGCAGCACGGCAACCTTGTCGGCCTTGCGCACGTCGTCGGGGTAGCGGGTGACCTGGCTGACCGACCGTGCCGGGCTCTGGCTGAGCGAGATGGTGCGGGTGCGACCGTCGCCCTGGCTGGCCGCAGCAGCGGCGGCCTCGGCAGCGGCGAGCAGGCCGGCCTCGCTGAGGTCGGCCGTGTGGGCGAAGCCGGTGGTGTCGCCCTTGACGACGCGGATGCCGGCACCGCGGTCGCGGCCGCTGGTGACCTGCTCGACGCGGCCGTCGTCGAGGCCCGCGGACGTCGACCGCTTGTCCTCGGCGAACACTTCGGCGAACTCGGCGCCCGTTCGTACCGCCGCCCCCAACACCCGTTCCAACACGTCGCTGTCGATCACGCCGGGCACTCTACCGAGCCACTGGTTCGCACGGTTCCGCGCGAAGGGCATAGCCTGCACGGCCGTGAGCGCAGTGGTCGGCCTGAAAGGCCTGGCGAGCATGGAGGTCACCGAAGCCGATACGGCGGTGGCCATGCGATCCGGGTCGGTGCACGTGCTGGCCACGCCGCGCATCGTCGCCCTGCTCGAGCAGGCCACGTGCGCCGCACTCGACGGTCACCTCGCACCGGGGTGCACCACCGTCGGCATGCGTGTGCAGGTCGACCATCTGCAGCCCACCCCGGTGGGCGGCGTGGTCGACGCCGAAGCCGTCCTGGAGAAGATCGAAGGAAGACGGCTCACGTTCATGGTCTCGGCGTCCGATACCAAGGGAGTGGTGGCCGCAGGTCGCGTCACCCGAGTCCTGGTGGAGGTCGACCGATTCATGGACAAGACCCGATGACACGCACAATCACCGCGCTCGCTGTCGCCACCGCGGCCCTGATCTCGTTGTCTGCCTGCACGGAGATGTCGAAGGCCCAGTCCGACGGCATCAGCGGCATCCAGGGTGCGTCGCAACTGGCCTGCAATCAGGCCATGAGCGAGTACCAGCAGGCCATCGACAACTTCTCCATCCTCGAGGGCCGCGCCCCGAAGGACGAGAGCGAGTTGGTGCCCAAGTACCTGCGCGCGGTCTCAGACCTGATGGACATCGCTCCCGACGGCACGGTCGTCGTGCAGCCCGGCGGGGCCTGCGCCTGACGGCTCCAGGTCCGCAGCGGCCGGTGACGGCTCGCGGCGGATGCGCAACACACCGGCCGCGGCCACCAGGCACGCGGCGCCGGCGGCGATGAACGCGGGCCGGTAGCTGCCCGTGCTGTCGTGCAGCGCGCCGGCACCCCACGCCGCCAACGCCCCGCCCACCTGGTGCCCGGCGAACACCCAGCCGTACACCAGCGGGCCACGGTCGCGCCCGAAGTGGGCGATGCACAGGGCGATGGTGGGCGGCACGGTGGCCACCCAGTCCAGCCCGTAGAACGCCATGAACCCGAGCAGCCCGCCGCCGCCGTGGGCGAGCGCGGGGTCCAGTACGAACAGGCTCAGGCCGCGCAGCAGGTAGTACGCCATCAGCAGCTTCCGCGGATCCCAGCGGTCGGTCAACCAGCCGCTGGCGATGGTGCCGATGACGTCGAAGCCGCCGATGAGCGCCAGGTAGGTGCCGGCCTGCGTGTGGCTCATGCCGTGGTCGTGCGCGGCACTGATGAAGTGCGTCTGCACGAGGCCGGTGGTGCTCAACCCGCACACCGCGAAGCTGCCCCACAACAACCAGAACGTGCCGGTGCGCCAGGCGCTCGACAGCGCTCCGAACGCGTTGGCGATGGGGCTGCCGGTGGTGACGGGGCTGACGTAGGTGTCTGCCGCACCATATGGCCGCAGACCGATGTCCTCGGGCCGGTCGCGCAGGAACAGCAGCACCACGGGATGACCGCAGCGGTCGCGGCCGCCACGGTGACGGACACCCAGCGCCACCCGTACGTCTCGGCCAGGTGGGTGAGCAACGGCAGGAAGATGAGCTGACCGCTCGCCGTGGCAGCGGTGAGGACACCGGTGACGACGCCGCGACGGGCGAGGAACCAACGCGACGCGACGGTGCTGGCGAACACGGTGGCCATGCACCCGGTGCCGACGCCGACGACGAAACCCCACAGCAGGAACAGCTGCCACGGTTGCGTCATCTGCGTGGTGAGCGCCGCGCCCGTGGCGATGATGACCAGCGCGATGGTGGTGACCCGGCGCAACCCGTAGCGCAGTTGCAGCGCCGCGGCGAACGGGCCGATGAACCCGAACAGCAGCACGTTGATGCTGACCGCGAAGCCGACGGTGGCGCGCGACCAGCCGAATTCGTCGCGCAGCGGGTCCATCAGGACGCTCGGGGTGCTGCGCACGCCGGCGGCGCCGAGCAGCACCACGAACGCGGCGACCACCACCACCCAGTGGTACGTGAGGCGCCGCCGGGACGACGGCGCGGGACGAACTGCCGCGCTCATCCCAGGTTGCTGGTGCGCGGGTAGACGTCGGCCGGGTCGGTGAGCACGTTCACCAGGTACGGCACGCCCGACGCGAACGCACGGTCCAGCGCAGGGCCGATGTCGGCGGCGTCGCGCACGGTCTCACCCGCGCCGCCCAACGCCTTCACGACGTCGTCGTAGCGCAGCTCGGGCTGCAGGTCGCAGGCCATGTCCCACCCGTCGTAGATGAACTGCATGGGGTGCTTCTCGAGGCCCCAGATGCCGTTGTTGCCGACGATCATCACCACGGGCAGGCCGTGCCGCACCATCGAGTCGACGTCCATCAGGCTGAAGCCGGCGGCACCGTCGCCCAAGAGGAGCACGATCTGGCTCTGCGGCCGGGCCACCCGCGCCGCGATGGCATAGCCGGGGCCGTTGCCCAGGCAGCCGAACGGGCCCGTGTCCAGCCAGCAGCCGGGCTCGAACACCTCCACGAACTTGCCCGCGTAGCTGGCGAAGTCGCCGCCGTCGCAGATGACCACCGCGTCGCGTTCCAGGCGGCGGGCGAGCTCGCCGTAGATGCGGCTGGGCTTGATGGGGCTGGCGTCGGCGGTGAGCAGCGGCACGTCGGTAGCGCGGCCCGCCTCTTCGGCCGTGCGCAGCTCGGCGATCCAGTCGGTGTGGTCCACGCGCGCGCCGCTGTGGTCGGCGAGTGCGCGCAGCACCAGGTTCGTGTCGCCGGCCACGGTGAGCACGTCGACGTGCTGCGCCGTCTGCCCCACCGAGTCGACCACGTGGGCGACGCGGGCGTTGCCGAACGTGCCGAAGCCCAGGCGGAAGTCGAGCGGCGTGCCCAGCACCACCACCAGGTCGGCGCGGGCCTTCAGCAGGCCACGGGTGCGCAGGAACGCCAGCGGGTGGTCGGCGGGAAGCGTGCCGCGACCGAGCCCGTTGAAGAAGCACGGCACGCCCAACGCCTCGGCGGCGGCACGCAGCGGCTCCCACGCGCCGTCCCAGTACACGTCGCTGCCCACGATGAACGCCGGCCGCTCGGCGCCGGCCACCGCCGCGGCGAGCTGGTCGACCAGGTCGCTGTCGGGCGCCGCACCGAGGCCGATGCACTCGTCGGGGACGGGCACGTCGACCGAGGCCGGCGTGAAGATGGAGTCGAACGGGAAGTCGAGGAACACCGGGCCGCGGTGCGGCGTGACCGCCTCGCGCACTGCGGCGTGCACGGTGGATGCCACGAGCGTCGGGTCCTTCACCGTGGCCGCGTGCTTGGTGATGGGGGTCATCACGGGCACGTGGTCGAACTCCTGCAGCGAGCCACTGCCCCACCGCGACTCGGCGGCACGGCCACCGAGCACCACGAGCGGCGTGCCGTTGAAGTACGCCGAGGTGATGGCCGACGTGCCGTTGGTGATGCCGGGACCGGCGGTGAGCGCCGCCAGACCGGGGCGACGGGTGAGCTTGGCGTACGCCTCCGCAGCGAACGTGGCCGTCTGCTCGTGCCGAGTGTCGACGACGCGCACGTCCTGGTCTCGGGCGCCCTCGTAGAACGGCCAGATGTGCGCGCCGTTCAGCGTGAACAACGTGTCGGTGCCGAACGCCTTGATGGCGGCGATGGCTTGCTGGCCGGCGTGGCCGTCGATGTGGTGCGGTGCGGGGGCGTCCATGCC
>CBHWEI010000002.1:0-46285 GCA_966112835.1 uncultured Acidimicrobiaceae bacterium
TGGTCGACGACGTCGTCGACCGCCACGCCCAGGCGTACCTGTGCGCCCAGCGACTCGGCGTGGTCGCGGAGGCGACGCTCGAGGTGCGGCTGGAAGAAGAACATCGACGCCGGCCAGCCCGACACGGTGTCGGCCTCGGGGCGCATGGACAGCAGCACCTGCCGGTCGGCGGTGAGGAAGTCCATGCCCGGGTTGACGATGATGTCGCCGGCCAGCTCGTCGGCGATGCCCACCTCCTGCAGCACGCGCATGATCTCGTGATCGAAGTGCACGGCCCGCGGCAGGGCGTAGATGTCGGTGTCGCGATCCACCACCAGCACTCGCAGCCCGCGCCGGGCCAGGAGCGCGGCCAGCGTGGAGCCCGCCGGTCCGAAGCCGACGATGACGACGTCGTGGTCGAGTGCGGAGGTGGCCAACGGGGTCAGTCCTTCGCTGCCCAGGCGGTCTGCAACGCCTCGAGGTCGGTGGGCACGATGAACTCGACCGGCAGGTCGGGACCCCACGAGTTGGCGACGTGCTCGAAGCCCACCGGGGTGCGGCCTTCGCGTTCCCACGCCTCGTCGTCGTCGATGACGTCCATGTCGCTGTACAGCTCGATGAACGCACCGGACGGGTCGTTCAGGTACCAGTAGTAGTTCGAGCCCAGGTAGTGCCGGCCGAAGCCCCACGCGTGGCGGGTGGAGTCGGCGCGCACCAGCGCCGTGGCGGTGTGGCCGACGTGGTCGACGTCGTCGCACTCCCACGAGTAGTGCTGGAGCAGCGGGACGGGCGAGTCGACGATGGCGACGTTGTGGTGGTCGGTGGAGCAGCGCAGGAACGCCATGATCGGCGACATGTCGTCGGACACCTTGAAGCCCAGGCCGTCGACGAGCATGGCTTTGGTGCCGTCGAGGTCGGGCGTGCCGATGACCAGGTGACCGAGGCGCCGCGGCGGGCGGGCGCCGCCGAACACGCCGGGGGCGCGGGTGTTGTGGCGCACGATGTGGCCCGGTGCGTTCTCGGGCACCCGCGGGCCGTGCGGTGTGGGCGAGAAGTGCGGGGCCACTTCCACGCGGAATGTCACCTGGGTTGCGGGGTCGACGGCCACCAGGGCGCCGTCGCGCATGGTGGCGGTGAGGCCGCGCTCGTCCAGACGGCTGGCCGCTGCGGCCAGGTCGGCCTCGTCGTCGGCACCCACGACCACCTCGAGCAGGCGGCGGAACGGGTACTGCTCGACCTGCACGGTGGCGCCGCCGTCGGTGCCGGTGTACGCACCGGTGTGGGGGCGTTCCAGGCCGAGCTCGCCGTAGAAGCCGGCGAGCCCGTCGGGGTCGGGCACGCCGACGCGCATCGAGAGCAGGCGGTGCAGGCTCATCGGGTCGCTCCGTCCACGCAGCGGTTGTGGAGCTCGCCGATGACGGCGGCGCCCGAGGTGACCAGTTCGCCGTCCTTCAGGAAGCGACCGCTGGCCATGCCCACCCCGTCGGGGGTGCCGGTGAAGATGATGTCGCCGGGTGCCAGGGTGCAGATGCCGGAGAGGTAGCTCACCAGGTGGGCGACGGGGAAGATGAGGTCGGCCGAGGTGGCGTGCTGCACGCGGTCGCCTGCCACGTCGCACCACAGCTCGATGTCGTCGGGGTTCGGGAACGAATCCACCGACACCAGCGCCGGGCCGATGGGGCCGTAGGTGTCGAAGCTCTTGCCCAGCGAGAACTGCGGCGGCTTGCCGGTGAGCTGCACCGCCCGGTCGCTGATGTCCTGGCCGAGGGTGATGCCGGCCACGTGCGACCAGGCGTCGGCCTCGGCGATGTGGCGGCCACCGGTGCCGACGACGACGACCAGCTCGACCTCCCAGTCGACCATGGTGCCGCTGAGCTCGATGTCGGCGGTGGGGCCGACCAGGCACGAGGGGAACTTGGTGAACGTGAGGGGAGCGGGCGGCAGCTCCATGGCCGACTCGGCGGCGTGCGAGCGGTAGTTCAGGCCGATGCCGAACACCTTCTGCGGTGCAGGCACGCACGGGCCGAGCACGACGTCGGCGACGAGGCCCTCGGGTGTGCGGTCGCCGATGGCGGCCTGCAGGGCGTGCAGCTCGCCGAAGCGGCCGACGGCGGCCATGGGCGATGCCAGGGTGGGGTCGCCGGAGAGGGTGGCGAGATCGTGCCAGTGGTCGCCGTCCTGCAGGGCTGCGCGACCGTCGATGTTGAGGAGACGGAACATTCGCCCATTATCTATAGATTGTGGATCGAGCGCAAGTGGCGTATTCTGGCGATGTGTCCAAGATCGTCTCCGCACCGCCCACCCGGTCCGAGTGGGTCGACTCGCTGCTCCGCCGCGCCATCGTCCACGGCGAGATCGCCCCCGGCGAGAAGCTGTACGCCGAGCGACTTGCCGAGCAGTGGGGCGTGTCGGCCACGCCGCTGCGCGAGACGTTCCAGCGGCTCGCGGGCGAGGGGCTGGTCATCATCGAGCCGCAGCGCGGCGCCCGGGTGGCGCCGGTGGGGCTGGACCAGGCCGCCGAGATCTACGAGATGCGATTGCTGCTCGACCCGGTGGCGGTCGAGCGTTCGGTGCAGGCCGCGGTCGACCAGGGCGGGCTCGGCGAGTTCGCCGACGAGGTGTCGGCCGCGCACCGTGCGCTCGACGCCCGGCACCGGTCCATCGGCGCGTTCCACGACGCGCACACGCGCTTCCACATGGCCCTCATGTCGCGTTGCCCGAACCAGCGCATGCTGGCCCAGGTGGCGCAGTTGCTCGAGCACTCGCAGCGCTTCCAGATGGTACGCGTGGGTGGTCGCGAGCAGGCCGGCGACGCCCGTGCCGAGCATCGTCGGTTGCACGACGCCGCGTGCGCCGGGCGAGCCAGGGATGCGGCCGACCAGTTGCGGGTACACCTGGAATCGACGCTGCGCGCCGTGCGTTCCGCGGGGTGACGCCGTACGCTTAGTGCTAAATCTTGACCCCGGAGGTGCCCGATGGCCCGATACGTCACGAAGGTGCGCACTGATCGCCCCGCCGACGAGGTGTTCGCCTACATGGCCGACCTGCGCAACTTCGCCGAGTGGGATCCCGGCGTGAAGAAGGTCGTGCAGGTGAAGGGCGACGGCGGCGGCCAGGGCAACGAGTTCGACGTCACGGTCTCGGGCACCACGCTGCGCTACGTCACGAAGGAGCACGCGGCGCCCGGCCGTCTGCTCGTGGTCGCCGAGAGCGGCACGCTGGTGAGCACCGACACCGTCACGGTCGCCGCCACCGACGACGGCACCGTGGTCACCTACGCCGCCGACCTGCAGCTGAAGGGTGTGTTCAAGGTGTTCGGGCCGGCGCTGTCGCTGGCGTTCGGCCGCATCGGCGACCGTGCCGCCGCCGGCCTGCGCCGGGTACTGGACGGCACCGAGGTGAAGTGATGGACGCCGCCGACGCCCTCGACGCTGCGCTGGAACTGCCGGTGTTCAGCAGCTTCACCCGCCTGGGCTACGACGCCCGCAAGCGCCTGGACCACTGGACGCCGCTGGATCGCTACGAGCTGACCGGCCGGGTGATGGTGGTCACCGGTGCGTCGTCGGGCCTGGGTCTGGTGGGTGCCGAGCAGCTGGCCAGCTGCGGTGCGACGGTGGTGCTCCTCGGCCGCGACCGCGACAAGACCCAGCGGGTGCGCGACGACCTGGCCGCCCGTACCGGCAACGACTCGCTCGACGTGGTGGTGGCCGACATGGGCGACTTCGACGCCGTCCGCGCCGCGGCCTCCGAGGTGCTGACGCGTCACGATCGCCTCGACGTGCTCATCCACAACGCCGGTGCCCTCACCGCCGACCGGCGCACCGCGCCCAGCGGCCTCGAGCTGGTGGTCGCCAGCCAGGTGGTGGGCCCGTTCCTGTTCACCGCGCTGCTGCTCGACCGGCTGCGCAGCGCCTCGCCCGGCCGGGTGCTCACCATGTCGTCGGGCGGCATGTACGCGTCGCCGCTGCGGGTGGCCGACCTGCAGATGGGCGACGACTACAAGGGCGCCGAGCAGTACGCCCGCGCCAAGCGGGCGCAGGTCACCCTGAACGAGATGTGGGCCGAGCGCGTGCCCGCGGCCGAGACCGTGTTCCACGCACTCCACCCCGGCTGGGCCGACACGCCCGGCGTGCAGGAGTCGCTGCCCACCTTCCGCAAGGTGGTGGGCCCGTTGCTGCGCACGCCCGAACAGGGCGCCGACACGATGGTGTGGCTGGCCGCCGACGACGGCGCGCCGCTGGGCTCGACCGGCCGCTTCTGGCTGGACCGCCGGCAGCGATCCATCCACAAGCTGCCGACGACGCGCCGCAGCGACACCCCGGCGCGGCGCGCCGAGCTGTGGGACTGGGTGGTCGAGGCCTCCGGCGTGGCGCCGGGGCTGGTGCCTCAGGCCAGTTCGTAGCGGATCGGCAGCGTCTTCAGGCCGCTGACGAACGAGCTGCGCACCAGGGTGGGCTCGCCGGCGAGCTCGAGGTGCTCGACCCGCGGCAGCAGGGCGCTGAAGAGCGCCTTCATCTCCATGCGGGCGAGCATCGCGCCCAGGCAGTAGTGCACGCCGAAGCCGAACGCGAGGTGCTTGTTCGGGGTGCGGCCGACGTCGAACGTGAACGGGTCGGCGAACACCTCCTCGTCGCGGTTCGCCGCCCAGTACGACAGCAGCACGTCCTGGCCGGCCTTCACGGTGGTGCCGCGGATGTCGTAGTCGACGGTGGCGGTGCGCATGAAGTGCTTCACGGGTGAGGTCCAGCGGATCATCTCGTCGACCGCCGTGGCCATGAGCGACGGATCGGCCTTCAGTCGGGCCAACTGATCGGGGTTCTGGATGAGCGCGAGCATGCCGCCCGACATGGAGTTCGACGTGGTGTCGTGTCCGGCCGTGGCGGCGATGATGTAGTAGCCGAGCTGTTCCTTGTGGCCGATGGGCTCGCCGTTGACGATGCCGTTGGCGATGACCGATGCCAGGTCGCCGGTGGGGTTGGCCTTGCGATCGGCGGTGATGCCGTCGAAGTAGTTCACGAAGTCGGCCACGGTCTGCAGCAGGCCGGCGTACGCGTCCTCGTCGCGCTGGAAGTCGGGATCGTCGGCGCCGAACAGCTCCTGGGTGAGCTTCAGCATGCGCGGGTAGTCGCTCTCGGGCAGGCCCATGATGGCGAGGATGACGTAGAGCGGGTACTGCATCGCCACCTGCGCAGCGAAGTCGATCTGGCCGCCGGCGTCGACCATCTGCTGCACCGAGCGGTCCGCCAGCTCCTGCAGGCGGGCGTCGAGCTTGGCCAGGTTCTTGGGCAGGAACCACTCGGAGGTGAGGTTGCGGTGGTCGCGGTGCTCGGGGTCGTCCATCTGCACGAGCGACTTCACCAGGTGACCCTGCAGCTCGCGCTGTGCGTCGGCTGCCTTGTCGCCCAGGATGGCACGGGGGGCGTTGAGGAACTCGTTGTGGTGCAGTTCCACGTCGAGGATGTCGGCGTGCTTGGTGAGCACGTAGAACGGATTCACCGACTCGTGCTCCACCCACTGCACCGGCGCCTCGTTGCGCAGGCGGGTGGTGACACCGTGGAAGAACGCCTCGCTCGTGAACGTGTCGCCGGTGAGGAATGCCTGCCCACACTCCTCGAGGGTCAGCGACGCGGGGTCGGGGACCGTGGTCATGGCGCAACTCCCAGGGGATTCTCTTCGACCGTACCGTACGGTATGGTCGACAAGGTTACGGTAGGGTCCTCCCGTGGCACGAACCGGCCGTACCGAGCGGCACCAGTCCTCGCTCGACCGCAGCGACTACTTCGCGGCCGGCATGGACCTGCTGGCCGGCGAAGGCGTCGGCGCACTCACCATCGCCCGGCTGTGCACCGCCCTGGGCGTGACCAAGGGGTCGTTCTACCACCACTTCCGCGGCATCGAGGACTACCGCACGCAGCTGCTCGCGCACTGGGCGAACCAGCTCGAGCGCCAGGTGGTGCTGTCGGCCCGCATGATCACCGACCCGGTGCAGCGCATCGAGGTGCTCAGCACGTTGGGCCTGCAGTTGCAGCACGAGGCCGAGGTGGCCATCCGTGCCTGGTCGCGCACCGATGCCGATGCCGGCCGGGTGCGCGAGAAGGTCGACGCCGCCCGCGAGCGTGTCGTCACCGACGCCTACATCGAGCTGGGCGTGGCGCCCGAGGTGGCCGAACTGCTCGGCCGCATCGCCGTGGCGATCCTCATCGGCGCACAGCACCGCGGCGCCACCACCGATCGTCATGCGCTGGAGGCCATGTACCGGCTGCTCGCCGATGTCACCGACCGCGTCCACGTGCCCACACCGAAGACCTGACGGTTCACCGGCCATTGGCCCACCACGCTCGGTAGGGTTGACACCTGGATTCTCCGCGTTGGCGGATCCTCGATGAAGGAGGACGCCATGGCCAGCAGCGCCGGACGTGCGAAGCGTGACCGAGAGAAGGCACGCCAGGAGAAGCAGGCCATCAAGCGGGAGCGCCGCCAGGGTGGCGGCGACGTCGACACCGTCGACGACGACGCACCCAGCGTGCCGTCACGCCCGCAGGACCAGGTGCTCGCCGACCTCGCCGCGCTGCATCAGCGCTTCGACGACGAGCAGATCAGCTTCGACGACTTCGAGGACGCGAAGGCCGGTTTGCTCGCGGAGCTCCAGCTGGGCTGACCGGACGGCGCTGGCCGTTGCGCGGTGCCGGCTGACGGTCCGCGTGGACCGTCGCCGCCTGGCGCGGTGCCTGCTCGCCGACGAGCGACTCGATGATGCTGTGGCCGGGGGCCACGCGGGTGATGGTCGGTTCGATCTTCGCCATACGGGCCAGCGACTTCACGTCGCCCACCTGCTCGGGGGTCATGATGGTGACCACCACGCCCTCGCTGCCGGCGCGGGCGGTGCGACCGCTGCGGTGCAGGTAGGCCTTGTGCTCGGCCGGCGGGTCGACGTGCACGACCAGCGCGATGTCGTCGACGTGGATGCCACGAGCGGCGATGTCGGTGGCCACGAGCACCTTGGTGGTGCCGGCGGCGAACGACTCGAGGTTGCGCTCACGTGCGTTCTGCGACAGGTTGCCGTGCAGTTCGACCGCCGGGATGCCGGCCATGGTGAGCTGCTTGGCGAGCTTCTTCGCACCGTGCTTGGTGCGGGTGAACAGCAGGGCGCGCTCGCGGCCCGAGGCCAGCTCGCGGGCGACCGTCGGCTTGTCGGCCACGCTCACCGCGAACACGTGGTGGGTCATGGTGCTGACCGGCGCGACCGCAGGGTCCACCGAGTGGATGATGGGCTGCTGCAGGTAGCGCTTCACCAGCACGTCGATGCCGTTGTCGAGCGTCGCCGAGAACAGCAGGCGCTGGCCGGCCACCGGGGTGGCGTCCATGAGGCGCTTCACGCCGGGCAGGAAGCCCAGGTCGGCCATGTGGTCGGCCTCGTCGAGCACGGTGATCTCGACGTTGGCGAGCGAGCAGTGGCGCTGCTTGATGAGGTCCTCCAGGCGGCCCGGGCAGGCGACGACGATGTCGACGCCGTGGCGCAGGGCCATCACCTGCGGCTGCTGGCCGACGCCACCGAAGATGGTGGTGATCTTCAGCCCCATGGCCTTCGCCAGCGGGGCGAGCGACTCGGTGACCTGGCTGGCGAGCTCGCGGGTGGGGACGAGGATGAGGCCACGCGGCTTGCCCGACTGGCGGGGACTGCCCGAGGCGGCGAGCTTGGCCACCGTCGGGATGGCGAAGGCGATGGTCTTGCCGCTGCCGGTGCGGCCGCGGCCGATGACGTCGAGCCCGGCGAGCGAGTCCGGCAGGGTGGCGGCCTGGATGGGGAACGGCGACGTGACGTCGCGCTCGGCCAGCATGCGCACGATGGGGGCCGGCACGCCGAGCGACGCGAACGTGGCATCGGTGGGCACCTCGCGGGTGCTGATGGTGCCGAGCGACTCGCCGGTGGGCGTCTCGCGCACGGGCGAGGTGGTGGCGGGGCGGGTGTGCTGGGTGCCGGCGGGGCGAGCGCCCCGGGTGGGGCCACCCGACGAGCGGCGACGACGGCCACTGTTGTTGTTCGAGCGCGCGCGCCCAGACGAGGGGGGAGACATGGTCATGTGTTTGCTTTCTTTCGAGGGGTGGCCGCTGATGCTGAGCCACACGCCTGACGGCGGGAAAGAAAGCACTTCGACCGCGGGCGCCGAGGAATCGGGGCACCGCCGTCGGCAACCCTATCGTCACTGGGCGCGCGAGCGGGCGCACCCGTCGCTCGCGAACCGCGGCGGTTAGCGTCGGCGGGGTGAACGACACCCCCGCTGACCTGCCCGTCCACCCCGCGCCAGGGCCCCTCTGGCCCAGCCCGTGGCCGGCCGAGGACGGCGGTCCGCAGCGTCGTCAGGCCCCGGCGACATCGGGGGTCGAGCGTGGCTTCGGGCTGCGTCCGGGCGACGCGCTCGAGGCCACGTCGCGTCTCGCCATGGTGTCCACCATGGTGGTGCTGCGCGACGCCGGCGAGGTGTACCTGCTGTCGCACACCGGTGGCGACGCCGCGGTGTCGTGGCTCGAGCAGGTGCACCCGCACACGCTCGAGACCGTGCGCCGCTCGCCCGACCTGCCGGGCGGCCCCACCTGGCCGGGCGGAGTGGTCGCCCACGCCGACGGGTCGCTGTACGTCGTGTTCGGCAACCACGCTCACCGCCTGTCGCCCACGCTGGAGGTGCTCGCGTCGGTCACCCTGTCCCGGTTCCGGCCGTACAACAGCTTCGTCGTGCTGCCCGACGGGCACCTCGCCACGAAGGACTTCGCCGGCGCGCGCCCCGGCCACCCCGACGGCGACGACCTGGGCCCGTCCGAGCTGCTGGTGCTGGCGCCGGGCACGCTCGACATCGTCGGGCGATGCGAGCTGCCCGAGCCGTCCATCGCCCGGCTCAGCGCCGATGGTGGCGACGTGTACGTGGTCGGCGACACCTCGCTCATGCGGGCGCGCTGGGACGGCGCCACCCTGGCGTTCGACCCGTCGTTCCGGCCGGTGTACCGCACCATGGAGGGCCAGACGTACGGGTGGGACGCGGTCATCGACGCCGGCGCCGCCTGGTTCCTGGACAACGGCGCCGGGAACGACCGCTATGCCGGCACGATCCGCGGGGTGGGCACGAACACGGCGCCGCTGCACCTCGTGCGTGTCGGCCTGGCCGACGGCGCGGTGTCGCTCACCGAGATCTGCGGTCTGCCCGGCGGGCTGGTGGCCAACCCGCCGGCCATCGACGCCGAGCGGCGCATCGCCGTGGGGTTCGACAGCGGCAACGGCGTGGTCGCCGCGTTCCGTTTCGACGAGCACGGCGCCACCACGCCGCTGTGGCGCGCCGACCTGAACCAGGCTGCGCACATGCTGCGCTTCCCCGGCACGGGTGAGCTGCTCGTCAACGACCACGACGCCACCCGCGGCGCCGACCAGTTGGTGGTGCTCGACATCGAGACCGGCGCCGAGCTCGCCCGTGTCGACACCGGCAGCCCCGTCCAGTCGGTGGTCTTCCCCGCGGCCGGCTTCGACCGCGACGTCTACCTCTGCTCCTTCACCACCCTCACCCGAGTCGTTCCTGTCCCTTCCTCCCGAACTTAAGTTCTGCGTGACGGCCCCTTCCGCCCGAACTCAAGTTCTGCGTGACGGCCCCTTCCGCCCGAACTTAAGTTCTGCGTGACGTTGCGCCGGGAGGGTCGGTCGATAGGTTCGGGCCGCATGCCAATGACCACACTCGTGGGAGCTGTTGGCGAGTTCGCGGCCTCTCGCCACGGTGTGTTCTCACGTCGTCAGGCCGTCACCCTCGGGCTGTCGCCCCAGCAGATCCGCCGGCTGATCGAGAAGGACCAGCTCCGAGAACCAGTCCCGGGGGTGCTCGTCGTCCGCTCGTCCGCGCCGACGTGGCGGCAACAGTTGATGATCGCCACGACGGCTTGCAACGCAGCCGGCGTGGCCGGCTTCGAGTCGTCGGCCGCCCTCCAGTACGTGGACGGCTTCACGGAAGGCCCGCTCGCGGTGGTGGTCCGCTCGCCACGGAAGTTGCTGATGGCCGGCGTGGTGGTTCACGTCGGTCCGCTCGACGCCGTGGACGTGATCGAGGTCGACGGCATCCGGTGCACGTCGCTCGAACGCACGCTGTGTGACATCGGGTCGTCGGTCAGCGAACTGCGGGGGAGGATGGCGTTCGACTGGTACTGGCGCACGAAGGGCGACCTCGCGCCGCTGCAGGCGGTGGTCGATCGGCTGCACCGCCCGGGGCAGCACGGGACGAAGCTCATGCAGCAACTGCTCGTCGAGGCCAGGCTGAAGGGTCGTCCCACCGAGAGCCCGCTCGAAGTACGGCTGGAAGCCATCATCGGCGACCTCGACGGTCTCGTACGCCAGCACGAGGTGTTCGACCCGAACGGTGGTTTCGTCGCCCGGCCCGACTTCGCCATCCCGGCGCAGCGGATCGCGATCGAGGCGCACAGCCGCGAGTACCACTCCAGTGACGACGCGCAGCTGCGCGACGTCGAACGCGATCGCCGCCTCACCGACAACGGATGGACGGTTCGATACGTCACGAAGAAGGAGATGGAGTTCCCGAGCAAGTTGCGCTCGTCCGTGCGGCGGATGGTGCTCCTGGGAGAGGCGTCGCCGGGCCTGCCCACGTGGGATTGAGTGTCACGCAGAACTTAAGTTCGGGAGGAGCGCGTCACGCAGAACTTGAGTTCGGGCGGAAAGGGGTCAGAGCGTGACGGAGGTGAGGTCGTCGCCCAGGACGATGTCGCCGGCGAAGTGGGCGGCGGCGCGGCTGCGCCACTCGTCCTCCTGGCCAGGCTGCATGGACGGCACGTAGTGGGTGAGCACCAGGGTGCGCACGCCGGCCCGGGTGGCGGTCTCGGCCGCCTGCTCGACGCTGGAGTGGTAGTCGAGGATGTCCTGCAGGCGCTGCACGGGCACCATGCGCACCAGGTCGTCGCGGATGACCGTCTGCACGTAGGCGTCGGCGCCGGCACACAGCGCATCGAGCCCGGCGCAGGGCACACCGTCGCCGCCCAGGACGACGCTCTTGCCGCCGTCGTCGACGCGGAACGCGACGGTGGGCTCGACGGGACGATGATCGGTGGCGCCGACGGTGATGGTGGCCGAGCCGACGCTGAACTCGTCGCCCGGCGACACCTCGGTGACGTGCACGTCGGGCGTCCAGGTGAGGTCGGCGTGGTGGTCCAGCCGGTACTGCAGGTCGGGGGCGAGCGACGCCAGGATGGCCTGCACCACCTCGGCCGTGCGCGGCGGCCCGTAGATGCGCAGTTGCGCACCCTGCGGGGCCATCACCCAGTGGGTGGTGATGACGTCGTTCAGATCGGTGATGTGGTCGCTGTGCAGGTGGGTGACCAGCACCGCGTGCAGCATGGGCGGTAGCACCCCGGCGGCGGTGAGGCGCATGAGCACGCCACGCCCGCAGTCGACGAGCAGCGTGGTGCCATCGGTCTGCACCAGGGTGGACGGGCCGGCACGACGGGCATCGGGCAGCGGGCTGCCCGTGCCCAACAGGGTGACCTTCACGATGCTCCTCTCAACACCTCGACGAGGCGATGGTGGCCGAGTCGCTCGGCGTGCTGCAGTGCGGTGACGCCGTCGCGGTCGGCCAAGTCCGGGTTGGCGCCGGCAGCCAGCAGGATGCGGATGATCTCGGCGTAGGTCTCGCTGCCGTCGCCCAGGATGACCGCCTCGAGCAACGCGCTCCAGTGCAGGTCGTTCAGGTGGTCGACGTCGATGCCGGTCTGCACCACGCGGCGCACGTACTCGATGTGGCCGCGCTCGCTGGCGGGGATGACGCTGACGCCGCCGTAGCGGTTGCGGATGGTGAGGTCGGCCCCGGCGGGCAGCAGCACCTCGAGCATGGCGACGCTGCCGGTGGCGCCGGTGACCAACCACGGGGTGTCGTGGCGGTGGTCCATCGCGTTCGGGTCGGCGCCTGCGGCGACGAGGACCCGGGCGACGTCGACATGGTCCGCCAGCGCGGCGAGCAGCAGCGGCGTACGGCGGCGGTCGTCGCGGGCCTCGACGTCGGCACCGGCATCGAGCGCGGCGCGCACGCCCACCGCATCGCCAATGGCGGCGGCGGTGAGGAGTTGCGCGTCGACCGCGGTGGTGATGGACGACGTCACTGGCGGCCCATCTCGGCGGCGTGCTCGGCAGCCGCCGCATCGCCGAACTTCTCGGGGCTGGCCTGGATGACCACCTCGTGCAACGTGCCCGTGAACGCGTACGGAGCGCGGTAGCGCGGGCTGACGGCCGAGCCGTGGTCGTACCCGACGCTCGGGCCCACCGACGACATCATCAGCATGAACAGCGGCAGGTCGACGTGGCCGCACGGGGTGCCGTCGATCTCGAGGTCGGCGGTGCCGGTGCGGCCGCCGGTGCGGCGCACCTTCAGCGTGAGCGCCGACGTTCCGGCGGGTACGGGCACCTCGCTCTCGAGCACCGTGTGTGCGTCGAACGCGTTGTAGTCGAGCACGAGGCGACCGTCCTGCACGAAGAACGAGAAGCCCGAGTTCTCGGTGCCGGTGGCGTAGAGCACGCCCTCGTCGCCGTCGGCCGCGGTGACGGTGGCCGTCATGTCGAAGCCGCGGCCACCGAGCGCCGCCGACGCCTGACCCGGCATGGGCGACATGGGCGGCCGGTACACGTAGCGACGGTTCGCCGGGTGGGGCGAGTGGTCGCGGAAGCGGGCACCGAACAGTTCGACACCGCGGTCGTCGAGCGGCAGCACGCCGTGCACCTCGGCCTCCTGCCACCACAGGTCGATGAGCTCGGCGAGCTTGTCGGGCATGGTGGCCGCCAGGTCGTTGCACTCGGACGGGTCATCGGCGATGCGGTACAGCTCCCACGGCTCTGTCTCGAAGTCGGCGCCCTTCTCGTGGCGGCACACGGCCTTCCACTCGCCGGCAACCAGGGCACGGCTGCCGCCGTTCTCGAAGTACTGCAGCGTGTTCGTGGCCGGGGCCGACGGGTCGCGCAGCACCGACGCGAACGACCGGCCCGATGCGGGCTCCTGCGGCACGCCGCGGTACACCTGGGGTGCGCTGACGCCGAGCAGCTCGTACACGGTGGGGGCGATGTCGCTGACGAACACGAACTGGTCGCGGATGCCGCCCGGCGCGTCGGCCAGACCGGCCGGCCAGTGCAGGATCATGGGCACGTGCACGCCACCCTCGTGGGTGTTCTGCTTGTACCACTTGAACGGGGTGTTGCCGCACTGCGCCCAGCCCCACGGGTAGTTGGTGTGGCTGTGCGGTCCGCCGATGTCGTCGATGCGGGCGATGGCCTGGTCGGGTGTCTCGAAGATGCCGTTGAAGAACATCATCTCGTGCATGACGCCGAACGGACCGCCCTCCTGGCTGGCGCCGTTGTCGGCCATGACCACCAGCACGGTGTTGTCGAGCTGGCCCATGGCGCGCAGGCCCTCGACCAGGCGGCCGATCTGCACGTCGGTGTGGTCCAGGAACGCGGCGAACGCCTCCTGCAGGCGAGCCGCGAGGCGACGCTGGTTGTCGGGCAGGTCGTCCCACGCGTCGACACCTGGGTTGCGCGGGGCGAGCTCGGTGCCCGCCGGAATGATGCCGCGCTCGAGCTGGCGGCGGTGCACGCGCTCGCGCACGACGTCCCAGCCCTCGTCGAAGCGGCCGCGGTACTTGGCCATGTACTCGGGCGGCGCCTGGTGCGGCGCGTGCGTGGCGCCGAACGCGAGGTAGGTGAAGAACGGGCGGTCGGGCCGAACGCCCTTGCTGTCGGCGATCATCTTCAACGCCTGGTCGACCAGGTCCTCGGACAGGTGGTAGCCGTCGTCGGGGCCGCCGGGCGGCTCGATGATGTGGTTGTCGCACACCAGTTCGGGGTGGAACTGGTCGGTCTCGCCGTCGAGGAAGCCGTAGAAGCGGTCGAAGCCGCGGCCCAGCGGCCACTGGTCGTGCGGGCCGGCGGCCGAGCACTCGTCCATGGGGGCGAGGTGCCACTTGCCGATGGCGAACGTGGCGTAGCCCTGGTCGCGCAACACCTCGGCCATGGTGGCCGTGCGCGTGCTGACGTGGCCGAGCATGTGGGGGAAGCCGGTGCGGAAGTTGCTGACCGACCGCATGCCCGCCTTGTGCTGGGCGCGACCGGTGAGGAGCGCGGCGCGGGTGGGGGAGCACAGCGGGGTGACGTGGAAGTTGGTGAACTGCAGCCCACCCGCGGCGAGCGCGTCGATGTTGGGCGTGTCGATCTCGGAACCGAAGCAGCCCATCTGGGCGAAGCCGGTGTCGTCGAGCAGCACGACCACCACGTTCGGGGCGGCGTCGCCCGGATGGGGCAGCTCCTCGAACCACGGCTCGCTGTCGGCGAGCGTTCGCCCGATCTTCCCCTCGAATCGTTCTGCGCGCATGGACGGAACCTAACAGTTGGCAGTCACACTGACAACAGTTGGATGGTGGTGGGTCGGGCGCGCGGTAGGTTCGCCGCATGGCTGGTTCGATCCTGGGTACACGCGTCCTGCGCACGGAAGATCCCGAGCTGCTGCTCGGTGAGAGTCGCTACGTCGACGACCTCCGTCTGCCCGGTGCGCTGCACGCCGTGTTCGTCCGCAGCGACCTGGCGCACGGCCGCATCGTGAGCATCGACGCCGATGAGGCACGCACTGCGCCCGGCGTGGACGGTGTGTTCACGGCCGCCGACCTCGACCTGCGCCCGTTCCACGGCATGGCCAAGGTGCACGACCACTTCGCCCGGCCGCCGCTGGCCACCGACACGGTGCGGTTCGTGGGCGAGGCCGTGGCCGTGGTGGTGGCCGACAGCTTCGTCCATGCGCACGACGCCGCGGCGATGGTGTTCGTCGACATCGACGCGCTGCCCGCGGTGATCGATCCCGAGGACGCGCTGGCCGACGGCGCGGCGCTGCTCTTCGACGAGCACGGCGACAACGTGGCCGTGGGCACCACCGACATCGTCCAGCCCGAGATCTTCGGCGACGCCACCGTGGTGGTGCGCGGCCGCTTCGTGAACCAGCGCATCGCCGTGGCCGCCATGGAGCCGCACGCCGCCGCGGCCACCGTCGCCGACGACGGACGGCTCATCGTGTACGGCAGCACGCAGATGCCGCACCTGTTGCACGGCATGCTGCAGCGCTCGCTGCGCCTCGGCGCCGACGAGGTGCGCGTGATCACCCCGCACGTGGGCGGCGGCTTCGGTGGCAAGGCCGGCATGTACCCAGAGCAGTTGGTGGTGGCCGCGCTGGCGAAGCGGCTGCAGCGCCCCGTCACGTGGATCAACACCCGCAGCGAGGACATGCTGTCGCTCGCCCACAGCCGTGCCCAGGTGCAGTACGTCGAGCTCGGGTGTCGCGCCGACGGCACGTTCACCGGCCTGCGCGTGCACCTCGTGGGTGACGGTGGCGCCTACCCCGGTCTCGGTTCGTTCCTGCCCGCGGGCACGCGGCGCATGTCCAACGGCACCTATGCGTTCACGGGCATCCAGTTCGACATCGCGGTGGCGGCCACGAACACCACCCCCACCGGTGCGTACCGCGGCGCCGGCCGTCCCGAGGCGACGGCGCTGCTCGAGCGCATCGTCGACCAGGCGGCCCTCACCCTGGGCATCGACCCCATCGAGATCCGCCGCCGCAACCTGCTGGCCGACGACGTGTTCCCGTTCCAGACCATCACCGGCGTCACCTACGACAGCGGCGCCTACAGCACGCCGCTCGACGCAGCGGCACGTGCCGCCGGCTACGACGAGTTGCGTCGCGAGCAGGCCGAGCGGCGGGCCCGCGGCGACCGTCACCTGCTGGGCATCGGTGTGGCTGCCTACGTCGAGATCACGGCCGGCGGTGGCAGCAGCGAGTACGGCTCGGTGCAGGTCCACCCGGACGGCTCGGCCACGGTGCTGGCCGGCACCTCGGCCCACGGCCAGGGTCACCAGACGGCGTTCGCCATGATCGTCAGCGCCCAGACCGGCATCCCGGTCGACCGCATCCGCCTGGCCGCGGTCGACACCGACGTGGTGCGCAGCGGCGGTGGCACCGGCGGCTCGCGCTCGTTGCAGCTGGGCGGCTCGGCCGTGCTGCGCGCCACCGAGGCATTGGTCACGAAGGCGCGCGACCTCGCGGCGCACCTGCTCGAGGCCGACCCGGCCGACGTGGTGGTCGACCTCGAGCACGGCACCGTGGGCGTTGCGGGCGTGCCGGCCAGCGCGTTCACGTGGGCCGAACTGGCTGCCGCCGCCGAGCGCGACCCCGAGCACGTGGACCACGACGACGGCACCTTGGGCCTGGCCGCGCAGCTCGACTTCGACCAGGGCGCGGCGACCTTCCCCTTCGGTGCGCACATCGCGGTGGTGGAGGTGGACCAGGACACGGGCCGGGTCACGCTGCTGCGCCACGTCGCGGTCGACGACTGCGGCACGGTGCTGAACCCGCTGCTGGTGGAGGGGCAGCAACACGGTGGCGTGGCCGCCGGGGTGAGCCAGGCGCTGTACGAGCAGGTGCGCTACGACAGCGACGGCAACCCGCTCACCGGCAACTTCATGGACTACGGCATCCCCTCGGCCGCCGAGTTCCCCAGCTTCGAGGTGCACAGCACCGAGACCCCCACCCCGCTGAACCCGCTGGGCGCGAAGGGCATCGGCGAGGCCAGCACCATCGGCAGCACGCCGGCCGTGCAGAACGCCGTCATCGACGCGGTCGCACACCTGGGTGTGCGCCACATCGACATGCCGTGCACCAGCGAGCGAGTGTGGCGGGCCATCCGCGACGCAGAGGCCGGCACGTTGCCCGACCCGTGGCGCGACCCGCCCGCGGTGTTCGCCCGGCTCGCCGCCGGCCAGGAGGTCGACGCTGCCGGGCTGCAGGCGGCGGAGGGCATCTGACATGCCCGACGCCGCGCACTACCGCGAACTGGCGTTGCAGGCCGACCGCTTCGTCCAGTCGTTGCGCGTCGACACGCCGCACGGTGTGCGCTGGCTGCGCACCGACGCGCCCGGCGCCCGCGCCGAGACCAGCCTGTACCACGGCTCGGCGGGCATCCTGCTGACGCAGCTCGAGTGGTACGCCGCCACCGGCGACCTGGCTCGGCTGGACCTGGCCGTGCGCGCCGGCGACGACCTGCTCGCCACCCTCGACGACGAGCCGGTGTCGGTCGCGCTGTTCCCGGCGACGCCTGGCAAGGCGTTCGCGCTCATCGAGCTGTGGCAGGCCACCGGCGACGACCGCTTCCGCGCCGGCGCGGCCGACCTGTTGTCGCGGCTGCGCGCTGCGGCGCTGCCGCTGGGCTCGGGCATCGGCTGGGTGGAGGTCGACCCGTTCGTCGACCAGACGGGTGCCACCGAGCCGCGTGAGATCTACGACCAGTCGGTGGGTGCGTGCGGCGCGGGCATGGTGTTCCTGCACGCGCACTGCCTGGGCGTGCACCCCGACGCACTGCAGTGGGCGGTGGCCACCGCCGACCGTCTCGTCGACGTGGCCGAGCGCGAGCCCGAGGGCTGGCGGTGGCTGCTGATGAGCGACATGCCGTACAGCTTCCGCGCCCCGAACTTCGCCCACGGCAGTGCGGGCGTGGCGTACTTCCTGGCCGACCTGTTCCGCGAGACGGGCGACCAGCGCCACCTCGACGCGGCGCTGCAGGGCGCCCGGTTCGTGCAGCACCACGCCGTGCCCGTGGGCGCCGGCTGCCTGGTGAAGCACACCGAGGACGCCGAGCCCACCATCTTCTACCTCGGCGTGTGCCACGGCCCGGCCGGCACGGGGCGGCTGTTCCACCTACTGGCCGACATGACCGGCGACCCGCAGTGGACCGAGTTCGCCGAGGCGCTGCTGCGCGGCGTGCTGGCCACCGGCGTGCCCGAACAGCGCATCGAGGGCTTCTGGAACAACCACGGCCAGTGCTGTGGCGATGCCGGGTTGGGCGACTACGCCCTGTTCGTGCACCAGCGCACGGGCGACCCCGTGGCACTGGACCTGGCCTGCCGCCTGGCCGCCGTCCTGGAGGCCACGAGCGAGGTGGAGGAGGGCCCCGGCGGCCCGACACGCCGCTGGACGCAGGCCGAGCACCGCAGCCGGCCCGATTTCGTGCAGCGCGCCACGGGCCTGTTCCAGGGGGCTGCCGGCATCGGCAGCTTCCTGTTGCACCTGGTCACGACGCTCGAAGGCCGTCCCGTGAAGGTGGCGCTGCCCGACCAGCCGTTCACCCGCGGACCGTTCGCCGGGGATGTTGCCGCAGAACCCTGACGTCCGCCTACCTACCGGGCGGTAGGGAGACTATGCTGTCCGACGATGACCGAACTCGCTGTCCCCGCCCCGCCCCGGACCGACTCGCTGAACGCCGTGCGCGACATCATTCCAGCGGCGTGCTACGAACGCTCATCGCGCCGTGCCGCCGTGGCACTCGCGCAGGCCACCGTGCTGTGGCTGCTGCCCGTCGTGGCGCTGGCGTTCACGAACACCTGGTACTTCGTGGTGCCGCTGTGGCTGCTCGCCGGCCTGGCCGTCTCCGGCCTGTTCGTGCTCGGTCACGACGCCTCGCACGGCGCGCTCGTGTCGTCGCGCCGGGCCAACCGCCTCATCGCCCAGGTGTGCATGGCGCCCAGCGCCCACGTCGAGGCCGCGTGGGACCTCGGCCACAACCGCATCCATCACGGGTACACCACCCGCGAGGGGTTCGACTTCGTGTGGCACCCGCTCACCGCCGCCCAGTACGCCGAGTTCGGCACCCTGGGCAAGCTGCAGCACCGCCTCGAGTGGTCGTGGCTGGGTTCCGGTGCCTACTTCCTGCGTACCGTGTGGTGGCAGAAGATGTGGCGCTACAACGCCCCCGGAAAGCGTCGCGACGCCATCATCCGCGACAAGACCACGCTCACCATCGCCATGGTGCTCGTGCTCGCCGGTGCCGTCGTCGTGGGCGCCCTCACGGGTGGCTGGGTGCATGCCGTGTGGGTGCCCGTGAAGCTGTTCGTCGTGCCGTTCCTGCTGTTCGTGCACATCATCGGCTGGACCGTGTACGTGCACCACGTGGCGCCCGACATCCGCTGGTGGCCGCGCAAGGAGTGGTCGCAGTTCCGTGGCCAGATGGAGAGCACCACCATCCTGCGGGTGCCGCGCCTCGTGAACCGGCTGTGGTTCCACAACATCTTCGTCCACGTACCACACCACGTCGACGCGCGCATCCCGTTCCACCAACTGCCGGCGGCCGCTGCGGCCATCGCCGAGCACTACCCCGACACGGTGCGCCAGGGTCGCCTGTCCATGCGCGACTACCTGCGCACCGCCAAGGCCTGCAAGCTGTACGACTTCGACGCCGGCCGGTGGCTCTCGTACGCCGAGGGGTCAGTCCTCCAGCAGGCGTGACAACGACTGCACCGACTCGATGAACTCGTCGATCATGTCGTACACCACCTGGGCGGCGGGCTTGCCGACGTTCATGCTGCCCACGATCTGCCCGACGAAGTAGTTCGCCAACTGCTCGGCCCCACTGCCGGACCGGTACGAGGCGCGCTCGATGCGCGCCCGCGCCTCACCCACCAGGATGGGCTGCAGCGGCATCGGCAACGGCCGCGGGTTGGCCGGGTCGTCCCACTCGTCGGTCCACGCCGACCGCAGCTGGCGGGCGGGCTTGCCGGTGAGCGAGCGCGAGCGCAGCGTGTCGCTGGACGTGGCGGCCAGGAACTTCTGCTTCACCACCGGGTGGGTCTCGGCCTCGTCGGTGGTGAGCCACACCGAGCCGCACCACACGCCCTGCGCGCCCAACGCCATGGCGGCGGCCATCTGGCGGCCGCGGCCGATGCCGCCGGCGCCGAGCACGGGCGTGCTGCCCACGGCGTCGACGATCTCGGGGATGAGCACCATGGTGCCCACTTCGCCCGTGTGGCCGCCGGCCTCCGCGCCCTGGGCGATGATGATGTCGACGCCGGCGGCGACGTGGCGTTCGGCGTGCTGGGCCTTGCCGGCGAGTGCACCGATGAGGCGGCCCTCCTCCTTCACCCGTTCGATCATGTGCCCGGGCGGCGGTCCGAGCGCGTTCACCAGCAGGCGCGGCTGGTGGGCCAGCGCGATCTCGAGCAGCGGGTCGGCCTGCGCCGCCGAGAACGGCGCCGCAGTGCCGCTGAGGTCGCCACCCGAACGGCTGCGGGAGCCGGTCTCGTCGACGGGAAGGGGCGGCACGCCGTACTTCTCGAGCAGGTCGGCCACGAAGCGGCGATGCTCGTCGGGGATCATCGCCACGATGTCGGCCATCGTCAGGCCGCCGTTGTCGGAGCCTGCGTACTTCGCCGGCACGATGAGGTCGACGCCGTAGGGGCGGTCGCCCACTTCGTCCTCGATCCACTTCAGGTCGATCTCGAGCTGTTCGGGTGTGTGCGCCACCGCGCCGAGCACGCCCATTCCACCGGCCTTGGTGACGGCGGCAACCACGTCGCGGCAGTGGGTGAACGCGAGGATCGGCACGTCGATGCCGAACATGTCGGTGATGGCGGTCTTCATGGTGTGGCCCTCCCTCAGGCGTCGGTCACGCTATGCCGCACACGTCGAGCGCGACGAGTGCGAGGGCTCGGGCCGTCACCGCGATCTCGTCGACCGGGACGCACTCGAACGGGCCGTGGGCGAGCATCGCATCGCCCGGGCCGTACTGCAGGGTGGGGATGCCGCCCAGGCCGGTGAGCAGGCGTAGGTCGCTGCCGTAGGGCGCGCCGTAGACGTCGAGCGGCCGATGGCCGCTGGCGACGCCGTGCGCGCCCTGCACTCGCTGCACCAGGTCGCTGTCGACAGGGATGCGGCCCGAGGCGAACTGGCCGCCCCACCACTCCACCTCGCACGGGTGCTCGCGCAGCCACGGGTCGTCGGCGCATGCCTCGGCCACTGCTGCCTCGAGCTCGGCACGCGCGTGGTCCATCGGCTCGCCGATGGCCACACCCAGGCGGCCTTCGGCGACGAGCAGGTCGGGCACCGACGACGCCCAGTCGCCGGCGTGGACGATGCCGATGGACAGCGGGTGGGCGAGCGGCCAGCGCGCCGCCAGCGGGTCGACCACGTCGTGCCGCCGCGTCTCCAGCCGTTGCAGCGCCTGGAACACCGGCCAGAACTTCTCGATCGCGCTGACGCCCTCGGTCCGCCGTGCGGCGTGCGTGGCCTTGCCGCGGATGCGCAGCCGGAATGTGAGTGCGCCCGAGTTGGCGGGGATGATGTCCAGCGTGGTCGGCTCGGGGATGACGCACGCGTCGGCCGTCCAGCCGCGCTGCAGCAGCCCGAACGTGCCCAGTCCGCCGTCCTCCTCGCCCTGCACCGACGCGAGCAGAAGGTTGCCGCGGAGGCGGACACCCGCGGCGCGGATGGCCTGCACCGCCCAGTGGGCGGCCACCAGCCCGGCCTTCATGTCGCACGCGCCGCGCCCGTACAGCACGGCGTCGCGCACGTCGCCCGAGAACGGGTGCTCGACCCACGCGTCGGGATCGCCGGTGGGCACCACGTCGATGTGCCCGTTCAGCATCAGCGTCGCGCCGTCGCCGGCGCCGGGCAGCCGGCCGACCAACCCCCACGCCTCGTGGCGTTCCACCTCCATGCCCGGGAAGTCGGGGTGGGCGGTGAGGGCCGGCAGGTCGAGCTCCCAGTGGTCCACCTCCATGCCGCCGTCGGCCAACAGGCGGGCCATGTGCGCCTGGGCCTCGTTCTCGCCGGCGGTGCCGCTGACGCTGGGCAGGCGGACGGTGGTGGCCACTTGGGCGACCATCTCGTCGGTGGCGGCATCGACCGCCTGCAGGACTCGGGCGGTGGCGTCGGCGGTGTTCACCCGCTCGACGTTAACGAGCGGCGACGTCAGCGCGAGGCGTCGAGGCGGTCGAGCGCGCGGCGCAGGCGCGCCACGGCCTCGTCGAGCTGCGCCGGCGCGAGCGTGGAGTACGACAGGCGGGCCTTCGAGTCGGGTGCCTGATCGATGGTGAACGCGTTGCCGGGGACGAAGGCGACGCCCTCGTCGACCGCATGTGCCAACAGGTCCTTGGTGTCGGCGACGTCGTGGAACTCGGTCCACAGGAACATGCCGCCCTCGGGGCGGTGGAAGCGGATGCGGTCGCCGATGCGCGACTCGAGCGCGTCGGCCAGTGCGTGGCACCGGTCGCGGTACATGGGCACGATGCGGGCCTTCTGCGCGTCGAGCCAGCCGTCCTGCTGCACGATGTTGGCGAGCAGCAGTTGCGGGAACGTGGCCGTGTGCAGGTCGGCGGCCTGCTTGGCCCGGGCCACCATTGCCATCACCTCGGGCGGGCCGATCATCCAGCCGACGCGGAAGCCCGGCGCGACGATCTTCGAGAACGTGCTGAGGTGCACCACACGGGTGGTGAACGACGCGACGGGCGGCACGGGAGTGCCGGCGAAGCGGATGGAGCCGTAGGGGTCGTCCTCCACGACGAGCAGTTCGTACTGGTCGGCGAGTGCGGCCAGTTGCCGGCGCCGCTCGAGCGACATGGTGGCGCCCGACGGGTTGTGGAAGTTGGGCACCACGTAGACCAGCTTCGGGCGCAGCCCTGCGGCCAGCCGTTCGGCGAGCATCTCCACCTGCATGCCGTGCTCGTCGCCGGGGATCACCTCGAACCGTGGCTCGAACAGTTCCAGCGCCTGCACCGCACCCAGGTAGGCGGGCGACTCGCTGACCACCACGTCGCCCGGGTCGACCAGGACCTTGGCGAGCAGGTCGAGGGCCTGCTGCGAGCCGTGCGTGACCACGATCTCGCCGTCGACCGCCACCGGGCGGCCGAACGAGGCGGTGGCGGTGTCGGCGATCCAGCGGCGCAGCTCGACCACGCCGTCGGTGGCCGAGTACTGCACCACGCGGGGCCCGTACTCGCCCAGTAGGCGATCGGCCTCGCGGCGCAGATCGGGCAACGGGAAGCTGTCGGGCGTGGGCAGGCCGCCGGCCAGCGACAGCATGTTCGGCATCTCGGTGACCTTCAACAGGTCGCGGATGGCCGACGAGCGCAGGCCCTTGGTGCGGGTGGCGAACTGGAACGACATCGGTCGGCAACCTAGTGCGCCCGCAGGAACGCAGCCTGGTGCTGGATGCACCAGGCTGCGTCCACGACGGATCAGCTCAGTTGGAACAGGGCGACGATGCCGGGATCGACGTCACCGATCACCCGTGTCCACGCCACGAAGCAGTTGTCGGCTGCGTTGGCCGGCTTGGCCGGCAACTGGATGCCGATGTTGTAGTCGTCACCGTTCATCTTCAGCGTCGTCGTCTTGCCACTGCTGGTGCTGGTGGTGGCGATGGTCTTCAACGTGCGGGTGCCGTCGGCGCACACGTTGGTGTTCGGCAGGGCCAGCTTGGCGGTCATCTGCGGGAACTGCGTGCGGAACGTCTTGTACGGCACGAACTGGATCTCGACCTTCAGCGGGTCGTCGTAGTGGACGTCTTCCTTGTTCTTGTAGACCTCCCACTTGAACGGCAGGTTGCGGCCGGCCGCCACGGTGTTGACCACGTAGTTCAAGCCGTAGGTGTCGTACAGGCCCATGTTCACCGGCGACTTGAAGCCGTAGTAGCGGTACGCCACCACGACGGTGACCTTGAACGTCTTCGTCCCGGCGTTCACGCCATCGGTGGCGCTGCACGTGACCGTGGTGGCGCCGTAGGCGAACGTCGTGCCGCTGGCCGGCGAGCACGAGACGGGCACGATGCCCTTCACCACGTCGAACGCCGAGGCCGAGTAGCTGACCACGGCACCGGTCTTCGAGGTGCCGTTGGCCACGATGTTCGCCGGCACGGTGATGATGGGCGACTTGGTGTCGACCACCTTCACCACGAACGAGGCCGTGGCGGTGTTCACGCCGTCGGTGGTCGAGCAGTTGACCGTGGTGGAGCCCACCGGGAACAGCGCGCCGCTGGCCGGGGTGCAGATGACCTCGGGGGTGCCGGCCACGGCATCGGTGGCGGTCGGCGCGTTGTACGACACGTTGGCACCGCCCACAGTGTTGCCCTCGACGGGTGCGAGCACCGGGACCGCGGACAGCACCGGCGCCTTCGTGTCGCGAACCGTCACGGTGAACGAGCCGGTGGAGGTGTTGCCGGTGGCGTCGGTGGCCGAGCAGTTCACCGTGGTGACGCCGAGGCCGAACGTGGCGTCGGAGGCCGGGGTGCACACGGCGGTCACGGTGGCGTCGGCGATGTCGGTGACCGTCGTGGCGAACGTGACCGAGGCGCCGGACGGACCGGTTGCTTCGGCGACGATGTTCGCCGGGACCGTGAGCGACGGTGCCGTGGAGTCGACGATGACCACGTCGAACGAGTCGGCCACGCCGTTGCCGGCGGCGTCGGTGACCGTGCAGGTGACCGAGGTGGTGCCCAGCGGGAACACCGAACCGCTGGCCGGCAGGCAGACCGGCGGGATGGGGCCGTCGGTGTCGTCGTTGCCGGTGGCGACGAAGCTGATCGTGGAGCCAGCGGGCCCGGTGGCCTCGGCCGTGATGGTGGTGGGCACCTGGACCGTCGGCGGGATGGTGTCGCTGACGATGACGCCGAAGCCGACGGTGATCGGGTCGCCACCGTTGGGGTTCGGCACTTCGACGCGGACGGCCTTCGTACCGGGCGAGTCGATGGTGACCGACTTGATGTTCGTCGGGTTGCCGGCGTCGTAGGTGGCCTCGACGTCGTTGATGAACACCTTCGCGTCGGGTGCCAGCGGCCCGCCGACGACGATGGTGATGTCGTTGGCGCCGTCGAAGTTGCCGTCGGCGTTGCGGGTGCCCGACACGATGACGGCGGTCTGCGACTCGGTGGCCGAGGTGTTGCCGGCCACGTCGGTGGCGTTCACGTTGGTGAGCGAGTAGGTGTTGCCGCCCACGTTCACGACCGTCGGGTCGAGCGTGGTGCAGCCGTTGACACCCGAGCCGGGATCCGGGTCGGTGGCGTCGCAGGTGGTGGGCTGCAGCGACTCGCCCGCAGCGACGATGTCGACCTTCGGTTGCAGGTCGGTGGACGGCGCCTGGGTGTCCTTCTCGATGACCAGCGGCGGGGGAGCGACGGTGTTGCTGCTGGCCGGCGGATCGAACGTGATGCTCGTGACGCCCTCGGGCACGTCGAACGGCACCGTGTAGGGGGTGCTGCCGAGGCTGCCGTTGAAGCGGTAGGTGTACTGATCGGCGGCGGTCGCCTCGACGCCACCGATGAACAGCTTCACCTTCACGCCCGACTGGTACCAGCCGGTGGTGACCGACTGGTTGCCCTCGGTGACCACGGCGACGGCCTTCGGCGACACGCCGTTGGCACGGTAGAAGTTGCCCTTGAACTGGCTGATGGCCTGGTTGCCGGCGCCGTCGAACGCCTGCACGAAGTAGCGGCCGGCCGTGTTGGGCGTGGTGATGCCGCCCACCCAGTCGCCGGACGAGTCCTGCTGCAGTTCGACGGCACGCCAACGGTGGCTCTGGCCGGCGATTGCGTCGGTGTCGTCGTACTGGACCAGCACGCGCTGCACGCCGGTGGCGGCCCGCAAGTCGTTCACGCCGGCGGGGTCGCTGGCCTTCACCCGGAACAGCACCACGCCGGTGCTGGGCGATGCGGTGCTCTCCTGGATGAACGGGCGGGTGACGTCGCCGGCCGTGGCGGCCGTGGCGTAGTAGACGGTGAACGTCGCCTTGCGCAGCAGCAGTTCGCTGCCGGCGTCGGCGCCCACGGCCGGGTTGTCGTCGTTGAACTGACCGGGCAGCACCACGAGGCGCTGCTGCTGGCCGACCGCGGCCACCGACTGGAACGAGGTGGGGAACACCATCGTGTCGGGCTGCGATGCCGGCTCGTTGGCGCTGCGGTCGACCGTGGCACGGGCGATCTCGGGCAGCACGCCGTCGACCAGCTCGGTGTCCATGGTCTCGATGGCGGCACCACGGGCGGAGTAGCCGGGCAGCGTGGACGAGACGTCGAAGCTGGTGCGGGGCGTCACCGGGTAGCCGTTGATGGTGAGGGTCTCACCGTCGACGGTGTAAGCGATACGGCCATCGGGCGTGCGGCGTGCGGCGGGGGCGAACGACACCTCGGTGGTGCGGGCGGCGGCGGGCATGCCGCCGGTGCCGGCGACCGGGGTGAGCTTGTTCACCGGCGGCGCCACGGCGGCGGCGCCGCTGAGGCTGGTGGACGGCTGACCCGCGCCGAGGCGGAAGTTGGGGATGCCGTAGAACACCACCTGCTGCATGGCCTTCTCGTCGTACGAGCCGTACACACCCTGGCCGGCGAAGTACTCCTGCTTGGCCTTGGTGAGCGCGTCACCCGCCCCCTTGGAGGTGGGGTCGACGAGGTTGCGGGCGTAGATGGCGAGCAGGCGCTCGGTCAGGCCCACGTCGGACACGGCGCCGTAGGCGTAGCCCGTGCTGCCGATCCACACCGCAGCGGTGCGGGCGGCGAACGCCTGGGCCCAGTCGTTGCTGGTGCCGACGGTGCTGCCGGGCAGCAGCGGGTAGGCGGCGTTCCCGGCGGCGTAGGCGTCGGGAACGGACATGCCCGAGTGGCAGCCGGCGCTGAACAGGATGCTGCCGGCCAGGATGCTGGCGGGAAGCTCCGTGGTGTCGAACACGTCGTTGGTCTGCGACGCGTCGCCCTTCGACGACAGCAGCTCCCACTGCGAGAAATGCGAGTTGATGGAGGCGATGTCCGGGTCGAGCGCCAACTCGGCCTGCACGTCGGCGGCCGACCAGGCGGCACCGGCGGGCTCGCCGATGGCGTCGATGAGCGTGCGTGTGGTGCGACCCGAGCCGCTGAGCGTGTTCGCCACCGAGGTGGCGCCGTCGGCCAGGAAGTCGTAGCCGGTGACGAGCGCGCTGCTGGCGTTCAGCTGGCCGCTGTTGGCCAGGTACTGGGCGATCTGGCTGGTGATCTGCGCGTCGGACTCGACGAGACGACCGATGGCCAGGTCGGGCACGTTGAAGGTGCGGTCGAGCCACGGGATGGGCTTCAGCGTGCCGTACGGGTCGTCGCTCAGGAAGTAGCGGTTGCGCTGGGCGGCCGTGATGGGGTTGTCGGTGCCGATGGCGTCGACGTTGTCCTCTTCGTTGGCCACCGACACCGTGTCGGCCAGGCGGTAGAAGGGCAGCTTGTCGTCGCCGCCGACGATCACCAGGGTGGCCAGGCCGGGCAGGGTGCTGCTCTGCAGCGTGCGAATGGTGTTGGCCACCGCCTGGACCACAGCGTTCGCCGCGACCGGGGTGCAGTCGAAGCGGGTGGTGGTCTGCGACGTGGTCCACGAGTCGCCGGCGGCCGGGGTGACCGGCAACAGCCAGGCGCCGGTGGCGCGGGCCAGGTTGTACAGCGACGGCACCGTCGCCGCGTCGGTGGAGGTGCCGAGCACGGCGGCCGAGGTGGTGGTGGTGTTGTAGACGATGAGGCCGGTGGGCGACGTCACCGTGGGCACCACGGTGGGCGTGCCGATGGAGCCGGCGAAGGTCTTGGCGGCGCACGAGTTCGTGGCGGCCGGGGTGGCGAGGACGCGCATGGCGTAGTCACCGGCCGTGGTGCCGTACGAGCTGACCTGCACCCGGTAGCGGGTGGCGGCGGTGGTGGACGAGTCGGTGACGGTGTCGAGCGACTCGCTGATGCCGCGACCGGCCGACACGCCGCGCAGCAGCGGGAACGCCGGGTCGGTGGGCGTGGTGGGCACGTCCTGCAGCGTCTCGGGCGGCAGCGAGGCGTTGCCGCCGATGCCGTTGCCGGCGTCGTCGACCGGCTGGGCGCTGGCACCGGTGACCGGGCCGGCCTTGAACTGGCCTGCCGAGGCGAGCGACGGGTTGGGGTTCGCCGCGAACAGGGTGAGGTCACCGTCGAGCGACGGGGTGAGCGCGGTGAGTCGCACGGCCAGCCACGAGTTCTTCTGCGCCGCGGGCAGGGTGACGTCGTAGTTGTTCGTGCCGCCCTGTGCCAGGGTGCCGAAGTAGAAGGTGTCGGGCGTGGTGGTGGGCACGGTGCCCGTGGGCCACGGGTCGACCACGCTGGGGCCGGCGAGCGTGACCGTCTGCGATCCGGTGCCGAGCGACATGGTGACCGCGATGCTGCCGGCCGGCTTGGTCGGCTGGCCGGGAGCGCCGGTGATGAGGCCCTTCGGGGCGATCTTCAGCGACAGTTGCACCTGGCCGGGCGTGTTCAGGATGGTGGTGCCGTAGGTGACCACCTGTGGCGAGCCGGTGGACACGGTGGGGATGACGGCGCGGCAGGCGGTGCCGAGCGGGCACAACTGCGAACCGCCGACGGCGTCGTACACGAAGCCGACCGGCAACGTGACGGACACGGTGGCGGTGGTGGCGACGCTGAACGTGAGGTTCAGCGGCACCCGCTGGCCGAGCGCGTACTGCGGCAGGTTCAACGCCGCGATGGGCATGTCCTCCCACGGGAAGTCGGCCGGGGTGAGCACCTCGGCCAGGCACTGGCCGAGCGTGGTGCGGCCCACGCACGACGGCGTGCTCTCGACCACGCCGTTTCCGTCGCGGTCGCCGAGCAGCAGCAGGGCCAGCGGTGCCTGCGGTGCGGGGCGCGAGGTGAGTGACGGACCGAGGATGCGCATGTCGACGTCGTTGATCGGCACGATGGACGACGGCACGCCGTAGAGCGCCAGTTCGAACAGCGTGGCGTCGGCGAAGACGTTGCCGTTGGCGTCGTCGATGATGCATTCGTCGCCGGTGTACGGCGCCGACAGGGCGCACCAGTCGATGGGCGACGACGAGGCCGCCGAGATGAGGCTGAGCGGCGCGTTCATGAGCAGCAGCGACAGCAGGCTGATCTTGCCGAACATCACGCCGGTGGCGTCGAGGCGGAAGATCGACTGGTCGGCGATGAGGCCGAGGCCGCCCGGGTACGGGGCCGGCTGCTGCAGCAGCGCGGCGAGATCGGCGAAGGTGACGCTCTGCAGCGGCCAGCCGTCGAACTGGGTGCCGGCGAGGACGCGCTCCCACGTGACCGGGACGCCGTTGGCGTCGAGCACGTCGAGGACCAGCGACGACAGCGGGGTCTGCAGCACGCTGCCGGCCTTGAACTGACCGCCGGCCTTGAACTGGCCACCCGCCTTGAACTGACCGATGGCGCGGATGAGGTCGCCGGCCTTGAACTGGCCACCGGCCTTGAACTGGCCTGCGTCGCGGAACAACTGGCCGGCCTTGAACTGACCGCCGGCCTTGAACTGGCCACCCGCCTTGAACTGACCGGCGTCGGCCAGCTCCTGGTACACCTGCTGGAGCACGTTCGGGTCGCTCACGTTCAGTGCGCTGAGCGGCACGTCGCCCAGACCGACACCGCGGGCGCCACTCACGGAGGTGGTGCCGTTGGTGGTGGCGGTGAGGCCCATGAGGCCGTCGTGGCAGAACCACACTCGTTCGATGTCGGGCGACTTGCTCTGCTTCAGGGGTGCACTGAGGGCGTTGTCGCCCATCGAGTTGGTGTAGCGGTACACGTTCGACGACACGCTGCTCGACACGATGACAGCGTCGATGGGATACGTGGAGGTCCAGTTGAACTTGTGGCCGTCGTTCGGGGCGATGCTCACCGTGCCGCCGCCCGAGCCCGGGAGGAGGTAGGTGCCGGGCATCGCTTCGTCCTCGAAGCCGTCGTGGTCGCCGTCGACCTTGTACCCGAACGCGTAGGGTGACGAGATGGACGAGCAGCTGGCCGTCGCCGACGCCGTGGTCGGGGTGACCGACGCCGCGTTGATGACGGAAGCAGGCGCGGCAATGTCGACGACGACTGCCGTCGAGATCAGTGCTGCGAGACTCAACCACTTGAGGGTTCGACTCATGTCATTGCCTTTCGGACGGCCACGGACCGGGCTCGGTCCTTCCGCGTTCGGCCATCGATTCCGAGCAGCATTTCGTCGTTTCTCCCCGACGTCAATCGGGTAGCCGACACTTCGTGCATAATTTACATTGATGTCGTCCCTGCTCACACCCTTTGTGCCCGGTGTGCTACTCAGGGCGAGACCATCCACACAGTGGGGTCAGCCGTGGCCCACACAGTGGCAGACGGATGGGTCGTTCGTCTTCGCCGACATCTCGGGCTTCACCAAGCTGTCCGAGCAGCTCGCGGAGCTCGGCAAGGCCGGCGCCGAGGAGCTCACCGTCCTGCTCAATGCGACCTTCGAATCACTACTCCGCGTGGCACGTGACGAAGGAGGCGATCTCGTCAAATTCGGTGGCGACGCGCTGTTCCTGTTCTTCGATGGCGAGCGTCACGCCGAGCGTGCCTGCCGCGCCGCGCACGGTATGCGCGCCGCGCTGAAGGCCCGCGGGCCGGTCGTCACCGGGCGCGGTCGCGTGGTGCTGCGCATCTCGATGGGCGTCCACAGCGGACCCTTCCTCTTCGTGCTCGCCGGCGACCGTCATCGCGAGCTGTTCGTGCTGGGCGAGCACGCCACCACGGTCACCGCCATGGAGGGAGCGGCCGACGCCGGCGAGATCCTCGTCAGCCGCGCCACCGCGGCGCTGCTGCCCCCACGCTGGCTCGGCGCGCCGAAGGACGAGGGCGTGCTGCTGCGCCGAGTGGAGGGTGCGGCGTGGGCACCCGAGCGGCCCGAGGTCGGCATCGCCGACGACGAGTTGCAGCAGTTCGTGCCGCGGGCCATCCGTCGCCGCCTCGACGACGGCGAACACACCGCCGAACATCGCCGCACCACCGTCGCGTTCGTGCACGTGGGCGGGGTCGACTCGCTGCTGCGCGAGCACGGCCCCGACGAGGTCGCGGCACGGCTCGACGCGGTCGTCCGCGTGGCGGTCGACGCCGCCGACCGGTTCGAGGTCACCCTGCTGGCCACCGACGTCGCCGGCGGCGGCATCAAGCTCATCCTCACGGCCGGCGTCCCCGAGTCCGTGGAGGACGGCGAAGGGCGCATGCTCGGCGTCGGCCGAGCACTCATCGACGCCGATCTCGGTCTGCCCGTACGCGTCGGTGTGAACACCGGCCACGTGTTCGCAGGTGAGGTGGGCGCGCCGTGGCGGCGCGTGTACACCGTCATGGGCGACGCCGTGAACCTGTCGGCGCGCTTCATGGCCAAGGCGTCGCCGGGTGAGGTGGTCGCCAGCAAGCTCACGCTCGAGCAGTCGTCCACGCCGTTCGAGACCACGCCGCTCGAGCCGTTCATGGTGAAGGGCAAGCGCCACCCGCAACACGCCTCGTCGGTGGGCAAGCGCATCGAGGGCCGCGGGCGCGACCCCATCGGCAGCGCCACGTTCGTCGGTCGCCAGGCCGAGCTGGCACAGCTGGCAGCGATGATGGCCGCCGCGACGGCGGGTGCAGGACGGTGTGTCGAGATCCTGGGCGATCCCGGCATCGGCAAGTCGCGGCTGGTTCGCGAGCTGCTGGCCCGCGCGGACGACCATCGCGTCATCCGCATCACCTGCGAGCCATTCGCCGCCGATCGTCCGTACTTCATCGCCCGCATCGTGCTGCGCACCGCGCTCGGCGTGCCGTTCGACGCGTCGCCCGACGAGGCAGGCGCGTCATTGCAGCAGTGGATGCGCGAGCGCACGCCCGAGCTGGTGCCGTTCGCTCCGCTGCTCGCCATTGCGATCGACGCCGAGGTGCCGTCCACCCCCGAGGTCGACGACCTCGGCGCCGCGTTCCGTGCGCCGCGCCTGCGCGAGACCGCGGCGGCGGTGTTGCGCGCCGCCTTCGACGAGGCGCTCGTGCTGGTGGTGGAGGACGCGATGTGGATGGACGAGGCCTCGGCCCTCACGATCGCCGCGGCCCTGCACGAGGTCGACAAGACCTCGTGGTTCGGCTGCTTCACCACCCGCGATCCCGCCGAGGGCCTGGGCAGCCGGCTGGGCTTCGCCGCCGACAGCATGGAGCTGCAGCCGCTCGATGCGCAGCTCGCCGAGCACCTCGCCGCCGAGCTCACCGACGCCGCACGCATCCCGCACAGCGAACTGGTCGAGCTGTGCGCACGGGCCAAGGGCAACCCGCTGTTCCTGCTGGAGTTGGCGCACGCCCGGCTGGAGGTCGGTTCGCTCGACGCCATCCCCGGTTCGCTGGAGGACCTCATCGCGGCGCGCATCGACCGCCTGTCGCCGGCCGACCGAAACCTGCTGCGCCACGCCGCGGTGCTGGGCGACCGCTTCGCGCCGCGTCTGTTCGAGCGCACCCTCGGCGACGGCTTCCCCCGCCCGGTGCCGTGGGAGCGCCTCGCCGACTTCATCGTGGTCGACCAGGGCGAGCTCCGCTTCGCCCACGACCTGGTGCGCCGGGTGGCCTATTCGGGCCTGCCGTTCCGGCGGCGCCGCGAACTGCACCACCGCATCGGCACGGCGCTGCTGCCGCGTGGCGAGCCAGACGACGCCCGCGTCGGTCTGCTCGCGCTGCACTTCGACGGATCGGGCGACCACCCGCTGGCATGGACGTACAACCGCATGGCCGGGCAGCGCGCGTGGGACAACTACGCCACGGTCGAGGCGACCGCCTTCTTCGAGCGAGCCATCCAGAACGCCCGCGCCGACGACGGGGTCGCCCCGGCGGACGAGCTGGCCGCTGCCTACGAGGCGCTGGCCGACGTCGCCCTGCTGTCGGGTCGCTTCGACCTGTGCCGTGAGGGCCTGCGCGGTGCGCGGCGGTTGGTGTCGGGCGAGCCGCTCGCCCTGGCTCGCCTGTGTCGCAAAGAGGGCAAGCTCTGCGAGCGCCTGGGTCGCCACGGCGCCGCACCGCGCTGGTTCAGCCGCGGCTTGAGGACGCTCGACGGCCTCGACGGCGTCGACGCCCGGCTGGTTGCCGCGGAGCTGGCCCAACTGCACGTCGAGTGGGCCAGCTTCTCCATCCAGCGCCAGAAGTTCGGCGTCGGCGAGCGGCGGTGCCGACTGGCGCTGCCCTACGCACTCGAGGCCGGCGACCGGCGCGCCGAGGCGCACGTGTACTACCTGCTCGAGTGGGCGCTCGACGAGCTCGGTGACGACGAGCGCCACGTGTACCGCGACCTCGCCCAGCCCATCTACGAAGAGCTCGGCGACTACGGCGGTCTGGGCACCGTGCTCATCAACCGCGGTGTCGACGAGACCACGGCCGGACGGTGGACGACGGCGGCCGAGCAGCTGCTCGAGGCCCGCCGCGCGCTCGAGCGCGCCGGCAACGTGGTGATGAAGGCGCACGCCTCGCACAACCTGGCCGAGATCCGCATCGACCAGGGTCGCTACGAGGAGGCCGAGTCGTACCTCCGCGAGTCGCGTCGCATCTGGCGCGCCAGCGGCTTCGCCATGGGGCTCGCCGCCGCCACCAGTGCACTCGGTCGGACGCTGGCGCGGTCCGGCCGCACCGACGAGGGTGTCGTGCTCATCCAGGACGCGTCCGAGCGGTTCGTGCAGCTCGAGTACGCGCCGTTCATCGCCGAAGCCGCGGTGCGTCTGGCCGAGGCGATGGTCTTCGCCCGCCGGTGGGACGACGTCGACCCGTTCCTCGACGACATCGGTGAGCGGGTGTCCGACGGCGGTCCGGCCATCGTCGCACTCTCCCGGCGCTTGCGTGCGGTGGCGACGGCGCGTCGCGGCGACGTCGACAGCGCCCGCGCGCAACTCGAGGAACTGCGCACGTTCGCCGACAAGGCGGGCATCGAATGGGAGAGTGCGTTGGCCGCACTCGAGCTGTCGCGGCTGTCCGACGTGCCGACCGACGAGGCCGAGCTGCTCGCCGGCCCCGCCCGCCAGGTGCTGCAGCGAATGGGCGTCGACCTGGATCGCGTGCTGCCGCCGCTCGGCTGAGCCGGTACTAGTACCAATGTCCACTTCCGCGGTGGAGCGGTCGACGGCACGATGAACAGGTGAGCAACGGCGGCCACCCATCCTCGACCACGTCCACGTGGGCCGGCCTCGGTCGGTGGGCGCGCCGCGGTGCGATGCCCGTGGCGTGGGTGATCACCCTGGGTGTCTGCGCAGCGAGTGTGTTCGCCGTTCGCGACGTCGTGTTCCCGTCGCTCGGTCCGTCGGCGGCCCCTTCGCTGTGGCAGCCGAAGCCGTCCGACACCACGGCGCCCTCCGGCGGCGTCACCACCGTTCCCGACCGCCTCGACGTCGGGACCACCATCTCCTCGGTGGTCGCCGTGTCCGTCGTTCCCGCCGACGACACGACGGCCACCGGCGAGCCTGCCGGCAGCGGCACGGGCAACACCACGAACACCGATCGCCTGGGGGGCGGGGGCTCCCGCCCCACCCCCAGCACCACCACGCCCTCGCCGGGTACCACCGTTCCGGGTGGCGCGCAGCCGGGCACCACCGTGCCGAAGTCGACCTCCACCACGGTGGCGGGCGGCAGCACCACCGTGTCGCCGACCACGAACCCGGACACGGGCGATACGCTGCCGGACGACACCGGCGGCGGGGGCTCCGGCTCCGGCCGTGGTGACCACGGCAATGGCACTCTTCCCTGAGACGACACGGGCTGACGCGACGCACGACGAACTGCTCGCGGCGGCGGTCCCCATCGACGTCGGCGCGCCGTCGAGCATGCGTGCGCCGGTGCCCACCGGCCCGCAGGCGCCCGTCTCGGTGCGCCGTCTCGTCGTCCGTTTCGCCCTCGCCGGTGTGCCGGTGCTGGCGGCGGCCATCGTCATCACCGCCATCGTCAGCGTCCGCATCGGGACGAAGCTGGGCATCCAGGACGCAAAGCGGGTGAACTACGTGTCGGCGTTGCTGGTCGAGTCGCAGGCGGTGCAGGACGACCTGCTCGTCGGCGATGCCGGGGCCATCACCGTCGTCGACGAGTTCGTCAACAAGTACATCGTGCGCGGGTCGTTGGTGAAAGTGAAGATCCACGACGCCGACGGACGCATCCTCTACTCCAACGAGGCGAAGCTCATCGGCGAGCAGTTCCCGTTGGGCGACGAGGAGCTCGGCGTGCTGTCCGGCAAGGTCGACGTCGAGGCCGAGATCAGCGACCTGTCGAAGGAGGAGAACACGCTCGAGCGCGAAGACCGCCTGCTCGAGGTGTACCGGCGCATCCAGACTCCCGACGGCACGCCACTCCTGTTCGAGACCTACTTCCGGTACGACGACGTCCGCCAGGTGGGCAGCGACGTGTGGCGCCAGTTCGCCCCCGTCGCCGTGGGCGCGTTGCTGGTGCTCGCGCTCGTGCAGATCCCGTTCGCCATCAACCTGGCGCGTCGGCTGCGTGCCGGGCAGCGTCAGCGAGAGCGCCTGCTGCAGCACGCCATCGAGTCGTCCGACGCCGAGCGTCGTCGCATCGCCAGCGACCTGCACGACGGCGCGGTGCAGGACCTCACCGGCGTGTCCATGTCGCTCAGTGCCCGTTCGCGCACCACGGCCGACGACGGCGCACGCGAGACCATGCTCGACGCGGGCGCGAAGATCCGCGAGACGGTGAAGTCACTGCGTTCGATGCTGGTCGACATCTACCCGCCGAACCTGTACGAGGAGGGTCTGCAGAGTGCGCTCGCCGACCTGCTGGGGGCATTGCACAACCGCGGCATCACCACGCAGCTCGACGTCGCGCCGGCCGCGTCGTCGCTGCCACGCGAGGCGGTGAGCCTGCTGTACCGCAGTGCGCAGGAGGCCACGCGCAACATCGCCAACCACGCGCAGGCGTCCACCGTCACCGTCACGGTGACGGTCGACCATCGGACGGGTGTCCTGGTGGTGCAGGACGACGGCGTCGGGTTCGACCCCGAGGTGTTGGCGAATCGAGTGCTCCGTGGCCACGTGGGCCTGCGCAGCCTGGCCGGGCTGGTGAACGACGCCGGTGGCGCCATCGAGATCAGGTCGGTCCCCGGCGTGGGGACCCGAGTGGAAGTGCGGGTGCGCGGATGAGCGATCCCATTCGGGTGCTCGTCGTCGACGACCACGTCATCGTGCGCAACGGGCTGGCGCAACTGCTGGCGACCTCCGACGAGTTCGAGTTGGTGGGCACTGCCGGCGACGGGCGCGAGGCTGTCGCGCTCGTCGAGTCGTTGTCGCCCGACGTGGTGCTCATGGACCTGTCGATGCCCGAGATGGACGGGGTGGAAGCGACGCACGCCATCACCCGGCGGGCGCCCGGGACGAAGATCGTCATCCTGTCGTCGTTCTCCGAGCATCAGCGGGTGCTCGCCGCACTCGACGCCGGTGCCGAGGGGTACGTGCTGAAGCACGCCGACCCCGAGCAGATCCTGGCGGCCATCGACGCGGTGCATCGCGGCGGGGCGCCCATCGACCCGCAGGTCGCCCGCGTGCTGCTCGACGTGAAGCGCGGCGGCGCGCCGAACGTGCGTGGCCCGCTCACCGATCGCGAGGAGGAAGTGCTGCGGCTGGTTCAGTCCGGGCTGGCCAACAAGCAGATCGGGCGGCAACTGGGCATCAGCGAGCGCACCGTGAAGGCGCACCTCACCAAGATCTTCTCCACGCTCGGCGTCGCCGACCGCACGCAGGCCGCGCTGTGGGCGGCCGAGCACCTGCCGCCCGCCGGCGCCTGATCAGCGCGCCGCTTCGCAGCCGTCGAGCTGTCGAACCGCCTCGTCGAGCACCGTTCCTCTCGCAACGGCGTCGTCGCGCAGCGACGACCACGACATCGCGATGCGCACCAGGCCCGACGCCCGATGGAAGGCGCGGCTCGCGGCGAGTTCGTCCTCGGCGTGAGGGCGGCACACCACGTAGGCCGCTTCGAAGCGCTCGCCGAGCGTCCATGCAGCGTCGTGATCGGTCGCATGCGAGACCACCTCGGTGACCCAGCACCACGACGCCAGGTATTGCACGTCGCGGCCGGCGCCTGCCATCTGCAACCGGTCGAAGTCGATGAGGGTCGGACCTTCGGCCGCAAGCACGACGTTACGTGGCGAGAAGTCGCCGTGTGACACGACGAGGTGTTCATCGAGTCGGTCTGCCACGTTCGACAGGGCTGCCAGCACCTCGGGGCGTTCGTCGGAGAACTTGCGGCCGAGCGAGGCAACCAAACGAGTCGCGTTGCGGCGTCGCGGGACGACGACGTCGCTGTCGTGCAGATCGGCGAGCAACGTGGCGGTCTCGCGGAGTCGGTCGGGCAACGATCCGACGTCGCCTCGCGCGCCGAGCATCGGGCCATCGACGAAGGCCATGTCCATGCCGCCGATGTCGTCGTGCAGCCGAAGCGGCTCCGGCAGTCCCGGGTTCGGGCCGCGATCCCTCCCGAAGCTGGATCGCCAGAGGTCGGTCATCGACTGGAACACCCCGGCGGCATCGGCGCGCAGGTATCGCTTGCGCACCACGTCGCGTTCGCCGACGCGCACCTGCGTGACCAGGCGATCGTCGTGGCCGCCGTTCAAGATGTCGCCCGCCTCCATCGTCACCTCGCCGCAACCTCCCAGAGATGTCGTTGCACCTCGCGGACGAGCGCGTCGCGCTCGACCGGCGCCCGATGGCGTGTCTCGGCCAGCCCGGCCAGTCGCGTCAAGCTGAGCACCTCCCACCGCAGCAGTTCGCGTTCGTCGCCGTCCCAGCCGTAGGCCGCCGTGAAGGCCGCCCGTCCGGATGCGGCCACTTCGGCGCTGCGCCGGCCCACCAGGTGCTCGCGTGTGAGGTGGGCGAGCATGTTGCCCACGTCCAGGCCCGGCGCCGCCATGGCGCAGTCGTCGAGGTCGATCCACGCGACACGGTCGCCGTCCACCACCAGCTGGCGCGGGTGGCAATCGCGGTGCGAGGGAACGACTGCTCGCCGGTGCGGCGGCCCGAACTGGTCGAGCACGTCGGCCACCATGGGAACGAGTGACACGGGCGCGCGGTTGCGCAACTGGGTGACCTCGTCGTCGAGCGTCCACTCACGATCCAGCGTGGCGCCGCTGCGATGCAGCTCGCCGAGCGCGGCACCTGCGCTGCCGCAGGCCGTGACGAACGCCGCGTCGTCGACCGTGTCGAGCACCACACCGGGGCGGTAGCCCACGATGCCGACGCGGCCCGAAGGGTCGTGCCCCAACGAGGCCGGCACCGTGTCGGCCAGTCCTGCATCACGCAGTGCCTCGAGCCGGCGGTGGTTGCCCCGCGCGCGGGGCCCGTGGAACAGCTTCACCACGAACGGCCGACCGGAGGGGTCGTGCGCCAGTGCGGTGATCCGGCGGCCGGTGACATGGCGCAGCACCGTGTCGATGCGCAGGTGTGGGGCGAACCGCAGCGAGGCCGCGATGGCCTCGGCGAGCCGCTCGTCGTCGGGTGGGAAGTCAGACCACTGCACGGTCCACCTCGCAGGCCTCGGCGATGCGGCGGGCTCGGTCGTCCCACCCGTGGTTGGCGAGGGCGTGGGCCCGACCGGCCGCTGCCAGCGCCGACGCCTCGGGCGAACGTGCCGCGGTGGACATGGCGCGGGCCAGTGCGTCGACGTCACCGGGCGGCACCAGGGTGCCCCAGCGGCCGTCGCCCAGCACCTGGGGGATCTGACCGATGGCGCTCGCCACCACCGGGGTGCCGGCGGCCAGGTACTCGTAGAGCTTCAGCGGCGAGAACGAGAACGAATCGCTGGCGGGGTAGGGCGCGATGGCGACGTCGGCCGCAGCGAGCGCGGCACCGACGCCGGTGTGGTCCCGGTGGCCCAGGAAGTGCACGCGGTGGGCCACGCCGTGCACCTCGGCGGTGCGCTCGAGGTCGGCTCGCACGGGGCCGTCGCCGACGACGACGAGATGCAGGTCGGTCGTTCGGGCGACCGCACGGACGGCCACGTCGACGCCGTGCCAGGGACGCAGCGCCCCGACGAAGCATGCGACCGGCGCCGTCGCGGGCAGGCCGAGCGACCGCCGAGCGGCGACGCGCTTCGGGAGGGCGCGGAACCGCTCGACCTCGGCCCCGTTCGGCACCACCACACAGCGGGACGGAGCGGCGGTGGAACGGACACGGTGGGCCACCTCGTCGCTGACGGCGACCACCAGGTCGGCCTGCCGGAGAACGTGGCGCTCGGTGGACGTGGCGAGGTCGGCCAGGTGGAGGCCGCGCCATTGCGCCTCCTCCTCGGCGAGCAGCGCGTTCACCTCCAGGACGTGTGTCGCGTCGGGTGCTGCTGTTCTGACCCGGACGCCGGCGTCGCCGAACAACGAGAGGCGCTCGTAGATGACATGAGGAGCGAACTCGCGGACCAGCGGTGTGAAGGCGGCGACCGCGTCGTTCGCGAAGGCGAGCTTGTTCTGCTCGCGCACCAGCCCCTCGGCGCGGCCGGGGTGGGGAAGCAGGTGCACCTCGGCCAGTCCGGTGGGCGCGGGGCCGTGCCCGGCCGCCCCCAGCAGTTGCACGTCGTGACCGATGGTGGCGAACGCCCGACTGATGGACTGCAGATGCATCGAGGCGCCCTTGTCACCCGGCACGCGCACGCCCAGGTCGGTGCACAGGACCGTGATCCTCATCGGCCGGCCGCCTCGTCGAACACGTCGAGCAGCGCTGCGGTCGCGTGCTCGGGGGCGAACTCGGCCACCACCCGTTCCCGGCCGCGTTCGCCGAGCAGCGCGGCGGTGTCGGGATCGTCGAGCAGGTGGTCGATCGCCGCGGCCAGCGCTGCGGGGTCCTCGGGTGCGACGAGCCGACCGTTCACGCCGTCGGTCACCAGTTCGTCCAGGCCGATGACGGCGGTGGACACCACCGGGATGCTCCGCGCCATTGCTTCGATGAGCACCGTGGGCATGCCGTCACGGTCACCGTCGGCGTCGATGCGGCAGGGGAGTGCCAGCATCGAGCACCGGCGGTAGGCCATGTCCACCTGTGCGGCGGTGAGGGCGCCACGGAAGTGGACGCGCGACTCGATGCCCAGCTCCACGGCCAACGCCTCGAGCTCGGCCCGGCAGGTGCCGTCGCCGACGATCTCGAGCGGGCGAGCGTGTGCCGACACGGCCATCGCGCGGATGAGCAGGTCGATGCCCTTCTTCGGCACCAGCCGTGCCACGCACAGGACCGGGCCGCCGCTCTGCACCGGGACGGCCTCTGGCATGGGCAGCCCGTTCGGCACGTAGCGGACGCGTGCGCCCGGCAGTTCGGCGCGGAGGTGGCGCACGTTGTAGTGCGACACGGTGACCACGGTGGCCGCGCCGCGAAGGCGGGCCGGCAGGTGATCGACGTTCTCGGCGTGGAAGATGTCCTTGGCGTGGGCGGTGACGGAGTAGCCGATGCCGGCCAGCGCGGCGGCATCGCGGGCGACGTCGGCAGCGGCCGTGGCGAAGTGCGCGTGGACGTGGTGGAAGCCTTCTCGGCGCGCCCGGTCGGCCACCAGGCCGGCCTGCAGGAAGCGTCGCCACTGGCGGCCGCGGCGGGCCATCCACGCCCGACGGGCCCACCGCGCCGGATGGCGCAGTGCGACCCGAGCGTGGGCGCCCACGACGGGTGCGGTCCAGCGGGGCTTGCGCGGCAGGTGACGCACCTGGGCGCGCACGGCATCGACGTCGGCGTGGCGGGGACCGTCCTCGGGCTCGAGCAAGGCGTCGATGCCCACGTGGACGCCTGCCACTTCCAGCCCGAGCAGCTCGCGGACGATGAACGTCTCCGACAGGCGCGGGTATCGCTTCACCACGTAGAGCACGCGCAGTCCCGGTGCGGGGTCTGCGTCGTGGCTGCCGGTGGCGAGCGTTGCGCCGGTCGCGTGTGTGCCGGCGCGCGGCGATTCGGTGAGGGTCATCGTCCGATTCCGTTCGAGGAGGTGGCCAGGGGGCGATCGATGTCGAGCAGGCGTGCCTCCCACGGCACCCGCGTGACCGACGGTTGGCGGAAGCGGCGGTAGACGCCGTCGCGAGCCATGAGCGAGGCATGCGTGCCCTGCTCGACGATGCGGGCCTGCTCGAGCACGACGATGCGGTCGGCGTGCTCGATGGTGCTCAGCCGGTGAGCGACCACCACGGTCGTGCGTTCTCGCGGCAGGTTGCGCAGCGCCTCGATGATGAGCTCCTCCGACGTCGGGTCGAGCGCACTGGTCGGCTCGTCGAGCAGCAGGATGGGTGCGTCACGCAGGATGGCTCGGGCGATCGCGATGCGCTGCCGCTGCCCGCCGGACAGGTCGGCGCCGCGCTCGCCGATGTGCGTGTCGAGCCCGTCGGGCAGCCGCGACGAGAATTCGTCGACCAGCGCCAACCGGGCGGCGCGTTCGATCTCGAAGTCGCCGGCCCACGGGCGGCCGACGGCGATGTTGTCGCGCAGCGTGCCGCGCAGCAGCGTGCAGTCCTGCAGCACCATCGACACCTGGTTGCGGATGGACCGCACCGTGGCGTGACGCAGGTCGACGCCATCGATGCACACCGCACCCGACGTGGGGTCGATGAGGCGGGGCACGAGCGCGGCGAGCGTGCTCTTGCCGGCGCCGGTGGGCCCCACGAGGGCGACGGTCTCGCCGGGAGCGATGTCGAGGTGGATGCCTTCCAGTGCGGCCTCGCGGCCGTAGGTGAAGTGCACGTCGAGCAACTCGATGTGGCCTCGGGCGGGCGGCAGCATGACCGCGCCCGGCCGGTCCTGGATCTGCGGTTCACGGGCGAGCACGTCGCGGATGCGCTCGACCGAGGCGAGACCCTTCGAGAACGTGTGCGACAGCTTGGCCAGGGCCTTCACCGGCTTGTACATCGAGCCGACGTAGCTGACGAACACCAGCAGCTGTCCGGCGGTGAGGCTGCCGTCGAGCACGCGCAGGGCGCCCACGCCGATGACGAGCGCCGTGGAGATGACGGCGGTGATGTCCACCGCCGGGCCGAACAGCGCCTGGTATCGGTTGGCCTCGAGCCCGGCCTGCAGGCTGCGTCCGGTGAGCGACTCGAACCGGCGGGTCTGCTGGTCCTCCAGCGAGAACGCCTGCACCAACTGCATGGCGTTCAGGTGCTCGCTCGCTGCGGCCGCGACCTCGCCGTCGGCCTTGCGGGCGCGCTTGGCGGCCCGCTTCAGCCGCTTCGTGTACCGGAACACCACCCACGCCAGGATGGGTGTGGCGGCGAGTGCGACGAACGCGAAGAACGGGTCGAGCACGAACATGACCGCGGTCATGCCCAGCAGGAGCAGCGCGTTCGGCAGCAGGACGGCGAGCGTCTGCACCACCAGGTCCTGGGCGCGATCGGCGTCGCCCGTGACCCGGGTGGTCAGGTCACCCACCTGATGCTCGCCGTGGAACCGCAGCGACAGGCGGCTGAGGTGGCCGAACACCGCTTCGCGGATGTCGTTGGCGATGCGCAGGCCGGCCGAGGCGAGCAGTCGGGTGGCCCAGTAGTCGAACACTGCGGCCAGAGCAACCACGGCCACGAGCGCGGCGCACGCCGCGGCGAGCAGGCCCAGGTGCTGGCGGCCGTCGACGGCGGGGTCGAGCACCCGGTCGACGACGATGCTGAGCGGCCACGGCTGGGCGAGCCCGGCGATCACCTCCAGCACGGCCAGGAGGCCACCCACCAGCAGCGTGGTGCGGTAAGGGCGGGAGTACCGCCACAGGAACGAGCGTGTGCTCATCGCCCGGCCCCGATCGCGGCGAGCGAACGGTGCCGCGAGCCGGCCAGGTCGGCGAGCACCCGTGCGGTGCGCTCCGCGCCGTCCAGGTCGATGCCCGCTTCGGTGAGCGAGCGCGAGTGCAACCGGCGCGGCCGGCGGAGCAGCCACGACAGTTCGTCCACGCCCGCATCGGGGTCGACGGTGTCGGCCAGGCCCAGCGCGGCGAGCCGCGCCGAACGGATGGCCTGCTCGCGGCGCGGGTGCCGTCGGGGCACCAGCAGCGGACGCACACCGGCGGCGAGCGCCTCGACGGTGGAGTTGTAGCCGGCCATCTGCAGGGTGGCGGCGCCGATGGCCATGAGCTCGCCGCAGTGCTCGACCGCGCCCACCACGTCGAGGCGATCGGTGGGCCCGACGTCGGCGGGGCGGCCGAGTGGACCGACCACCATCAGCCCACGCCATTCAGGGTTGGCGCGAACCAGGTCGGTGCCGATGCGGCGCACGTCGGCACCGTCGGCACCACCGCCGGCGGCGATGACCAGCAGTCGCTCGTCGACGGTCGGCTGGCGGTGCGGTCGCATGGGTCGTGCGTTGACCCAGCCCACGTAGCGAGGGGTCAGGGGCAGCCCGTACTCGGTGACGTGGTCGCACACGTGCGGGGCGCCGTACACCAGCACCTCGTCGAACGCATCGGCGGCGCCGGCCCACCGTTCGCCGGCCAGTTCGGCCCGGACCGATGCCGAGTCGTCGATGACGTCGCGCAGGCCCAGCACGGTGGCGGTGCCCAGCTGACGGCAGCGGTCCAGCCCGGCGCGGAGCTCGCCGAACGTGCCGAAAGGATGGCGGTCGACCACGAGCACTTCGGGGCACACGGTGTCGATGACTCGGCGGAACACCTCGGAACGTCGCTCGGCCACCTGTGCGGCCGACAGCCGGGCGTTGCGGTACGAGCCGCTCTCGTCCTTCACCAACGACGGCACGCGGACGATGCGCATGTCCCGCCTGCGCAGCCATGGCAGATCGGATTCGACACCGGTGATCACCGTGATGTCCGCGCGCGGATCGGCTCGGAGGACGGCTTCGGCCAGCGAGACGTTGCGTCGGACGTGCCCGAGTCCGAACCCGTCGTGCGAGGTGAACACGTAGGAAGGCATGGCGACACTGTCGTCGTCGGCGTCGTCCCTGCCCATTGGTCATTCGGGGCGGTCCAGCGTCCGTCTGGTACTAGTACCGACGTACAGCCCTGTTCACCAAACGTTTTCCCACGGTTCGCCGTGGGGAACCGGTTCAGGGCATTCGGTCGTCGAGGGCGGCGAGCTCGAGATAACGCTCGAACGCATCGTTCACCCCGGCGTGGTCACCCGTCGTGAGCAGGTCGATCAGCAGGCCGCGCACCACGGCGGCGAGCAGGCGCGACTGCCGGTGGGCGTCGTCGCCCAGCCATCCGGCCTGCGACTCGCTGGCCGTCACCCAGTCGTTCATCCGCTCGGCGAGGCCTTCGGTGCCGGGCTTGGCGCGCATGGCGGCCACGTACATCTCGACCATCAGCACCTGTTCGTCGCGGCGCCGCGGGTGCGAGACCTCGCGCCACACGGCTCGCGATGCACCGGCGGGGTCGGCCGCCTTCGCCTGGGCCTGGGGCCACGCGGCGGCGTACAGGCGCCGGTCGATCTCCTCGACCACTGCGGTGACCAGACCCTCCTTCGAGCCGAAGTGGTAGATGAGCATCCGATGGCTCGTGCCGATCTCGTCGGCCAGCGCGCGCAGGCTCAGGTCGGCCAGACCGTGAGCGACGACGTGGTCGACGGCGGCGTGGAGCAGGGCGTCGCGAGTGCCGGTCATGGGTTGCAGCGTACTGTACCAGTTGGTACGTTTGGTGTACCAACTGGTACAGATCCGAACGTGCAGAACGGATCGACCTCGCCCGACGGAGGAACCATGCAGATCACCACCATGCGCACCATCGACGCCCCCATCGACCGGGTGTGGGCGCTGCAGATCGACCACGAGCACTGGCCGGATCACCTGCCCAACTTCTCGAAGGTGACGAGGCGCTCGCCCGTCGAACCGTTCGGCATGGGCGCGTCGGCCGAGATCACCCAGCCGGCGCTCGGCACGGTGGTGTGGACGGTCGTCGAGTTCGAGGACACCCCGACACGTCGGGCCTATGCGTGGACCGGCCGCGCCAAGGGCGTCACCTACACGGGACGCCATCAGGTGGAGCAATTGCCCGACGGTCGCACCCGGCTCACGTTGGGCATCACCGCGGAGGGCGGACTGGTGGCGCTCCTCGCACCGCTCGCCCGTCGAGCGGTGCAGAAGAGCATCGATGCCGAGGCCGTGGCCTTCGACGAGTGGGCCCGGTCAGGCGCCCAGGCGTAGGTCCAGCTCGCCGCCCGCGGCGTCGAGTGCGGCAGCGTCCACCTGGATGGGTCCGTATGAGCCGATGGTGAGTGCGTAGGTCTCGAGCGCCGGCAGCGGCGTGAGCTGCACCTGGCGGACGCAGGCGTTGCCCTTGGCGCTGCCCGGCCCGAGCGAGCCCGTGGTGAGCAGGTTGCCGGTGCCGTCACGCACCTCCACCGCAGCACCGTCGACCAGATCGGGGTGCGCCGCCGAAGCGGCACACGGGTCGGCCGTGCCGTCGGCCGCCGTCACGGTGAACGTTCCGGTCATCAGCCGGCCGATGGGGGCCGTGCTGGTGATGCTCTTGGCATCGCTGCCCGAACACCCGGCGAGGGCCGCGACGGCGAGTGCCGCCGCGGCCGACGTCCAGATGCGGGGTGCCCGGCGCATCACGTCCGGATGGTGACGGCAGCGACGGAGGATCCGCCGCGGCTGGCCACCGCGTTGACGGTCGCGGATCCGGGAACGCTGGAGCCTCGAATGCTGATGGTCCAGGCGCCGGTCGCGTCGACCGCAGCGGTCCCGATGATGGTGCCGCTGCCGATGGTGCTGCCGGTGCGCACCGTGATGGTGTTGGCGCCGGGGAAGCTGGCCGTGCCGCTGATGCGCCACTCGGCCTTCGACGTGCGGAACTGCGTGCCGGCGGCGATGACCACCACACCCGGAACGGCGCTCACGACGACGTCCTTCGTCGACGTGTACGGGCCGTTGGTCACCGTCAGGCGGAACGTCAGGTTGACGAACGCGTCGGGCATGGTGAACGTGGGCTTGGAGGTGTTGGCGCCGAGCAGGGCCACCGTCGGCGAGCCCGCCACCTGCGTCCACGAGAACGTGGCCGCGTTGGTGGAGGTCGAGCCGTCCAGTTGCACCGCTCCACCCTGGACGGCGCTGACCGCCGCGGGTGTGATCTTGGCGACCGGCGGGACCGGCACGTCGACCGTGAAGGTCGGCCCGCCGGAGCTGACGCCGTTGGGCGTGGTCACCGTCACCGTGCCGGTCGTTGCGCCGGCCGGCACCACCGTCTGGATGGTGGTCGCGTTCACGACGGTGAAGGTCGGCTGGTTCGTGCCGTTGAACTTCACTGCCGTGGCGCCGGTGAGCGACGTGCCGGTGATGGTGACCGTGGCGCCCACCAGTGCATGTGTGGGCGTCAGCGCCGTCACCGTCGGTGAGACCGGCGGAGGCGGCGGTGGCACGGTGACGTCGAAGGTGGTGCTCGTGGTGGTCGAGCCCTTCGCGTTCACCACCCGCAGCGTCTGTGCGCCGGCACCGATGCCGAGCGGCACGGTGGCCGTGATGGTGGTGGCGTTCACCACCGTGAACGTCGACGCCGCGATGGTGCCGAAGAACACGCCGGTGGTGCCGATGAAGTTGGTGCCCGTGATGGTCACGGTCGAGCCTTCGTCACCGGTGAGCGGCGCGAACGACGCGATGGTGGGGGCGAAGGGATCGACGGTGACGGTGAACGTGCCCGGTGCGTTCAGCGGGCCGGACGGCAGCTGGACGGTGACCTGACCGATGTTCGCCGCACCGGCCGGGACCGTGACGTCGATGCGGGCGTCGTTGATGACGTTGAACAGTGCCGTGGCGCCGTTCACGGTGAC
>CBHWEI010000003.1:0-46134 GCA_966112835.1 uncultured Acidimicrobiaceae bacterium
TTCAATCCTTCTATCGGACGAGGCGCTGGGCGCTAACGTGATTTCCATCATTCGGACCGTCAGACCGACGAGTGGGGAAGTTGCGGTGTCTTGGCTCCCGATATCGCACGACATGGGCCTCATTGGGCTACTGCTGACCACAATCGCGTCGGCGGCCCCCGCAGTCGCGGGCCAGACTTCCCTGGTCATGTTGCCTACCGAGGACTTCGTACGGCACCCCGAGCGCTGGTTCGAGGTGATAAGTGACGAGGGCGGCACGTTTACGGCCGCCCCAGACTTTGGATATCGATTGGCGCTTCGGGATCTGCGCCGTAACCATGACCTGTCGTCTATCAGAGTTGCGATCGTGGGCGGGGAGGTCGTCCGGCACCAAACGCTCTCCGAACTTGAGGCGACGTTAGGGACGTTTGGATGGAGCGACACTGCACTGTGTCCGGCCTACGGGATGGCCGAAATTGCCCTTTGCGCAACGATGACGCCACCCGGAGTGCCCTGGCGAGAGGGACTTCTCACGAGGGATCTCTATCCAGGAGAGCGCACCCTTGTGTCAAGCGGACCGCCGATCGACGGAGTCGAACTACGTATTGATTCGTCAGGACTGATTCTGGTCCGTTCGCCGTCCGCGGGGCTAGATGCTGCTACTGGTCTGGGCCTTGCTCAGCCCGACGGATGGATCCTGACTGAGGACGTGGGTCACCTTTCCGCAGACGGATGGTTGACTGTCGGCGGACGCAGAAGCGACTACTCGTCGATTCGCGGACGCAACTTGCTGCTTCCACCGATCGAGGATCGGCTCGGGCAGTTGCCTGGCGTGCGACGGGGGCGCGTCGCGATCTCGTCGTTACCGGACGGTGAGATAACACTAGTCGCTGAGGTCGTTGATCCGACTGGCAGTCTTGAGCCGATCGCTGAGTCACTTCGCGAGGGCTTCGCCGCACAGACCGGCGTTCAGCCTGATTCGGTCCGTTTGGTTGCGGGCGGGTCGATGCCCTTTACGCCGAGTGGCAAGCTGCAGCGACACCTTGTCTTAGCGATTTCGGGCACCCTACTGTTCGGCTGAACGGACGGTGGCCGGATGAACCGTGTGCGACAAAGCCTGTGCGTGTCGTTGGTGCTGTCGGTGAGCGCACTGGCCACCGAGCTCATTCGGCCCATGGCGCGCCTTCGCTCGTCGTCGTTGGGGCGAGTGACACAATGGTTGGACAACATTCTGGAGGACCTCGCCGGCCACGTGATCGGGATGGTCACCGGCGGGACTGCGTAGCGGCTCCGTAGGAGAGTAGTGACTGACTGGCTCGGCTCAGTGAGTCACCAGCTCTCCGCGATTGCAGCAAACGCGCGTCGCGCACCTGACCGAGACCATCGTGAACTGCCCCGAGATCGGTAGCTGCTTCTCCCTCGAGAGACAAGTCACTCAGGACGACAGCAGGTGGCACCGGCCGTGTCCGCAGTTGGTCGTCTGGTGCGCAGCGCCCATACGAACACCCGAGACCAACGGCCGGGGCACATGTTCGGCCGCGTGCGGCGAGTTCGACCGTCAGGTGGCCGCAGACCATCCCAAAACATCGCCCGGGGCGATCCTGTCCGACAGCGGGAATCTGCTCCCAAAAGAGGTACACGGCACCTTCGGTGCCCTTCCCTCAGGAGTGGACGATGCCCAGGGTAACAAGTTCGGTAGAAGAGGTTGTGCTGGCGGCCCTTGCGCGGGGTTGCTCGCATGTCGACGCTGCGGCAGCGGCCGGTGTGTCATCGAAGTCCGTCCAGAGGCTGCTGGGCCGGCCGGACTTCGCGAGCCAGCTTGCGCAGCGACGAGCCGTACGGGTCCTGGACTTCGCAGCCCGGCTCGATGAGATGGAGTCGATCGCGATGGAAGCGATCCGTGATGCCATGGGGCCGGGTAACAAGACCGCCGACCGTCTGCACGGCGTCGAGTGTTGGTCACGGCAGCGGGCGTATGTGCATGCTTCCTTCGACGTGGAGGCCCGGCTGCGAGCGCTGGAAGGGCCGGTCGATGATGACGATCTCGACCCCGAGGACACAAGCCCGGTGGCGTCATGAGTTCGCAAGCGGCCCGCCTTGGACGCCTGGAGCGGCAACCCCGAACGGATGCACGCCCGCGACGAGCGAAGCCCGACAACGTCATCGACTTCGCAGTCAGTCCCGACTTCCTCGGCCTCACGCTGTTCCCAAGGCAGGCGACCGCGTTGAAGCTTTTGGCACTGGCACCCGATCTACTCACGCCGTACGACTTGTCCGTGATCGAGGGTTGGGCGTCGGGCTACGTGGCGTCGGACACCTCGCAAGGCCGGCGTTTCGCAGGCCGTCATGGGATCGTGCCGGATGTGCTCGACCGAGTCGAGGCGTGCCGCGATGCCGGTCGCTGGTTCTTCAGAGAGGTCACGCTGGTGCTGGGCCGCCGTGCCTCGAAGTCGCTGCTGTCGGCGGTGCTGGTCGCCTGGCAGTTGTGGCGGCTGCTGATGCTGCAGAACCCTCAGCGCTACTTCGGCCTTCCTGCTGGGAAACGAATCATGTTGGTGGTGTTCGCGACGACCAAGGAGTCGATCAAACGGGACTTGTTCGGCGATCTGAGGGCGCTGATCGAGAACGCCCCGTGCTTCGCCCGGTACATCGATCAGGTGAGCGACACCTCGATCGTGTTGCGAACACCGGAGCAAGTACGCCGGCAGCGACGGACCGGCCGTCGTGAGGACGGCCTGCTCGAGGTCGCGGCGCTGGCGACGAAGGCTTCAGCGGCGCGAGGTCCGGCGGTCGCGATGCTCGTGCTCGACGAGGCCGCCCACTTCGATGGTTCCGGTCCGACCAGCTCGACGGCAGAGGTGCGTTCGGCGGCGCAGCCGGCGATGGCGCAGTTCGGGAAGGAGTCCTGCCTGATCATGCCGTCCACACCGTGGTCGATGTCGGGCGCCTTTTACGAGAGCGTCGTGAACGCCACAGCCTTGGACGCCGACGACCAGTCGATCGACCCGTACCGATTCTTGCTGCAGCTGCCGAGCTGGGACCTGTACCTCGACCACGAACGGGCCGCGGAGCTGCCGATGTGGCCGGACGGGCCGATGTTCGCGCCGACCCCGCAGCCGTTCATCCGTGAGCACGATGACATCCTCGTTGCGCTGCGTCGCGAGAACCCTCGCGAGCTGGAAGTCGAGTACGGCGCGCAGTTCGTCAGCGGACAGGCCGCGTACTTCACCGAGGACACCATCGACCTGATGTTCGGGGCGTACCGCGGCCATCTCCTCGCGAACGTTGACCGTGGCGAACCTGGGGTCAATTACATCATCCACTGCGACCCGTCGACGAGTGGCGCCAACTTCGCCGCCGTCGTGGCGCATGGCGAGAAGGCCGAGGGACGCACGCACATCGTCGTCGACCACATCCACATCTGGCGGCCCGCCGACTTTGACAACGGCACCGTCGATTACAACGTCGTCAAGGAACGTCTCCTCGAACTCGCCGAAGCGTTCAGGCCGATGCAGTTGACGTTCGACAACCACAACGCGCCGTTCTTCACCGACTTCCTGGACCCTGCGATCCAGGCGCTCAAGCTGCAGACCCGGGTCCGAGTCTTCAAGGTCACGGCCACACAAGGACAGAAGTTCGCCCGCTACGAGGGCCTGAAGTCGCGCGCCAACCTCGGCGAGATCCACATCCCGCCTCACCCGCTGGTGATGGACGAAGCCCGGTTCCTCCAGAACGAACAGCTCCACATCGGCCCCCCGACCAGCGGACCGTGCCAGACCGACGACGGCATGGACGCCGTCTCATGGGCATGCCACCTTCTGTCGGCCATGAACCACAGCGTCTTCAACGAACTGGCCGACCTTCGAATTGTCCCCTCTCTCGTCCCGGGGCAACAGCACCCGCTGCAAGACCAGTTCGATGCCTCGCACGGAGCAGGCCGCTACCAGGGGTACGACTACGAGCGCAGCCGCCGACTCAAACTTGCCGACCGAGCCCGCCGACAGGGTCACTGAGCTGGACAACGCTGGACAAACCTGGACATCGCGCACCGAACGGCGTTCCCGAAATCGTCCGAAACGTTCCGCGGCGCTCGCTAGCAAGCGTCCTTACCAGCGGGGACGCGGTTTCCTACCGGCCCCAGAGGGGCGGGCTCGCCGGCGGAGCGGGCGCGACCACGCGCACCAGTATGCCGGGTGGAGGTGGCCGCTGGCAGGTGGGCGACGGTCCACCCCGCCGGCAATCACCCGTCTCGGGGGATGCCGTGTTCGTCGACGGTTCCTACGGTGTCGTGGTCGAGGACGACGTGACGCCGTCGACGGGAAGGGACGACATGAGCGTGGACGTGGGCGACGAGGTGTCGACCGACCCGGCCGAGCGAGGATCGCGTGCGGCGCTCGCCGGGTTCGTGTTCGCCGGGCTGCACATCGTCGGGTTCCTGATGATGCAGCAGGGCCCGTCATTGCGCGCCTCGAACCAGGAACTCGTCGACTACTACAGCGACCCCGATTCGCGGCGCGTGTCGCTGATCGCGGCGCTGTACATCCTGCCGTTCACCGCGCTGGCGTTCATCTGGTTCGCCGCCGCGCTGCGCGACCGGTTCGTCGGTCGACGCCAGCGCGAGCACACCTTGCTGGCCACGGTGCACCTCATCTCGGCGGCGCTGTTCGTCGCGTCGATCTTCACGGTGGCGGCTGCCGAACTGGCGTTGGTGTGGATGGCCGAGAGCACCGGCGCGGGCGAACTGGACCCCGACTCGGTGCGGACGATGTTGGCGCTCGGCCAGGCGATGGCGTCGTTGATGGCGCTGCGCTCGGCAGCGGTGTTCATCGCCGTGACCACCACCCGGGCGCGGCGGTCGGGCCTGTTCCCCACGTGGTACTCGGTGTTCAGCTACGCGACCGCGGTGGTGCTGCTGGCGGTGTTCTCGCTGTGGCCGCCGATCAGCCTGCTGCTGCCGCTGTGGGTGCTGGCGACGAGCGCGGTGGTGATGACCGCGCGGCGTCTGAACGACCTGCCGACGGGCACCTGACCCGGGCCCGGCCCGCCCGGGCGAGACAGGCCGGGTCAGTCGCGGTCGAACGTGTGCGCCAGACCCGACACCATCCACGCGTGTTCGGCCGGCACGGCGAGCGTCCACGGGGAGCGGAAGCTGAGCATCTCGAGCAGCTCGACCGGGTCGCCGTGCAGCACCAGATCGGGCAGGTCGTCGGCCGTGCGCTCGCGCACCTGCACCGACTCACCGATGTCGACGAAGGCCTGCACGTGACCGGCGTCGATCGCGTACGAGCCGCGATCGGTGGACCCGGCGCACAGTCCGAACGCCGGCGCGAGCGCAGCGACGTAGCGGAGGCTCGCCGCCACCTCGTCGTCCTCCACCGCGGGCGTGATGCCGAGCGGCAGCAGGATGTCGCGCTCGTGGATCCAGCCGTCCCACACGGCGTGGTGCACCAGCGCGTTCACGCTGATGTGGCCGGGCGGGGCCTCGACCGGTGCCGCCCAGTCCGCGTCGGTGAGCGAGGTCCACTGCGCCTCGAGGGCCCCCGTCGACGCGCGCAGTTGCTCGACCAACTCGGCGTTGCTGACGGGCGCCGCGGCCGCGACCATCTGCGGCGGCGACGCCACCGGATCGAACGTGGCGAGGAACCGGGTGGGCTCGCCCTTCAGGCCCTGCGCAGTCGAGAACGCCCAGAAGCCGTGGACGCTCTGCAGGTGCGTGGCGACGTCGCGGGCCGACCAACCGTCGCACCGGCTGGGGTGCGCCCACTGCTCATCGGTGAGCCCGGCGAGCGTGTCGACCAGCCGCCGCTGCTGTCGAATGGCCGGCACGGCGATTGCGCCGAGCGGTCCGTCGACCACCAGCACCGGGGGGTGGCCATAGCGAGGCGTGAGCTGCATGCCGTCCACCCTATGGACGCCCGACTGCACTCGCCGAGGCGCGTGCCGGGGCGCGATACGGTGCCGGACGCCATCGCCATGGGAGCAGTGGCAGATCGGGGAATCACCATGTCCGACGTGCAGTGGCCGGTGCCCGGCCCGGGAACATGGATGCAGGACGCGTCGCACCTTCCGGCCTCCACCACGGCGATCATCCAGGAGATCTACCCGGCTGGGATGGCGAAGGGTTTCGGCGAGGCGTTCGCCGAGTGGGGCACGCTGCTCGACTCGATGCAGCAGGTGTTCGTGAACGGGTTCCCCTACATGCAGCCGCTTCCGTTCGACGCGCCGGGCCCCGACGGCCCGCGCACTCCCGAGTACCTCGGTGCCGAGATCGGCCGCCGCGCCGGTGTGGCCGCCGCCGCGTTCGAGAACAAGATCTGGCGCGGCATCATGCAGCGCTGGGAGAACGAGACGAAGCCGGCGTCGGTCGGAAAGCACCGCGCGCTGGCCTCGGTGAGCCTCCGTGAACTCGACGACGAGGGGCTGCGCGCCCACCTTCACGCGTGCCTCGACCACGCCGGGAAGATGTGGGCGCAGCACCACCGCCACAACGGTGCAGCGCTGGTGCCGGTGACCGACTTCGTGTTGCAGGCCGCCGAGTGGGCGCAGCGCCCGCCCGTTCCGCTGTTCATGGTGTTCGACGGTTGGTCACCCGTGTCGGGCATCGTGCCCATCGAGCTGCAGCCGGCCATGGCGGTGTTGCGCGGTGACGAAGAAGCGTGTGCCATCGTCACGGGTGACCTCGACGACGCTGCGGCTGTTGCAGCGCTGCGCGCTCGAGTGCCCGAGGTGGAGGAGTACGTCCAGGCTTGCGGCTTCCGCCTGGCTGCCGGCTTCGACCTGACCAACCCGACCATCGGCGAGCGGCCCGAGCTCATCCGTGGTCGCATCCGTGCCGCGCTGGAACACGACCACGACACATCGCTGGAACGTGCCGAGGAACTCGCGCGCGAGCTGAAAGCCGCCACGCCCGTCGAGTTCCACGACGAGTTCGACGAGCGGCTCGCCGACGCGCGAATGATGTACCGCCTGCGCGACGAGCGCGGCATCTACAGCGATGCCGCGTCGGTCGGTCTGTTGCGTCTCGCGCTCATCGAGCTCGGCCGGCGCATGTTCGAGCGTGGCCGTATCGGCTTCATGTACGACACGCTCGACGTCACCGTCGCCGAGATCGACCAGTTGCTCGACGGTGACGCGTCGCCGACGGCCGACGAGCTCACCGCACGTGTCGCTCGCCGCAAGGCGCTGAGCGCCGCCGGTGCGCCGCCGTTCCTGGGCGACCCGCCGCATCCGCCGCCGCCCCTCGACGGCCTGCCGCCGTCCATCATCCGCGTGATGTCGGCGTTCGGCTTCGCCATCCAGGGCATCCTGGGCGAGGCCGACGCACCGGCCGGCGACCACGAGATGGTCATGGGCATCGGCGGTTCGTCGGGTCACTACGAGGGCCCGGCGTGCCTGGTGCGCAACTTCGACGACCTGTGGGAGTTGAAGGCGGGCGATGTGCTGGTCACGTCGGCCACCGGCGAGTCGTTCAACGCGTTCCTGCACCTGGTCGGCGCCATCGTCACCGACCACGGCAGCTTCGCGTCGCACGCCGCGATCATGGGCCGCGAGATGGGCTTCCCCGCGGTGGTCGGCACCGTGAACGCCACGAGCCGCATCCCGCAGGGTGCCATCGTGCGGGTCGACGGTGCCGCCGGCACCGTGTCGATCGTCAACATCCCCGACGCCTGAGGGCTTCTCACCCGAACTCGAGTTCTGCGTGACGGGGTTGCCGCGCGCTCGGTCAGAGGTTGCCGGGGATCTCGGCGATGACCGTGCCGTCGGGAGCCACGAACTGCGCGGACGTGTAGCTCATCGGCAGGATGATCATCGCGAAGCGGATCTCGTTGCCGTCGAAGATCGCCTGCGGTGTCGCGTGGTAGCGCGTGCCGTCCTGGCCGGTGACCACCAGCTCGCCGTCGACCGGTGTGAGGAGATACACGCCCCGCACTGAATCGAGGCCGACCAGGTCGAGCAGCGGCTCGGTGGGCACCACTCGCAAGGTGACGCTGCCACTTGGTCCGGTGATCATGAAGCTGTCGATCGCCAGCCCGACGGTCACCTGGTCGTCGGCGACTCCGGGCCCGGTTGACCGGACGGCGAACTCACCTCCGAACTGCGACGTGAGGTCCAGCCCGACTTCGACGTCGCCGCCGCTGGTCGGTGTCGAGATGCTGGCTGAGGTCGGCACCGGCGTCGTGGCCGTGATCTCGGTGCCCGGGTCCACGACGTCATCACGCCAACGGGGCAGTGCGGACCACTCCTCGTCGGTCGCCCGTCGCAGCGAAGTCGCGAACTTCGTGGCCAGCGCCTCGGCGGTGCCAGCGACGTTCGAGCCGGCGGAAGCCTGCACGGTGAATACCTCTCCGTTCCGCATCCACGTGACCGACGATTTGTCGGGTGTGGGACTCAGCCGGAATCCCGGTCGATCACCGAGCAGCGTCTGCTGCCAGCCGGGCTTGATGGCGAGGCGTGTCAGCCGTGTGCCGTCGTCGTGCACCACGGTGACAGTGACCGAGCTGCCGTCAGAGTTGGTGTACCGAACGGCCGAGGCGTCGTCACGGAACGTGTCGTCGAAGCCGATGACTGTCGAGAACTGACCGGTCGCCACTTCGGTGAGCGCTGATGGCAGTGATGCGGGTTCGACGGTGACGAACCGACCGTCGTGCTGCACGGAGGACAGAATGGCGCGCAGATCGGATCGTGACACGCCCACGGCCGTGGCGGCGACGAAGCCATTCGCCGTCTCCACCCTGCACTGCGTCTCGCCAGTGGCGCGTTCGCCGCAACCAGCGGGCATGCCGTCGACTTCGAACTGCTCGACGTTCTCCGCACCGATGAGTACCCCGAATCGCTGGTTGTTGAACGGCTGGGCGTTGGCTGCGTTCGCATCGACCCACGTCAGCAGCAGCGCTGGTCGGGTCGGGTCACCGAGTGTCCCGAACAGTGTTCCGTACATGCCGGGCGTGTCGTTGGCCGCGACCCCGCCGCCGTCTCGGGCACCCTCCACCGACCAGAACTGGTCCAGGCCGGTGACGATGTAGCGGAGGTCCTTCGGGCCGGTCGGCTGAGCGGGCTGCGGGTCACGCGTGGCGAGGGCGACGAGCGCGGCGATGAGCAGCACCACGAACGCGGCGATGAGCGCCGGTCGCAGTCGGCTGGTCGGGCTGGGGCGACCCAGCGCGCCCGACGAGTTGACCGGGCTGGACGACGACGCGAGCGGGCGGCGCAGTGCTGCCTCGCGAAGCGCGGCTCCGGCGGCGCGCCCGCGAGTGTCGACGAGGGTGAAGTCGCTCATCGGTCGTCCTCCATCTCGAATGCCTCGGCGAGCGCGGCGCGGGCTCGCGACAGATGCGTCTTCACAGTGCCCGTCGAGCACTGCAGTTGCCGGGCGATCTCGTCGACCGACAGGTCCTCCACGTAGAACAGCGCGACTGCCCGGGCCTGCTGCGCCGGCAGCCGTCGCACGGCGGCCCAGAACGCAGGGTCGGTCGGGTCGTCGACGGGGATGGCGTCGTCGGTGCGGTTGCCCAGCCGGACCACGGCGAGCGCTTCGCGTTGCAACCGTCGCCAGCGTGACACCGATCGGTTCAGCACCAGGCGGCGGACCCACGACGACGGATCGTCGTACAGGCCCACCTGGTCCCAGCGCCGTGCGGCCGCAGCGAACGCGTCCTGTACCAGGTCCTCTGCGTCACCCCAGTTGCCGGTGAGCGCGTGGGCCAGGGCGAGTGTTCGCCGCGACGTGGCCGCGTAGAAGTCGTCGAACGTCTGCGCCGTCGTTGCCGGCTCGTGCGTCGCTTCCCGTCCGATGGTCACACTTCCTACTCGCCACAGCGACCCATCCGGTTGACGCGCTCACCTCGAAATGTTCGCGGCCCACGTGTACGGTGCGCGCATGGGCGATCGAGCACACCGCACGGACTGGGTGGCGCTGGGGCTGGGATCGTTCGTCACGCTCGCCGGAGTGATGCACTTCGTGAACCCGACGTTCTTCGACGACATCGTGCCGCCCTGGCTGCCACCCAGCGAGCGGTTCTGGACGTACCTCAGCGGTGTCGCCGAACTGATCGTCGGCCCGATGCTGCTAGTGCCGCGCACGCGACGGCTCGGCGCGCTCGCGGCGATCGGGCTGTTCGTGGTGGTCTATCCGGCGAACCTGTACATGGTGTGGGACTGGCGCGACCGCTCGGCGGGCGAGCAGTTCATCTCGTGGGCGCGGCTGCCCTTCCAGTTCCTCTTCATCTGGCTGGCCTGGACGGTGTACCGACGCGAGTCGCGACTCGTCGCCGACCTCGCCCCGGCGCCGTCACGCAGCACTTGAGTTCGGGAGGAAGGGCCCTCAGGGTGTCGCGTAGAACGTTGACAGGTCGGTGCCGCAGACCTGGTTGACCGCGTCGGTCACTGCGGCGGTGTCGTATCCGTCAGGTGAATCGGCTCTGTCCTCGAGCGCCGTGATCGCGGCTCGGTAGGTGCCACGCCACGCTTCGGTCAGGTCCGTCGTGTCGACCGCTCGGAGGTCGGCCACGAGCTGGTCGACCGCGCCGAGGTCCGGCTCCGTCAGGAGTTTCACGGCGGGATCGCAGAACGTCCTCGACGTTCCGGGAGCCTCCTCCGTCGGCGATCCGGGAATCGGGATGCAGGTGAACGACGGGTAGCCACTGGCGGGAACGACGGACTCGCATGTCGTGACGGTCCAGCCGCCGCTGCCGAAGTGGTCGCGCGTCGAGTCGACGTATTCGCGCCCTCCGGAGACGTCGGCGTGCCACACATAGGCGACAGGGTCGCCCTCGGTGGTGGTGATCTGGCTGATGAACACAGCCTCGTAGCCGTCCGCGATGGCACGGTTGAAGCACGTGCGGGCGGCCCGGTCCGCGCCGTTGTCATTGCCGAAGTTGATGGTTTCGTAGCCGCAGAAGGTGCCTCCCGCAACGTCGAGGGCACCCGCAGGGGCCTGGGAGGGGTCGATGCCGAGCGCGGCGACCGCAGTGTTGAGCAACGACTGTGAGTCGGTGGGCGCCGCGGTGTCGGTGGGCTGCGGTGCGGACGGGTCGGGCGTGACGGGGATGGCGACGGCGCCGGGGCGCCAGACGAAGCCGCGGCCGTGCACGCCGAGTCCGCCGGTCTCGGCGCTGAGACCGCCACCGAAGGCGAACACCGCGCCGGCGCCGCTGGCGACGGCCTGGCCGAATTGGTCGCCCAACGCGTCGGGCAGGGTGGGAATGGTCGTGTACGTGCCATCGGCGGTGTGCAGCACGTGGCCCTTCACGCCGAACACAGCGACGTCGTCGGACGGCGCGATGACACCCATCAGGTCGTCGGGCACCGGCGGCACGAACGCCGACCAACCGTCGGCGGCGGAGTACGAACCGCCGTTGGGGATCATCCGGCCCCAGTTGGCCACATCGCCACCGTCGGCTCCGCCACCGAACGGCGCATAGGCGGTGGCGCCCAGGGCGACGACCGGTGCGTTCAGCTGGTCCGAGTCGGCGAGGCGGGTCCACGTGCCCGCGCCGGCGTCGTAACTCGCGGCGAGCACCACCGGCGGCAGCGCGGATGTCTGCGACGCGACCAGGTCCTTGGCGAACAGCGTCAGGGTGCCGTCCACCATCAGGTACTGGCGGTCGTATGCCCGCGTGATCGGGTCGTCGGGCAGTGCGGTCCAGGTCGTGCCGTCGAAGACCTGATCGGGGAACGCGCCCACCTCGTCGGTCCCGGGGTACAGCAGCAGCTTGCCGTCGACGTCGAGCAGCTTCGGGTTGCCCGGCACCTCGGTCGGCAGTGCCACCTCGGTCCACGTGTCGGACACGGGCGACCACTTCTGCAGCGTGGCGTCGATGCCGTTCGCGTTCGTGTTCGGGTCGCGGACCGACATCCAGTACACCTCGCCACCAACGACCACGGACGTGCCGATGTACGACGACGCTGTGGGCAGGTCGGCGATCGGGCGCCACGTGTTGGTGGTCAAGTCGTAGGCGGCTGCGTCGTGCAGCGTGTTGCCGTAGCTCGCGTAGTCGCACACCGGGCACGGCGCTTGATCGGTGCCGGCGAACACCACGAACATGGGCGGTGACGACAGGAACAGCACCTGCGCCTCGGCGCGGGGCAGCAGGGGCGCGGGCGGCACTTCCTGCCACCCGTTCGCCTCCACGAGCGAGCCGCCGGTGGTGGGCGTGGGCGACACGGTCTGGCCGGCGTCGTGGTCGCGGCCGGTCAACACCCACACGCCGCCGAACACCAGCACCACTGCGGCGGCAGCGAGGAGGGCGCGCTGCCACGGCATGCCCGCCCGGCCGGTGTCGACCGGACGATCGGTCACCGTGTGGGCGTCGAGATGGTCGGTGTCGGGAACGGTGATCGGGTGCGACCACTCGCTGATGGCGACCAGGTCGTCGCGCAACTGCTGCTCATCCATGAACGATCTCCTTCTGCATCGCGGCCAGGCCGCGGGCCACCAGCGAACGGACGGTCGAACGGCGCAGGCCGAGCACCTCGGCGATCTCGACGTCGTCGAGGCCGGCGACATGGCGCAGCACGATGGCGGCGCGTTGCCGCTCGGGCAGGCGCAACAGCACGTCGCGCAGTTCGACCAGCCGATCGGGGACGTCGGCGGGCGGGGGGTCGATGGGCACGCGTTCGGCCACACCGCGGCGGCGGATGATGCTGATGCACCCGTTCACCACCGAGCGCTGCAGGTAGGCGGCCGGGTTGGCCAACCGGTCCCACCGGTCGCGCAGGTGCAGCACGGCGTCCTGCACCACTTCCTCGGCCTCGCTGCGGCGGCCGAGCATGCCGTAGGCGAGCCGCACCAGCGGTGCGTACTGCTGCCGGTACAGCGCGACGAGATCGGGCGGCCACATGCGTGGCTCATCCTTCACCAGTTCCAGCCGTGCTTCGTGCGCCATCACCCGGTTCGACGCACGAACGGCGCGATCTGTTGCAGCAGAGTTCGACGATGTGTTCGACGATGTCCCGGCGGCCGGGGTGGCGAACCTAGGCGACGGTGAACGACGTCATCGACAGCGAGCCGTAGGCGTAGCCGCCCACCAGCACGTCGGCCATGGTCTCCGACGCCGTGGCCATGCCGGCCAAGTACAGCAACGGCAGGAAGTGGTCGGGCGTGGGCGCCGCAAGCGCGTAGTGCTCGTGCCCGGCCAGTCGGTCGATGTCGCCCGGCGCCTCGGTCATCAACCGGCGTGCCTCGGTGTCGAACTCGTGCGCCCAGTCGAACGCGCCCTCGGGCGAGTCCCAACGGATGCGACGCAGGTTGTGCACCACGTTGCCGCTCATCAGGAACAGCACGCCCTGGTCGCGCAGCGGGTTCAGCCGGGCGCCCAGCTCGACGTGGTCGTCCCAGGTTTTCGTCGCGTCGACCGACAGCTGCACCACGGGCACGTCGGCGTCGGGGAACATGTGCGCGAGAACCGACCAAGTGCCGTGGTCGATGCCCCAGCTGTCGACGTCCTTGCCCACCCAGATGGGGCGGACGGTGTCGACGATCTCGTCGGCCAGCGTGGGCAGGCCGGGCGCGGGGTACTGGTACGCGAACAACTCGTCGGGGAAGCCGTAGAAGTCGTGGATGGTCTCGGGCTGGGCCATCGCGGTGACGGCGGCGGCGTTGATGTACCAGTGCGCCGAGATGGCGACGATGGCTCGCGGCGTGGGGATGGAGCGCCCGAAGTCGTGCCAGGCCTGCGTGTAGCGGTTGTGCTCGAGCGTGTTCATGGGGCTGCCGTGGCCGATGAAGACGGCCGGCATGCGCTGCGCGCTGTCGGTGGTGCTCATGCGTGTTCCTCCAACCAGGCGGCCATCGCGGCGACGCCGTCGACGGTGAGCTCGTGCCCCGCCGGTTCGTGCCGGGCGACGACGTTCGCACCCGACTCGCCGGTGAGGTACTCCCATGTTCGCGCCTGCAGTTCGGCAGGGATGACCGTGTCGTGCAGGCCGTGCGACAGGAACACCGGGACGCCACCGTCGTCGAGGGCCAGGCGGCCGGGGGTGGTGGGCACGCCGGCGTCGAACGGCAGCGTGCCGTTGAGGATGGCGGCGCCGCCGTAACGGGCGGGGTCGGCCAGCAGCAGACCGCCGGCGAACGCGGCCCCGCCGCTGAAGCCGACGAGGAACACCGTGCGCTCGCCGGCCTCGCTGTCGAGCCATGTGCGGAACCAGGCCATGGTCTCGGCCAATGATTCGGCGATGGGGCGGCCGATGCCGCGGTTGGCGAACCAGGCGAACCCGCCGCCCTCCGCGATGGGCGCGCGCACGGCCGCGTAGTCCAGGCGACCGGGCAGGTGGTCGGCCAGCCCGATGATGTCGCCTTCGTGGGACCCGCGGCCGTGCAGCAGCACCACGAGCGAGGCCGAGGGGTCGCCTCGCTCGATCACCGAGTGCGGGGGGAATGCCGGATGAAATGTTGCCATCGCAACGAATCTAGCGGTGGGATGGTCCTGGTGGGCGGACGCCCGCCGGTCAGGCCTTGGCCGCGAACCGGGTGAGGCCCAGCTCCTGCTCGATGGCGTGACGGGGGCGGGCGCCGACCACCTGGCCGGTGATCTGGCCGTCCTGGAACAGGCCGATGGTGGGGATGCCACGGATGCCGTAGGCCGAGGCCACGGCGGGGTTGGCGTCGACATCGACCTTCACGACCTTGATGGCGTCGCCGTACTGAGCGGCGAGCGCTTCCACCTCGGGCGCGACGGCGCGGCACGGGCCGCACCACTCGGCCCAGAAGTCGACGACGACGGGCACCGTCGACTCGAGCACTTCGGTCTGGAAGGTGGTGGTGTCGTCGGCGTGCACGACGGACATGGGACGTCTCCTTGGATCGTGGCCCCTGAAGGGCGGTTGCAGAGTGGTGCAACAGATACCCCAGGGGGTGTATTCCCGTGGCATGATCGGCGCAGTTCACCGCCATGCACCCCGACCACCGACCGCTCCCCGAACCGCCGCCGCTGCCCGAACCGCCGCCGCTCGGACCTGCGAACGACCCGGTGATGATCGACGACGCACCGTCGGGCCGTGCCGTGCTCGTCGCGGTCGGCATCGCGCTGGTGCTGGTCGTCGTCGCGATCGTGGTCGGCCGTCGGCTGCTGGAGCACCACGCCGAGGTGCACCCCGCGTTCCGGCACGTGGTGCCCGCGCTCGACGATGGCTGGCGGGTGGTGGCGGCCAAGGACGAGGGCGTGAACACCGGGCCGCCGTTCCCCGGCGCCACCATCGTGCTGCTGGGCACGAAGGGCGACCCGACGCGGCCGGCGGTCGAGCTGGTGTGGCGCACCGACGACGGCGCCCCCACGTTCCGGGCGCTCGCCGCCTCCACCGGCATGTCGCCGTTGGCCACCACCACGGGCCGCGCCGCGGCATGCAGCAAGGTGCCTGACGGGACGGTGCTCTGCTACGTCGACGAACGCAACCAGGGGCTGCAGCTGCGCGCCAACCACGTGTCGCTGGCCGAAGTGGCCCAGGTGATCGACGCGCTGTCGTTCGTGGACGACTCGCCTCGCGTCGATGTCGATGCGCTGCCCGCGGACCTGCAGGAGCTGGCCGCTGGCCGGTTGGGCGACATCGGGCTGGTGCCCAACGGCAACGCCGATCACCCCGGCGTGTCGAGCGTGCAGTACGAGGGGCCGGGCGACCAGTCGGCGCTCCTGGTGGTGGGCGACGCCTCGCGACAGGAGCCCGCAGGGAGCGCGGTCACCCTGAACTGGGAACGCCGGACGGTGAACGGGCGCGACTACTTCGTGAGCGAGAACGACTTCGGCACCATCGCCATGTGGCGGACCGACGGACAGGCGTACTGGCTGCGCGTCTCGGGCGTGGACGTGGACACCGCGCTCGCCGCGGCGGCGTCGGTGCGGGCCGCCACCCCCGACGAGTGGGCGGCGCTCCCGATGCGGCCCAACTGGGACTCCGGCATCACCACGGGGTGAATCAGGCCTGCTCCGGGCGTCGCGGTGTCGTGGCATTCGGCTCAGTCATCGCGTTGCGAATGCCGATGAACACGCATGGAACTGCTGACGGACGCCCCCTCCGTCGAGGCGGAGACCACCTCGACACACCGACGCCGGAAGTGGGTGATCGCCGCGGGCGCCCTCGCGGCCGTCGGCATCGCCGTCACGACTGCGATCGCGACCAGGAGCGACGACGCGCCGCGCCAAGGCCGTGTCGGCAGTCCCGCTGCTCCCCAGCCCGATCTCCACTACGTGATGGATGCCGCCCCCGCCGCCTGGGTGGCGTGGAGCGCCGGCGACTCGGTCCCGTCCGAGTTCGTCATGGGCTGGAACCTCCTGGGCCACTACCAGACGTCGATGTACGGGACGACGGACGACCCATCGGCACCGGTGGTGATCCTGGGTGTGGGCGATCAGTTGAACGACGGCGGGTTCGCCGGCATCGGCTTCCCCCTCGGCGACCAGACGCAATGGGCGACGGACCGGACCGCGGGCATGTGCGGCACCGACGACATCGGTGTGCGTCGCTGCTTCGTGACCGTCGACGGGACGGAGGTGCAGTCGCACTCCTCCGGGCTCGGCGCCGAGGATCTCCAGTCGTTGCTGATGACGCTGCGGGTGCGCGAGGGCATTCCCGAGCTCGACATCGCGGCGCTCCCGTCAGGCATGTCGCCTCTCGGGTCGTGGCGCGACCAGATGCCGTCCGCAGTCGGTGAGAACGGCGACGCGGTCATCTCGCACCTCAAGTACGACGGGCCGGACCAGGCGATCGCCCATCTGTGGGTGGGTCGCGCCGACGAACACGACATCGCCGCGGCGATGGACCTGGGCGCGACCGACCCGATCACCATCGACGGCGTGACGTACTTCCGTGGCGTGTCCCAGTCGGGGCTCATCGAGTTCATCGTGTGGCAGCAGGACGGGCGCGCCTTCGAGGTGTTGGCCACCACCGGGAAGGGCGTCGACCCGATCGACCTGGCCCGATCGGTGCGACCGGCGACCGGTGGCGAATGGGCCGCGGCGACGACAGCCGTCGCCCCGGACTTCCCGCGCACGACGCCGTCGAGCGTGGCGCCGGACCCGACGACGCCCGCGATGGCGCCGCAGCCGGCGACCGTCCGGGACGTCCCCGTGACGGTGACCGCGACCGAGCGACCCGGTCGGGGTGGCATCACCGTCCAGTCGGCACTGCCCGACGGCAGCCACGTGCCGATCACGTTGCTGCGCGACGGCGAGACGACCTCCGTCGGCATCGAGGGGCAGTTCGTCACCTTCTCGGGTGGGGACGACGACTCGGTCACGGTGAACGCCGTGTTCGGCACGTCGTCGTGGGGCGCGTACGTGTTGACGACGGACGCTCGTGCGGCCTTCCTGCGCGTGACCCGCGCCACCGGCGATCGCTACGTGGCCGCGCTGGTGCCCGACCCTGCCCACCCGGGTGCGTTCGTGGCCGCCATCACCGTGCCGATCGACGAGTTCGTCGGCGCCGACGTGGTGGACCAGTTCGGGAAGAAGATGGACGCGTTCGGCCTGCCGGCCGACTGAGCGGCGCTCAGCCCATGTAGACGGTGTGGCGCTTCGCCACCACGTCTCGGTCCACGGGGTCGGCCGTGGCGAAGCGCACGACGAGCTCGCGGCGCAGTTCGGCGAACGGGACCACCGCGTCGACCACCATCTCGCTGGCCAGCCGGTACAGGTCCACGTCGGCCTCGTACTCGGCGCGGCGTTCGGCCACGTAGGCGGCCCGTTCGTCGGGGTCGTCGATGGCCTGGATCTTGTTCGCATACACGGCGTTCACCGCGGCCTCGGGGCCCATCACGGCGATCTTCGCCGTGGGCAGCGCCAGCGTGGCCAACGGGTCGAAGGCCGGGCCGGCCATGGCGTACAGGCCGGCGCCGTACGCCTTGCGCACCACCACGCAGATCTTCGGCACCGTCGCTTCGGTGACCGCGGTGATCATCTTCGCCCCGTGGCGGATGATGCCCGCCCGCTCGACCTGGGTGCCGATCATGAACCCCGGCACATCGGTGAGGAACACCAGGGGGATGTCGTACGCGTCGCACATGAAGATGAAGCGGGCCGCCTTGTCGGCCGAGTCGCCGAACAGCACGCCGCCCTTGTGCATGGGGTTGTTGGCGACGATGCCCACGACGTGACCGTCGAGCCGGGCCAGGCCGGTGGTGAGCTCGGGTGCGAACAGCGGCTTCAGCTCGAAGAACGAGTCGGCGTCGACCAGGCAGTCGATGACCCGGTGCATGTCGTAACCGGCTGCCTCCTGCTGGGGCAGCACGTCGCGCGTCAGCTCGCGCACCGGCGGCTCGGGTTGCACGGCGGGCGGCCGTTCGCGCCACCGCTCGGGCAGGTACGAGAACAGGTGCTTGGCCTGCTCGATGGCGTGCTCGTCGTCGGTGGCCAGGTTGTCGCCGCAGCCGGACACGGTGGCGTGCATGCGTGCGCCGCCCATCTCCTCCAGCGTGACCTTCTCGCCGATGACCTCCTCGGCCATGCGCGGCGAACCGAGGTACATCGAGGCATTGCCCTCGACCATGATGACCACGTCGCAGAAGGCCGGGATGTACGCGCCGCCCGCGGCCGACGGCCCGAACAGGCAGCAGATCTGCGGCACCTTGCCGCTGAGCTTCACCTGGTTGCTGAAGATGCGGCCGGCGCCACGACGGCCGGGGAACAGGTCGACCTGGTCGGTGATGCGCGCCCCGGCCGAGTCGATGAACCAGAAGATGGGCAGCTCGTGGCGCAGCGCGTACTCGGTGACGCGCACGATCTTCTCGACGGTGCGTGCACCCCACGAGCCGGCCTTCACCGTCGGGTCGTTGGCCACCACCAGCGCCGGGCGGCCGTCGACACGGCCCTGGCCGGTGACCACGCCATCGGCGGGAAGGTCGACCGCGAGGGTGTTCGACAGCAGGCCGTCCTCCACGAACGAGCCTTCGTCGAACAGCAGTGCCAGCCGGTCGCGCACGAACAACTTGCCCTGGCGGGCCAGCTTCTCGGCCTCCTTGTGCAAGTTGCCGGCACGCGCCCGTTCGGCTCGCGCGTCGAGATCTTCGTGTTCGTTCACCGGGAGGCCTCCAGGCCCAAGCCTCGCGCGATGACCAGTCGCTGGATCTCACTGGTGCCCTCGCCGATCTCGAGGATCTTGGCGTCGCGGTAGAAGCGGGCCACAGGGTTGTCCTCCATGAAGCCGCTGCCGCCGAACACCTGCGCCGCCACACGCGTGGCGGTGACGGCCGTCTCGGTGCTGTACAGCTTGGCCATCGCGGCCTCCTGCCGGAACGGGCGGCCGGCGTCCTTCAGGCGCGCCGCGGCGTAGGTGAGGTGGCGGCTGTTCTCGACGGCCACCGCCAGGTCGGCCAGCTGGAAGGCGACGCCCTGGAAGCGGCCGATGGGGCCACCGAAGGCCTGGCGTTCGCGGGCGTGCTCGACGGCCATGTCCAGACATGCCCGCGCGCAGCCCAGCGCCAACGCGCTGATGGCGATGCGGCCGTCGTCGAGAATGGCCAGGAAGTTGCGCAATCCGCTGCCGCGTGGGCCGAGCATGTTGGCGGCGGGCACGCGGCAGCCGTCGAGCGCGATGCCGTGCGTGTCGCTGGCGTGCCAGCCCAGCTTGCGGTACGCCGGCTCGATGACGAGCCCCTGGGTGCCGGCCGGGACGATGAACGACGAGATCTCGCCCGGCCCGGTGAGCGCGGTCACCGTGACGATGGACGTGATGGGCGTACCCGAGTTGGTGATGAACGCCTTGCTGCCGTCGAGCACCCACTCGTCGGTGGCGGCGTCGTACGTGGCTCGGGTGCGGGTGCCGCCGGCATCGCTGCCGGCGTCGGGCTCGGTCAGGCCGAACGCGCCCAGGCGGCGGCCGTGCACCAGGTCGGGCAGCCATTCGGCCTGCTGCTCTGGCGTGCCGAACGAGTGGATGGGGTTGGCGCCCAGGCCGACGCCGGCCGACAGGGTGATGCCCAGGCTCTGGCTGACCGCGCCGATCTCTTCGATGGCGATGCACAGCGACGTGAAGTCGCCGCCCGCACCACCCCACTGCTCGGGGAAGACGATCCCGAACAGGCCCAGCTCGGCCATGGCGCTGACGGCCTCGAGCGGCAGCTCGGCGGCGGCCTCCCAGCGGTCGACGTGGGGGGCCAGCTCGCGGCGCGCGAAGTCGCGCACCACCGTGCGGAACGCCTGGTGTTCGTCGGCGAACTCGGTCATTGCCACCCCCTCGTGGTCACGCGGTCCAACCGGTGACCTGCGAACCTACCGCTTCCTTAACGATCGTTCAAGTGGCCGTGATGCCGGCGGGCGGGCCGCTTGCTACCGTGGCCGTGTGCTGAACCCCGTCACGAAGTGGCATCACGCAGTGGTCGCCGCTGCCGCCGCGCTGGTCCCGGTGCTGGTCCTGCTCGGCATCGCCGGCGACGGCCTGCACGCCGAACGCTTCCAGGCCAAGCAGATCCTGGTCGTCCCCGCCGGCGACGGCGTGCGCATTCGCGAGACCGTCGACATCGACTTCGGCAACACGTCGCGCCACGGGTACGAGCGCACGGTGCGCAACGACTTCGGCGAGCCCATCGACGTGGTCGCATCGTCGCCCGACGCACCCGACGACCTCGACGTCACGAACCTCGGCACCGACACGCGCATCCGCATCGGCGACCCCAACACCACCATCGACGGGCAGCACCGCTACGTGCTGGAGTACACGCTGCCCAACGCCAACCTGTCGTCGGGTCGGCTGCAGCTGGACATCATCGGCAGCGACGAGACGCTGGAGACCGAACGGTTCGAAGTGGTGGTCGCCGGCATGAACCTCTCGGCGCTGAAGTGCATCACCGGAACGGCCTCGTCCACGATCGCGGGCGGGTGCTCGCTGGTCGCCGACGGCGACGTGTACCGCGCCGTCGTGGCGCCACTGCCGGCAGGGCAGGGGCTCGCGGTGGCGGGCGACATCACCGGCACGAACACCCCGGCCGACGTGGCCGCACCCGAACCGCCCGTGCGCCGCCACCCGAACCAGCTTCCCCTGCTGATCGCCACCGGGGTCATCGGCGCAGCGACCGGCTTCGGCACGTTCCGGGTGATGCGCCGCCAGGGCCGCAACGTGGTGGGCGGCACCGGGCCCGCCGATGCCGCGTTCGGCAGCGCGTTCGGGCGCCAACAGGGACCGGGCCGCCTGGTCACCGACCGCGAGCTCGAGGCCATGGCGACCACCGAGTTCGAGGCACCTCGCGGGCTACGGCCCTGGCACGGCGCGCTGCTGCTGCGCGAGGCCATCGACAACGACACGGTCTCGGCCTGGTTCTCGGACCAGATCGCCCAGGGCATCGTCGAGCTCGACGGCGACGGGAAGCGGTTGTCCGTCGGTCCGCAGCTCGAGCACGCAGCGCCCATCACCCGCCAACGCATCGACGCACTCCTGGGCGACGACCGCGAGCTGACATTGGGCTCGTACCAGCCGAAGCTGTCGACGCTGTGGAAGGAGATCCAGGCGGAGCAGGTGGTGGCCGCCCGCGAGTCCGGCTGGTGGGAGCGCAACCCGCCCGGCAGCGTGACCGCCGCGACGGCGGCCGTCGGTGCGCTCGCCGTGGTGCTGCTGGTGGTGCTCGGCTTCGTGTTCCTCACCGACCTGCGCCACGCGGCCGCGGCGTGCGTGGTGGGCGCGCTGCTGGTGCCGTTGGTGGTGGGCATCGTCGCCTACCGGCCGTTGCTGCCGCGGCGTAGCGCCTCGGGCAGCGCGGCCGCACTGCAGGCGGAGTCGTTCCGCCGGTTCCTGAAGGCCAGCGAGGGCAAGCACGTGGACTGGGCGTGGCAGCGCGGGCTGCTGCGCGAGTACAGCGCGTGGGCCGTCGCGCTCGGCGCGGCCGACGCGTGGGGTCGAGCCGTGGCGGCCAGCGCCGTGCCGCCGCCAGAGGTGTCGGCCAACACGTCGCCGCTGCTCATGTACTCGTACGGCTCGATGTGGCACTCCTCGCACACGGCACCGTCCAGCTCGGGTGGCGGCGGGGGCGGCGGTGGGTTCTCCGGTGGCGGAGGGTTCGGTGGCGGTGGCAGCTCGGGGAGCTGGTGACGTGGGCGCACGTGCCACCGGCCAACAGGGGCGGGCCCAGGAGATCCTCGACGCGGCGGCGACGCTGTTCGCCGAACGCGGCTACGGCGCCACCGGCATCGACGACATCGGCGCAGCCGTCGGCGTCAGCGGGCCGGCCATCTACTGGCACTACAAGGGCAAGCAGGCGTTGCTGGCCGCCATGCTCACCGACGTGAGCGAGCAACTGCTCGCACAGGGCCGGCAGTGCATGGCCCACGCGCCCGACCCCGAAGCAGCGCTGCGCGCCCTGGTGCACGAGCAGGTGGTGTTCGCGATGGACCACCCCGACCTGATCGTCGTGCATGCGCGAGAGCTGCGCCACCTGGACACCGCGCAGGCGCACGTGGTGCGCCGCCTGCAGCGGCAATACGTGGACGTGTGGGTCGAGGTCATGCAGCGTCGCTATCCGAAGGCGGCGCGAGCAAAGCTGGTCGCCGCCGTGCAGGCAGCGATCGGGCTCATCAACTCCACCCCCTACGTGGGTGTGGTGTCGCGTCGTACACTCGCCCCGATGCTGACCGACATGGCCCTCGCCGCGCTCCACGCCGTCGGCGCGCCGAACCCGAGCTGATGCACGTCCTGGGCCCGGGCGGGCTGGTCGCGGCGTTCGTGTTCGGGTTCCGGCACGGCATCGACTGGGACCACCTGGCGGCACTGGCCGACATCACCAATGCCGAGCGCGACACCCGTCGGGCCATGCGGCTGTCGGCCTGCTACGTGCTCGGCCACGCGCTCGTCATCCTGCTGCTCGGCGGGGCCGCCATCCTGTTCGCCGAGCACCTGCCCTCGGGTGTCGACGGCGTGATGGAGAAGGTGGTGGGGGTGACGCTCGTGGTGCTGGGTGCGGTGCTGCTGCAGTCGGTGGTGCGTCGCCGTCACGACCCTGTGCCGATGAGCCGGTGGTCGGCCATCCGCGAGACGGCCCACCGCACGATGCACCGTCACGCCGAGCTGCCGGTGCGCACCGACGTGGTCTACTCGGTTTCCGCGGCGGTGGGCATCGGCATGTTGCACGGTGTGGGTGCCGAGACGCCCACGCAGGTGCTGCTGTTCGCCGGCGTCGCGGCGTCGGGTGGGAGCGCCACCAGCGTGGCCATCCTCGTGACGTTCGTGCTCGGTCTGATCGCGGCGAACACGGTCATCGCGGCCGGTGGCGCGTTCGGCTTCGGCCGCCTGGGCGATCGCCCGCGGCTGACGTTCGGCCTGTCGCTGTTCACCGCGGTGTTCAGCATCGCGATGGGTGCGCTGCTGATCGCCGGTCAGTCGTCGGTGCTGCCGCCCATCCTCGGCGGCTGAGCGAGCCACGCAGAACTTGAGTTCGGGCGGAAGGGGTCACTGCAGGCCCGCGTACGCGCCACCGTCGACCGGGATGGCCGAGCCGGTGATGAACTGCGCCGAGTCACTGCACAGGAACGCGGTGATGCGGCCGAAGTCGTCGGGGTCGCCCAGCTTCTTCGCGGGGATGCCCTGGGCCACGGCGTCGGGATCGTCGTACAGACCGACCAAGCGGTCGGTGCGGTGCAGACCGGGCTGCAGCGAGTTGACGGTGACGCCCTGCGACGCCACCTCGAGGGCGAGCGTCTTCAGGAAGCCCGTCAGCCCGGCGCGTGCCGTGTTCGACAGGATGAGGTGGGGGATCGGCTGGCGGACCGACACCGAGGTGATGGCCACCACGCGACCCCAGCCGCGCTCGGCCATGGCCGGCACGGTGGCCTTGCACATCGCCACCGTGGACAGCAGGTTCAACTGCAACGCCGGCAGGTAGGCGTCGAGGTCGGTGCTCGAGAAGGTGCCGGCGGGCGGGCCGCCCGCGTTGGCGACCAGGATGTCGATGCCACCGAGCAGCTCCTCGGCCTGCTCGACCATGCCGGCCACGCCCGTGGTGTCGCTGACGTCGGCCACCACCGTGTGCACGACGGCACCGGGGGCCGCGGCCGTCACCGATGCGGCGGCCGCGTCGAGTCGCTCCTGCGAGCGGGCCACGAGCACCACCGTGGCGCCGGCCTGCGCCAGCGCGCGGGCGGCACCGAGGCCCAACCCACTCGATGCGCCGGTGACCAGCGCCCTGCGTCCTGACAGTCCCAGATCCATGCCCGCACGGTACCCGCGGGCTGCTCAGTGGCCGTGCCGGTGGTTGCCCGCTACTTCTTCTCGCAGGCGATGCCGTCCTTGTCGCGGTCGAGCGACCTGTTGGCCGTGTAGAGCGCGTTGTTCACGGTGAACGTGGTGACCGGCTTGCCGGTGGTGTGGTCCTTTGCGCCCTTCAGGCCCACGCCGTGCCGATACTTGGCGTTCAACGCCGTGCAGTTCTTGTACTTCACCGGTGCTGCGTCCGCCGACGTCGCCACTGACAACGTCACCGCGCTGAACAGGATCGCCGGCACCAACCATCTCGCCCGCATGGGTGCTCCTTCCGCCGCATCCCATTGTCGTGTCGACGTCCGGGCCCGTCAACCGATGGCGCATGCGGATTCCGTCAAGATCCCACCGCGCAGCGCGGCGAGTGGCTCGGTGGAGGGGTGGGTAAGGTCCACACGATGACACCGGAGGAGTTGGCCGATCTCGCGCACCTGCGCCGGTCTCGCGACTTCATGGACCGCGAGTACGCGCAGCCGCTGAACGTACCGGCCATGTCGCAGGCTGCGCTCATGTCGCCGGCGCACTTCTCGCGCAAGTTCCGGGCGGCCTACGGCGAGACCCCGTACTCGTACCTCATGACCCGCCGCATCGAACGTGCCAAGGCGCACCTGCGCGATGGCATGACGGTCACCGACGCGTGCATGGCCGTCGGCTGTACATCGCTCGGCTCGTTCAGTTCGCGCTTCACCGAGATCGTGGGCGAGACCCCGTCGCAATACCGCGCCCGCGACCATCGGCACCGTGAGCTGGTGCCGCCGTGCGTCAGCAAGCAGGCGTCGCGCCCGCGGCGTACTCCCGTTGCCGTCTGACGGCCGGACCCGCTCGACCCGCGGGCTGCCTCGCACGCGAGCAGGATCGGAGAAGCGCGGACCGCCGACGTCGTCGTACCGTCGGCACATGGCAATCAACGTCTCATCCATGTTCATCCCTGTCCACGATCCCGACGCCGCGCTGGCCTTCTACCGCGACGCGCTGGGCCTGGAGGTGCGCTACGACGTCGAGTCCGACGGCTACCGCTGGGTCACCATCGGTGCACCTGGCGAGCCGCTGGGCATCGTGCTGTTCCAGCCCCACGGCGGCCGCTCGCAGGCCGAAGGCGACGCACTCCTGGCCCTGGTGACGCAGGGCTCGTTGCAGGCCGCGATCTTCAGCACCGACGATCTGGACGCCACCTTCGAGAAGGTGCGAGCTTCGGGTGCGGAAGTGGTGCAAGAGCCGGTCTCGCAGCCGTGGGGAGCGCGGGACTGCGCGTTCCGCGACCCGTCCGGGAACATGGTGCGCATCGCCCAGGCATAGCCTGCGGGCATGAGCCCGCTGCCCGACCGCATCATTCTCCGCGAGGTCGGCGCCCGTGACGGGCTGCAGGCCGAGGCGCCGCTGACGGTGGAGCAGCGCGTCGACTTCATCGACGCGCTGCTCACGGCGGGCGTCACCCACCTGGAGGTGGCCGCGTTCGTCAGCCCCACCGCGGTGCCGGCCATGGCCGGTGCGGCCGAGGTGGTCGAGGCCGTGGGCGAGCCCGAAGGGGTGGTGCGCGCCGCGCTGGTGCCGAACGTGCGCGGCGCAGAGATGGCGTTGGCTGCCGGCGTCGACGAGCTCACCGTCACCATCAGTGCGTCGTCGGTCTACAACGAGCGCAACGTCCGCATGACCATCGACGAATCGGTCGAGCAGATCGAGCGCATCGCCACCCTCGCCGCGGCGGCGGGCGTGCCGGTTGACGCGGTGGTGTCGTGCGCGTTCGGCTCGCCGTACGAGGGCGACATCGCCCCGGCCGACGTGGCGATGCTGGCGGAACGACTGCGCGCTGCGGGCGGAACTGCGATCACGCTGGCCGACACCACCGGCATGGCCACACCGCGGCGGATGCACGACGTGTTCACCGTCGCCGGTACCGACGTGGGCCTGCACCTGCACGACACGCGTGGCACCGGGCTGGTGAACTTCTACGCCGGCCTGCAGGCAGGCATCCGCCGGTTCGACACATCGGTGGGCGGGCTGGGCGGTTCACCGTTCGCGCACGGCGCGGCCGGCAACGTCGCCACCGAGGAAGCGGTCGCGCTGTGCGACGACCTGGGCATCAGCACCGGCCTGGGTGTGGAAGCACTCATCGACGCGGCGTTGCTGGTGGAGGGCTTCATCGGCCACGCTGTACCGAGCCGCGTGGCCCACGCCGGGCCACGGTCGCGGCGAGCGTAGGCAGCAGGGGGAAGAAGTGGCATCGACGCCGTTGTGGTCACCGTCGGCCGAGCGCGTGGCCGGCACCCGCATGCACCGGTTCGTGCAGCAGGTCGCCGCCGACCATCCGGAGGTCACCGACTCGGTGTCGCTGCAGCAGTGGTCGGTGCGCGAGCCGGCGAGCTTCTGGGAGCACATGTGGCGGTTCGCCGACGTCGTGGGCGATCCCGGTGACGTGGTGTTCGACCCGGTCGACGGGTCGGTGCAGCGCGGCCGGTTCTTCCCCGGTGCCACGGTGAGCGTGGCCGAGAACCTGCTGCAGCCGCGGGTGGGCGCGGGCGACGAAGCCATCGTGGCCATCACCGAGGCCGGTGACCACCGCAGCTACACCTGGACGCAGTTGCGGGCCGAGGTTGCCGCGCTGGCGGCGGCGTTGGCGGCCGACGGCGTGCAGCCCGGCGACCGCGTCGCTGCCTACATGCCGCACGTCGCGGAGACCGTCATCGCGTTCCTGGCCGCGAACGCAATCGGCGCCACCTTCACCTCCACGTCCAGCGACTTCGGGGTCGCCGGTGTGGTCGACCGCTTCGGTCAGACGCGGCCGACCGTGCTCGTCGCCGCCGACGGCTACCGCTACGGCGGCAAGGAGTTCAGCTGCCTCGACCGCATCGCCGAGGCCGTCGCCGAGCTGCCGTCGGTGCGCCGCACCGTGGTGGTGGGCGTGCTGTCGTACACGCCGAAGGTGGGCGGCATCCCCAACGCGGTCACGTGGAACGACTACCTGGAACCGAACCGCGGGGTGCCGTTGGAGTTCGTGCGCATGCCCGCCGACCACCCGCTGTACATCCTCTACTCGTCGGGCACCACCGGGAAGCCGAAGTGCATCACCCACCGTTCGCTGGGTGTGCTGCTGATGCACCTGAAGGAGCACCAGCTGCACAGCGACATCCGCGTCGGCGACCGGGTGATGTACTTCACCACCTGCGGCTGGATGATGTGGAACTGGCTGGTCAGCGTGCTGGGCAGTGGCGCCACCATCGTGCTGTTCGACGGCAACCCGTTCCACCCGTCACCCACCGCGCTGTTCGACGTGGCCCAGAGCGAGCGGCTGACGTTGCTGGGCGTGTCGGCGAAGTACGTCGACTCGGTGATGAAGGCCGAGCTCGAGCCCGCCTCCACCCACGACCTGTCGCGCCTGCGCACGCTGTGCAGCACTGGCTCGCCGCTCAGCGACGAAGGCTTCCGCTGGATCTACCGATCGCTGAAGGCCGACCTCCACGTCGCGTCCATCAGCGGCGGCACCGACCTGTGTGGTTGCTTCGTCGGTGGCGACCCGACGCGGCCCGTGTACGCCGGCGAGATCCAGGGCGCCGGCCTGGGCATGGCCGTCGAGGTGTACGACGTGGACGGCACACCCATCACCGAGCCGGGCGTGAAGGGCGAGCTGGTCTGCACGCGGCCGTTCCCCAGCGTGCCCGTCGGGTTCTGGGGCGACGACGACGGCAGCCGCTTCCACGCCGCATACTTCGACCGGTTCCCCGGTGTGTGGGCGCACGGCGATTTCGCCTCGCTCACCGAGCACGGCGGGTGGATCATCCACGGCCGCAGCGACGCCACGCTGAACGCGGGTGGCGTGCGCATCGGTACGGCCGAGATCTACGCCCAGGTCGAGCGGCTGCCCGAAGTGGTCGAGGCCGTTGCCGTCGGCCAGGAGTTCGACAACGACACACGCATCGTGTTGTTCGTGAAGCTGGCTGAGGGCGTCGCGCTGACCGACGAGCTGCAGGCCACCATCCGCCAGCAGTTGCGGGTGAACGCGTCGCCGCGCCACGTGCCGGCGCGCATCGCCCAGGTGTCCGACGTGCCGCGCACGCGCAGCAACAAGATCAGCGAGCTGGCCGTGGCCGACGTGGTGAACGGCCGCGAGGTGCGCAACACCGAAGCGCTCGCCAACCCCGAGGCGCTCGACCAATACCGCGACCGCCCCGAACTGGCGGTCTGACCCCCGCCAGGCCCGTCACGCAGAACTCAAGTTCGGGAGAACATGGCCCGGCATGCAGCACTCAAGTTCGAGAGAAGTCGACCACTGCGGTGATGCCGTCGAACAGGTCGACGAAGCGCGTGGTCAGCGGGCTGCAGCCGGCGCGGATGATGTTCGGCTCGCGGAAGTCGAACAGCACGTCCTGCTCGTGCAGGGCCTTCACCAGCGCCTTGGCCTGAGGGTGCTCGATGGCCACGTGGCTGCCACGCCGTGACGGATCGCGCGGCGTGGGCGTGGCCAGGCCCACCTGATCGCACATGTCAATGGCGAACCCGGTGAGCGCCTTGCCCTTGGCGTGGATTGCGGGCATGCCGGCCTCGGCCGACAGGGCGATGCCCACTTCGGCAGCCGCCAACGCCATGATCGTCGGTGTGCCCAGCAGCATGCGGGCGATGTCGGCGCGAGGGCTGAACTCGGGGCCCATGGCGAACTGGTCCTCGGTGGCGAACCATCCCCAGATGGGCTGGCGGATGGTGCTGTGCAGCTCCTTCGCCACGTAGGTCCACGCCGGCGCACCCGGCCCGCCGTTCAGGAACTTGTAGCTGCAGCCGATCGCCAGCTGCGCGCCGCAGTCGTGCAGGTCGATCTCGATGGCGCCCACCGCGTGCGACAGGTCCCACACCACCAACGCACCGGCGGCGTGCGCCCGTGCGGTCTCGGCCTTCACGTCGACGAGCTCGGAGGTGCGGTAGTCGATGACGCTGCGCACCACGACCGCGACGTCGTCGAGCTGTTCGAAGCCGTGGCGCACCGTCATGCCCAACGCCTGGGCGATGCCGTCGACCACGTAACGATCGGTGGGGAAGTCGTCGGCGCTGATGGCGATGACCGGACGGCCGGGGTTCAACCCGATGGCCCCGTGCACCAGTTGGTAGACGTTCAGCGTGGTGTTGTCGTGCAGCACCACCTCGCCGGGGTGTGCACCGATGAGCGGGGCGAGCACGTCGCCCACCCGTTGGGGCATGTCCACCCAGTGGTCCCACGAGCGGATGAGGCCGGCCGCCCAGTCGTCGCGGTAGATCTCGGTGATGCGCTCGAGCGTGCGCTTCGGCGGCATGCCCAACGAGTTGCCGTCCAGGTACACGACGGCGGGATCGGGGATGTGGAACCGATCGCGGAAGTGGGCCAGCGGATCAGCGGCATCCAGTGCCAGGGCGTCGTCGCGAGTGATCACGACGGGAACTCTAGGTGCGCGCCGTCACACCAGATCGATGAAGCTCGCGTGCCGCACCAACCCGTCGTTGGTGAACTCGGCGATCTCGACGAGCGCGCGCAGCTCGGGCCGCACCCAGGTGGCGCCGACGGCCGCCGCGCGAGGTGGCGGCGGCTGGAACGGGCAGGTGGTCGACGCCAGGCCACGCAGCTGCCGGGTGAGGTCGTCGAGGCGTCGTTGGTCGAAGCCGGTGCCCACGCCGCCCGCGAACGTGAGTGAGCCGTCGTCGTCGTGACGACCCACCAGCAGCGCACCGAACGTGGACGACCGGTTCCCCGTGCCTGCGGTGAAACCACCGATGACCACCTCCACGCGGGTGCGGTTCTTCACCTTGCGCCAGTCGGGTGAGCGCTTGCCCGGCCGGTACCTCGAGCCCAGGCGCTTCGCCATCACACCCTCCAGGCCCTGCGCGGCGGTCGCAGCCAGCAACTCGGCACCGTCGCCCACGCGGTGGCCGGGCACCGCCCAGTGCGAGCCGGTGGTGAGCACGTCGGCCAACAGGCGGCGCCGGTCCTCGTACGGCAACGTCACCGTGTCGGTGCCGTTCAACTGCAGCACGTCGAACGCGTAGAACGCAGCCTGCGTGGTGTGCCGCTGGATGCCTTCGAAGCTGGGCCGGCCGTGCTCGTCGAGCACCACCAGTTCGCCGTCCAGGATGGCGCCGGTGGCGTTCACGGCAGCCGGCAGACCGGACAGTTCGGGGTACTTCGCGGTGACGTCGAGGTTGTTGCTGCTCTGCAGCGTCAGCCGCGTACCGTCGACGAACGCGAGCGTGCGGTAGCCGTCCCACTTGATCTCGTAGGCCCACAGGTGGTCCTCGGTCGCGGCGGGCAGGGAACCCATCGCGGCCTTCATGGGCGCAACGGGGAACCGCAGCACCACGAGCGGTCAGCCTCGGCGGGGGATGCGGTCGGTGAGGATGCCGGCGGCTTCCAGACGGTCGAGCTCGGCGTCGTCCAGCCCGAGCAGCTCGTGCAGCACGGCCCGGTTGGCTTCGCCGCGGTACTGGGGCTCGCCCGCGGTGCGCACGTCGGACCCGGCGAAGCGCCACGGCGCGTTGGGCACGCGGATGGTGCCGTCGCCGCGATCGGGCACTTCGGCCACCGCGTGGCGGGCCTCGGCCCAGTCGGTGTTGCACACCTCGCGCACGCTGCGCAGCTGGCCCACCGCGAGGCGATTGGCCGACATGGCGTCCTCGATGGACGCGGCGTCGGGCATCGTGGACGCCCATTCGTCCATGGCCGCGAAGATGCTGGCGAGGTGCTCGAGGCGACCGGCCGTGTCGGCGAACCGCTCGTCGGTGATGAGGTCCTGGCGGCCGATGGACATCATGTAGAAGTCGAACGTCTTGTTCTCGGCCGGGTGGCCGCTGACGACGACGCGCTCGCCGTTCGCGGCGGTGAGCACCGGGTAGTCCATGGGCCGGAAGCTGCGGATGACACCCGCGGGCACGTCGCCGTCCCACAGGTGGTCGTGCGCGTGCTCGTTCACGTAGAGCATGGTCTGGGCCATCGACACGTCGATGCGGTCACCGCGACCGGTGCGCTCGCGCTGGTACAGCGCGGCCAGGACAGCGGCGCCCAACTCGAGCGCGGTGTACACGTCGGCGTGGCTGTGCGCGTCGTTCGCGTAGTGCCCGCCGCGGGCGTCGCCCTGCGCCATGGTGAAGCCGCTCTCGGCACCCACCACCGGCGCGTACGCGCGCCGGTGCACCCACGGCCCGGTCTGCCCGTACCCGCTGGCGCTGGCGAACACCAGGCGCGGGTTGCGGGCCCTGAGCACGTCGTATCCCAGGCCCAGCCGCTCCATCACGCCAGGACGGAAGTTCTCGAGCAGCACGTCGCACTGGTCGGCCAGGCGGCGCAGCAGTTCGCGCCCGTCCTCGTGGTCCAGGTCGATGCTGATGCACCGCTTGCCGGCGTTCTGCTGTGCGAAGTAGCTGCTGATGCTGTTGATGCGCGGGTACGTGGTGCGGGTGATGTCGCCCTCGGGTGGCTCCACCTTGATGACCTCGGCGCCCAGGTCGCACAGCATGCGCGCCGCGTGCGGGCCGGCGAGCACGCGGGTGAGGTCGAGCACTCGGATGCCGCTCAACGGTCGGGAATCGGGGGTGTCGCTCACCCGAGCGACGTTAGCCCCGGCCCCGTCGCGGCTTCCCGTCCGGAAACTCTCTGGGGAGTGTCGGGTCGCCAACTGGGCGCTGTGGTTCCCGGATTCCGGGAAGATTCCCGCCCGGAAGCCGATTTGGGAAGGATCCCGCCCAGAAACCCTGGCGAGTCCCGGGTCAGCGGCGGGGGGCGGCGATGTGGGCGTGGGCGTCGGCCAGGTGGAGCGCGACCAGGTCCCAGTCCACCGGTCCGCGGTCCAGGTACATGCCCACCCAGCCGCGACTGCCGACGTAGGGCGGGCGGAAGTAGCGGTCGGGGTCGGCCTCGATCAGCGACGGCTGCGCGCCGGGCGGTGCGGCGAACACCACCGCGTTGCGGTCGTCGTGGTGATGGTCCCACGTGGTCGCGAACTGCTTCGGCTTCGAACCCGGGCCCACGCTCCAGGCGAGCTCGCCGTGGCTGGTCTTCACTGACGTGTTCGGGAGCGCGGCACAGATGTCGGTGAGCCGCTCCCACGCAGCGGGATCCGAGGGGCGTTCTGACGGGTCCATGCGCGAAACGTAGCCTCTCGAACATGCACGACGACTCGGTGTTGGTGGAGCGACGGATCCGGCGCGAGCTGTCGGAGCGGCTGATGCCCGCCATGTACTCGGCGGTCGTGCCGCTGCAGGTGGAGGCGTGGGACGTGCCGGGCGAGCCGGTGCCGTACGACCAGGCCATCGCGGCCATGGCCACCGAGGCGCGCCCGTTCCGAGTGGGCCAGAAGTGGAGCCGCCCGTGGGGCACCACGTGGTTCCGGTTCATCGGCGACGTGCCCGCCGACTGGGTGGGCGACCGGCTGGAGGCCGTGGTGGACCTGGGCTTCCACCCCGACTCCGCCGGCTTCCAGAGCGAAGGACTGGTGTGGACGCCCGAGGGACCGGTGCAGGGCATCCACCCCCGCCGCACGGGTGTGCCGTTGCCCACCGCGACCGCCGGTGCCTTCGAGATGGTGGTCGAGGCCGCGTCGAACCCGGCCTTCCCCATGGTCGGACGCCGCTTCGGGCACCTCGGCTCGCTCAGCACGGCGGGCGACCAGCCCATCTACACGCTCCGCCAGGCCGACCTGGCACTGCGCGACGACACGGTGTTCCACCTGCTGCTCGACGTGGAGGTGCTGCTGGGGCTGATGGCGGCGCTGCCGGCTGCCGACAAGCGTCGCCAGCGCTTGCTGCGCGAGCTGGCCGACGCGTTCGACGTGATCGACCTGCACGACGTGCGCGGCACCGCCGCCACGGCACGAGCCGCGCTGCAGCCGGCGCTGCAGGTGCACGCCCGCGACGGCGCCCACCACGTCATCGGCGTGGGCCACGCGCACATCGACAGCGCCTGGCTGTGGCCCGTGCGCGAGACGGTCCGCAAGTGCGCGCGCACCTTCGCCTCGGCGACGCGCATGATGGACACCTACCCGGAGTACCGCTTCGTCTGCTCACAGGCCGTGCAGTACGAGTGGATGGAGACGCAGTACCCCGCGCTGTTCGAACGCATCCGCGAACGGGTGCAGCGTGGCCAGTGGCAGCCGGTGGGTGGCATGTGGGTGGAGGCCGACATGAACTTGCCCAGCGGCGAGAGCATCGTCCGCCAGATGGTGCACGGCCAGCGCTACTTCGAGGACCGCTTCGGCATGCGCTGCAAGGAGGTGTGGATCCCCGACGTCTTCGGCTACCCCGCCACGCTGCCGCAGATCTTCCGCGCCGGTGGCGCCGAACGGTTCATCACCCAGAAGCTCAGCTGGAACAAGCAGAACCGCTTCCCCCACAGCACGTTCGTGTGGCAAGGGCTGGACGGGTCGGAGGTGCTCACTCACTTTCCGCCGGTCGACACCTACAACGCCGTCGTCTCCAGCGAGGAGATGGTGTTCAGCGAACGGAACTTCAAGGAACACGGCTGGAGCGACTGGTCGCTCATGCCCTACGGCCACGGCAACGGTGGTGGTGGGCCCACCCGCGAGATGATCGAACGGTCGCGACGCCTGGCCGACCTGGACGGTGCGCCGCGGCTGTCGCTCGGCACCACCGACGAGTTCTTCGACCGGGTCGAGGCCGAGATCGCGGCCGGCGCGCCGGTGCCGCGCTGGAGCGGCGAGCTGTACTTCGAGATGCACCGCGGCACGCTGACCAGCCAGGCCGAGACGAAAGTGGGCAACCGCCGCTGCGAGGCGCTGCTGCGCGAGGCCGAGCTGTGGTGGGCGTCGGCCGCGCAGATCGACGGTGCCATCCCCACCAGCGTCACCGACGAGCTCGACCGCCTGTGGAAGGACGTGCTGCTGCAGCAGTTCCACGACATCATCCCCGGCAGCAGCATCACCTGGGTCTACGAGGACAGTGAACGCGGGCACCGGCGCATCATCGAACGGCTCGAGCACCTGGTGGCCGAGGCGCTCGCCCGGCTTGCAGTGCAGAAGCCAGCGGTCGCCAACGCCGCCACGCAGGCGCGCACCGAGGTGGTGATGGTGGACCTGCCGCCGCCCGGTCGGAGCATCACCCAGGAGCTGCACGACGGCCGCCACGCATGCCTGGCCACGGCGCCCGGCGGCGGGCTGGGCGAGCTGTGGGCGCAGCCGGTCGACGACGCCATCACCGTCACCGAGCACTCGTTCACCAACCGGCACGTCGCGCTGACGTGGGACCTCGAGGGCTCCATCACGTCCATCATCGACGTGCGCGCCGGTCGCGAGCTGCTGCCGGTGGGCCGCACGGTCGACGTCGAGCTCGCGCCCGACCACCCGGTGGAGTACGACGCGTGGGACGTCGAGTCGTGGACGCGTGGCCTTGGTGCACCGCTCGGCGGTGTGCAGTCGGTGCGCGTGCTCGACGCCGGGCCGTTGGTGGCGACCCTGGAGGTGGTGCGCTCGTTCGGCCGCACCTCCATGACCCAGCGCATCTCCATGCGTGCCGAGAGCCCGCGCATCGACATCGCCTTCGACATCGACTGGCACGAGGACGAGCAGTTGCTGTCGTTGATGGTGCCGCTGGACGTGCGGGCACGCGAGGCAGCGTGCGACATCCAGTTCGGGCACGTGATGCGACCCACCCACGCGAGTACCTCGTGGGACGCCGCCAAGTTCGAGGTGTGCGCCCATCGCTACGTCGACCTCAGCGAGCCAACCTGGGGCGTCGCGGTGCTGAACGACGGCCGTTACGGCCACGGTGTGCAGGACGGCGGCATCCGCGTGTCGCTGCTGCGCGCCGCCAAGTACCCCGACCCCGTGCAGGACCACGGCCGCCACCGGGTGACCATCGCGATCATGCCCCACGGCCCCGGCCTGCAGTCGGTGCTGCGCGAGGCCGAAGCGCTGAACCTGCCGTTGCGCGTGGTCGCCCCCGGCGAACGCGACGACCTGCCGACGCCACTCGTCACCGTGCACGGCGACGGCGTGGAGCTGAGCGCGGTGAAGCTGGCCGACGACGGCAGCGGCGACGTGATCGTGCGGCTCTACGAGGCGCTCGGCACGCGAGCCGCCACCACGGTGAGGCTGCCCTTCCGCATCACCGACGCCCAGCGCTGCAACCTGCTGGAAGAGGCCCAGGGCCCCATCGACACCGGCGATGGCATCGTGGCAATCACCCTTCACCCCTTCGAGTTGGTCACGCTCCGTCTGCGGTGAGATGGCGGATGGCGGTGGCCGCGTAGACGGCCATGCCGTCGACCATCGCGTTCTCGTCGAAGTAGACGCGGTTCGAGTGGTTCGGCGCGGCCTTCGACAGGTCGTGGTCCAGCGGCGTGCCGCCCAGGAACATCATCGAGCCGGGCACCCGGTTCAGCACGTAGCTGAAGTCCTCCGCACCCATCACCGGGTTCGGCATGCGGACCACCTGGCGGTCGCCGAGCAGCTCGCGGGCGACGCCCAGCGAGAAGTCGGCCGAGCCGGGGTGGTTCACCGTGACCGGGTAGCCGTCGTGGAACTGCACGTCGATCTGCGTGTCGTGCGCGGCACCCACACCCTCAGCGACACGACGGATGCCGTCGCGCACCTTGGCGCGGGTGCGCTCGCTGACGGCGCGGATGGTGCCCTCGATGTGCGCGGTCTCGGGGATGACGTTGTTGGTGGTGCCGGCGCTGATGCGGCCGACGGTGACCACCGACGGGTCGAACACGTCGATGGTGCGGGTGATCATGGTCTGCAGCGCCTGCACGATCTCGCACGCGACCGGGATGGGGTCGAGCGCGGCGTGCGGCTGGCTGGCGTGACCACCGCGGCCGGTGACCGTGATGAACATGGTGTCGGCCGACGCCATGATGGGCCCGCCCTTCGCGGCGATCCAACCGCTGGGCAGGTTGGTGCTGATGTGCAGCGCGTACGCACCGGTGACCGGCGACGGCGTGCCGTCGGCCAGCGGCGGCAGCTCGAGCAGCCCTTCGTCGAGCATGAACTCGGCGCCGCCGAACCCTTCCTCGCCCGGCTGGAACATGAACAGCACGCGGCCGGGCAGGTCGGCACGGCGTGCGCTGAGCAGCTTCGCCGCCCCCACGAGCATGGCCGTGTGGGTGTCGTGGCCGCAGGCGTGCATCGCGTTGTCGACCTTCGACTGGAAGTCCAGCCCGGTGTCCTCGGGCATGGGCAGCGCGTCCAGGTCGCCGCGGAGCAGCACGGTGGGGCCGGGCTTGCCGCCGTCGAGCAGCGCGGCAATGCCGCTGGTGGTCTGGTGCAGGGTGATACCCAACGGCAGCCCCTCCAGCGAACCGAGCACCTGCTCGCGCGTGATGGGCAGGTCGTTGCCCAGCTCGGGCCACTGGTGCAGCGTGCGCCGCAGGGTGATGGTCTCGTCGAGCAGGTCGCGGGCTTCTTCGCGCAGGGTGCTGATCTCCATACGCGCATGCTAGGCAGGTTGCCGTGACCTCTTCACCAGGCGACGAGATGGTCGACATCGTCGACGACGACGACCAGGTGGTGGCCACCGTCACCCGCGCCGAGATGCGTGCGGGTCGGCTGCAGCACCGTGCCGTGTCCATCGCCGTGCTGTCGTCGGACGGGCGGCTGCTGGTGCACCGGCGGGCCGACACCAAGGACGTGTGGCCGGGAATGTGGGACATGGCGGCCGGTGGGGTGGTGGGCGCCGGCGAGACGTACGAGCAGGCCGCGCGGCGCGAGCTGGCCGAAGAGCTGGGGGTGTGGGCGGACGAGCTGCAGTCCCTCGGTGCCGGCCGCTTCGTCGACGACGCGGTCGCGCTGCTGGGCCGTGGCTACCGCTGCGTGCACGACGGGCCGTTCACGTTCACCGATGGCGAGATCGCCGAGGTGCGGTGGGTGGGGCGCGACGAGTTCGACGCGCTGCTGGACAGCGAGGTGTTCGTGCCCGACAACGTGGCCCTGCTGTTGCCGCTGCTGCGAGCCCCCGGGTCGGGCTGGCGCTGAATTCTGCCGATCGTCCTCGCTCGCCGTACCCAGTGTGGGTGAGCGCCGCACCGGGCGGCGCGCAGCAAGGAGATTGCCATGACCATGTACGGCGCCAACCCCGAGCAGCTCGCCCAGCTGGGCCGCTCGCTGAAGCAGCAGATCCACAGCATCGAGAGCGTGCTCAGCACCGTCACCTCGGCGCTCGGCGGCACCACCTGGGTGGGACCGGCTCGTGACCAGTTCGAGGAGGCGTGGAACACGTCGTTCCGCAATGCGCTGCAGAAGCTGAACCAGGCGTTCGACGCCGCCGGCAGCGACTGCATTGCCCGCAGCAGCGACCTGCAGCGCGTGATGGGCGCCCGCTGAGAACTTCTGTACAGACAGTGTCGGAGATTCTGTACGGTGAGGTGATGGACGTTTCCGTCACCGAACTCCGCGCCAACCTTGCCGCCTTCCTCGATCGGGTGAAGGTTGGCGAGGAAGTCACCGTCACTGATCGAGGCGAGCCGATCGCCCGCATCGTTCCCGCCGGCTGGGCTCGACGGCTGAAGGAGTTGGAGGATGCCGGCACGATCACCATGCCCGAGTCGCCGACGAAGTCGGTCATCTCCGGTCAGCGGTTGCCGAAGATGATCGGTTCGGCCAACGATCTCCGGGACGAGTGGCGCTGAGCTCGATGCTGGCCTACTTCGACTCGAGCGCGTTGGTGAAGACCCTGCTCCACGAGCCCGGAAGCGGGCATGCCCTCTCGCTGTGGGACGCCGCCGGTGTGTGCCTCAGCAGCCGCCTGGCGACGGTGGAAGTCGTGGCGGCGCTGGCGGCGGCGCAGCGTGCGCGCCGGCTTTCCACCGCCGGTCGTCGTCGCGCCGATGAACTCTGGGTGGGGCGACGAGGCGACCTGGTGCACGTGGAGCTGGATCGCGGCGTTGCTGCACTCGGTGCCGACCTCGCGGCGACTCACCGGCTCAGCGGGGCCGATGCCGTCCATCTGGCCAGTGCGCTGTCGGTTGGCGGCCCATTGGTCTTCGCGTGCTGGGACGAACGGCTTCGCGCAGCTGCGGCCGCCGAGGGCCTCATCCTGGCGCCGGCGGACCCGCGCGACACTTGATGGATGAACGAGACCCCTGACGACCTCGCCCGACTGCAGGAGGTGCTCGACCGCAGCGCCGCCGCCGGCGGCCGGCACCTCAGCGACGTCATCTCCGGCGAGCGTCGGCTCACCGCCGAGGCGGTGTGCGAGCACCTGCAGGGCATGGTCCTGCTCGTGCTCGCCACGGTCAGCTCGAAGGGCCGGCCCATCGCCGCGCCGGTCGACGGCATCTTCCATCGCGGCCGGTTCCACTTCGGTTCAGCGCCCGATTCCATCCGCTTCCAGCACATCCGCCGGTCGCCCTACGTCAGCGCGTCGCACCTGCCCGGCGAGCACCTGCAGGTGACGGTGCACGGTCAGGCGGAGATGATCGACGTGAACGCTCCCGAGCACGCCGAGTTCCATCATACCCTGCTCGACATCTACGTGCCGCGCTACGGGGCCGAGTGGGAGCAGATGCTCACCGGCGGCGCCCAGTACGCCCGCATCGAGCCCGAGCGGATGTTCACCTTCTTCATGCTCGAGGAGTGACGTCGGTCGGTTCACCGGGCGCCTGAACGGGTCGACGCCTCGGCTCGCTACCATCGCTGCCGTGTTGCTGCTGGAGTTCACCATCGAGCCCTTCCACGAGGGCAACCCCGGTCCGCACGTGCGCGCCGCGGTCGACGCCGTCGAGGCGCTCGGTGTGTCGGTCGAGTTCGGGCCGTTCGGCTCGTCGTGCACCGTCAGCTCCGACCAGGTGGGTCAGGTGTCGGGCGCCATCCTGGCGGCGGCGTTCGCCAACGGTGCCACCCATGTGAGCCTGCACGGCGAGCAACTGGGAGACCCTGCATGAGCAGCAAGCTGCCGCGTCACCCGCTGGTGCTGGCGGTGAAGCCCATCGTCGAGGCCCTGGGGGCGTCGCTGGTGGCGGCCGACGAACGCGAGCCGGGCGACCTGCCGCTGAAGTGGGAGGGCACGGTCCTCGCCGCGGTGCGACCCGCGCCGCTGCACGGCGCGCTCGACCGCCTCATCGAGACCGTCGAACGCGAGCTCGGCGCGCCGCTGCCCACGCTGTCGCGCGAGGACAAGCAGCGGGCCATCCGCCTGCTCGACGAGCGGGGCGCGTTCACGCTGCGGCGTGCGGTGGAGGACGTGGCCGACGCGATGGGCGTCAGCCGCATCACCGTCTACAACTACCTCAACGCCCTGCATCGGTGACCGTGCGCGACTTCGACGTGATCGGCTTCGACGCCGACGACACCCTGTGGCACAGCGAAGACAGCTTCCACGCCGGCGAGGCGAACTTCGTCGAGTGGGTGTCGCCGTACGCGGCCGAAGGTGTCGACGTGAAGGCCGCGCTCACGGCGGTGGAACGCAAGAACTTGCACACGTTCGGCTACGGCGTGAAGGCGTTCGGGCTGTCGGCGGTCGAGGCGGCCATCACCATCAGCGAGGGGCGCGTGCCGGTGTCGGTCATCGGTCGGCTCGTCGAGATGATCCGGGCGACGCTCACCGAGCCGGTGCGGCTGCTGCCGCACGTGCCCGAGGTGTTGGCCGAGGTGGGTCGCCACTACCGCATGGTGCTCATCACCAAGGGCGACCTCATCCACCAGACCTTCAAGGTCGAGACGAGTGGCCTGGCGCACCACTTCGAGCACGTCGACATCCTGCTCGAGAAGGACCCGTCCACCTACCGAAAGGTGCTGGCCGACCGCGACATCGACCCCACCCGGTTCTGCATGGTGGGCAACAGCGTGCGCAGCGACATCCTGCCGGTCATGGCCCTGGGCGGCACCGCCGTGCACGTGCCGTACCCGCTGCTGTGGGAGCTGGAGCACGTGGAGCACGATGAGCACTTCGCCGAGCTGGCGTCCATCACCGAGCTGCCCGCCTGGCTCGGCCTCGACGGCTGATCAGCCGACAGGCGGGCTCGTTCAGGGCATCCAGATCTGCTGGATGGACACGGCCTCGCCGTTCAACACCGTCAGCAGGTACGGGAACCCGGTGTACGCGTAGTCGGTCGGTGCATCGGCGGAGGGCTCGTTGCCGGCGATCAGGCTGACCAGCTCGTCGGCGGGCACGGCGTAGTTCCGCTGTTGCTCGTCGACCACCGAGATGGGAGCACGACCCTCCGGCGCGACGACGAAGTCGCGGCTGGGGTCGGTGCGCACGCCGGCGTCGTCGTCGCACTGGTCGGCGCCCAACTCGTCGGCGCAGCCGGGACCGAAGAACGCCTGGGCCAGGGTGAAGTGCAGTCGGAAGCCGTCGGCGTCGACCGTGACCTCGGGAGCCCAGTACTGGCCGTCGGGCAACGGTGTGGCATCGGTGACCGGCGCGGTCCGATCGGGCACGGCCGGCACGGGCGCCTTGTCGTACGGGTGCACCACGATGGGCGCGTCCTTGCAGGCGACCAGCAGCACGGCCGCCGCAGCCACCAATGCCAGCGTGCGACGCATCGCGACCCCGCCCATCACAGCCTGCGCAGCGCCACGTCGGTGACGCGGTGGTCGGCGCCCTTGCGCAGCAGCAGACCGGCCCGGCCCTTGGTGGGGGCGATGTTCTCGCGCAGGTTGCGGCCGTTGATCTCGCGCCAGATGAAGCGCGCCGTCTCCACCGCTTCCTCGTGGGTGAGGTGCGCGTAGTGCTGGAAGAAGCTGTCGGGGTCCTGGAACACCGTCTCGCGCAGGGTGAGGAACCGCTGCACGTAGAACTCCTCGATGTCGTTCTCGTCGGCGTCGATGTAGATCGAGAAATCGAAGTAGTCGCTGACGAACTCGGGGCTGGCGACGTCGGCCGTGTTGCCCACCTGCAGCACGTTCAAGCCCTCCAGGATGAGGATGTCGGGCTGGTGCACGGTGACCTGCTCGCCGTCGACGATGTCGTACACGACGTGGCTGTACACGGGCGCGCTCACCTCGGCCGCGCCGCTCTTCAGCTCACGCAGGAACTGCAGCAGCCGCCGCGTGTCGTAGCTCTCGGGGAAGCCCTTGCGGTTCATGATGCCGCGCTCCTCGAGCACCCGGTTCGGGTACAGGAAGCCGTCGGTGGTGACGAGCTCGACCTTCGGGTGATCGGGCCAGCGGGCCAGCAGCGCCTGCAGCAGACGGGCGAACGTGCTCTTGCCGACGGCGACGCTGCCGGCGACACCGATGACGTACGGCACCTTCGGTGACAGCGTGCCCAGGAACGCGGCCGACGCCTTGTGCAGGTTCTGCGTGGCGGCGACGTACAGGTTCAGCAGGCGGGTGAGCGGCAGGTACACGGCCGCCACCTCGTCGAGGTCGATGCGTTCGTTGATGCCGCGCAGCGCTTCCAGATCGCCCTCGCGCAACGTCAGCGGGGTGGCCGCGCGCAGCGCCGCCCACTCGTCGCGGTCGAAGTGGAGGTAGCGGTCGCTGGTGGCTGCCGGGTCCGGTGCGGTCACGGAGCGAAACCCTACGCTGGCGACGTGAGTGAGGCCCAACGTGAGCCGCGGCGGCGAAAGCAGTTGGGCTCGTACTACACCCCGCCGGCGCTGGTCGACGCCGTGGTGCGCGAGGCCGTGTTCCCCGGCGCGGTGTCGGTGCTGGACCCTGCCGCGGGCGACGGTCGGTTCCTGGCGGCCACCGGACTGCCCGAGCAGACCGGGTTCGACATCGACCCCGCGACGCCGTTCGACCACGATGACGCGCTGGGTCGCGACTGGGGCGACCGACGGTTCGACGTGGTGGTGGGCAACCCGCCGTACCTGAACCAGCTGTCGCAGTTGACGTCTCGTGGCGGCCGGTCGGCGTTCGGTGGCGGCCCCTATGCCGACGCCGCGGCCGAGTTCCTGGCGCTGGCCGTGCGGCTGACGCGCCCGGGTGGTCGGGTGGGTCTGGTGCTGCCGCAGTCGTTGCTCGGCACGCGTGACGCGCAGGCCATCCGCGACGCGGTGGACCAGGTGGCCGCGCTGCGGTGGATGTGGTGGACCGACAGCAACGTGTTCGACGCGAACGTGCGCGTGTGGGCCGGCGTGTGGGAGGTGGGCGGCGAGCCCGCGCCCGTCCGGCGCGCCTACGGCATGTCGTTCGAGGAGCGACCGGCCATGGACATGCCCGCCTCGTGGGCGGGCCTGCTGACCGGTGGCTCGGTCGCCGTGCACGACGGGCCCGTGTTGGGCGACCTGGCGTCGTTCACGTCCGACTTCCGCGACCAGTACTACGGGCTGGTCGGCGCGGTGGGCGACGACGTCGACGGCCCGCCGCTGGTGACCTCGGGGCTCATCGACCCCGGCGTGTGCCACTGGGGAACCCGCCCGGTGCGGTTCGCCAAGCAGCAGTTCCAGGCGCCGCGGGTGGCCCTCGAGCGGCTGTCGCCCGCGTTGCAGCGTTGGGCGGCGCAGCGGTTGGTGCCGAAGATCCTGATCGCCAACCAGACCAAGGTCATCGAGGCCGTCCACGACGCGGAGGGGGCGTGGCTGCCGGGGGTTCCGGTCATCACCTGCGTCACCGAGCACCCGGCGCTGGTGCTCGACGTGCTGCACCGCCCGGCGACGGTCGAGTGGGTGCACCACCACGCCGCCGGCACCGGTCTGGGACCCGGTTCGGTGCGGCTGAACGCTCGCCTGCTCGCCGGCATCCCGGTGAGCGCGGATGAATTGCCCGGCTGAGCCGCGTCAGGACCAGGGTGAGACGGGCCGCGCCTGCGGCACACCGTCGACCACGATGTCGACCTTCTCGTTGAAGAAGCACAGGTGCGCTTCGATCTTGGGGATCTCGGGGATGGGCGCCGGATAGAACCAGACGATGTCAGTGACCAGGTCGCCGGCGGGCCGGTCGGGCAGCTGCACCGACCAGTAGTGCGCCGTGCCCTTGTAGGGACCGACGCTGGTGGTGGCTGACGGTTGCAGCAGGTCCACCCGCACGTCGAGCTTGGGCAGGTAGTACCGCGTGGGCAGGCCGGTCTCGAACAGCAGACGCGGCCGTACGCTGTCGGCCACCTTCACGCCGTCGATGAACACCTCCACGTGGCGCGACGACTGCAACACGTCGATGCGCTTGTACGGGTCGCGGGCGTGCTCGAACACCTCGTCGTCCTCCTCGAACCAGGCGTCGACCCGGTCCCACCAGAACGCGACGTACCCGGCCAGCTGTTCCATGCCGGCGATGGGGTGCGGGTACGCCCACACCGCATCGGTGCGGCGTTCGTCGCCCACCACCACCGACCAGTACTCGGCGTCGCCCTTGCGTGGGCAGTGCGACGTGGTGGTCGTGGCCTCGAGCAGGTCCCAGCGCACGTCGGCGCGCGGGAAGTAGTACACGGGCAGGTGGCCCTTCTCGAACACGTAGATCGCGTCGGTCGAGCCGGCCACGAACTGGCCGGCCACCATCACGCGGATGCGGCGAGGGCAGGGCTCGGTGCGGACGTCGGCGGTCGAGCCGGTGGCGATGGCCTGCAGGTCGGGGATGGACATCGGGCGCTCCGTTCTGGCGGGGGTGGGCGACGACGTCGATGTTCTCACGCCACGGCGGGTGCGGCCACCGCGCTGGGGAAGTCGAGCGCGGCCAGGTGACGCCAGCGGCGCAGGTTCACGCCGGCGCGCATCGTCATCCAGCACAGCTGCGCGCCCCACAGGCCGGCGAGGCCGAGCCGTGGCCACACCACCGTGGCGATCGCGAGTGGCGCGAACGCCACCAGGTTGCGCACGGCCTGGCGACCCAGCCAGGCCATGTCGTGCGCGCCGATGAGCGCGCCGTCCAGCGCGAACGCGATGGCGCCGGGGAACTGCATGACGGCGAGGACGAGCAGCGCGCCCACCAGCCGCGACTGCACGGCCGGGTCGGTGCTGAAGACGTGCGGGATGACCGGGGTGAGCGCGAGCAGCACCAGCGACAGCAGCCCCGCGGCCCACAACGACAGGCGCACGCTGATGTGGCCGATGCGGTCGGCCTCGCGCGGCTTGCCGGCACCCAGTTCGCCGGCCACCAGCGAGTGCAGCGGCACGGCCAACGCGTCGAGCATCAGCGCCATGAACATGAACAGCTGCGTCACCACCTGGTTGGCGGCCAACGTGGGCGCGTCGAGGTGCGCGGCGATGACGGTCGACACGTTCCACACCGTGTACATCGCGATCGAGCGCAGCGCCATGTGCCCACCCATCACCAGCAGCGGCCGGTAGTTCGACCATGCCGGCCGGACGGACATGACGTGGCGGCGGATGCACCACATGAACGCGCCCGCGGCGCCGATCTGCACCAGCACGGTGGTGCCCGCCGAGCCCGCCACGCCCAGGTGCAGGCCGTACACCGCGACGATCTCGAGCACCAGGTTGGCCACGTTGGCCACCACGACGATCTTCAACGGTGTGCGCAGGTCGTTGTAGCCGCGCAGCACGCCGTGGCCGAGGAACGCGAGCAGCACGAACGGCAGGCCGAGCGCACTGATGGACAGGTAGGTGGTGGCGTGGTGCAACACCTCGCCGCGGCCGCCGATGAGCCAGCACAGCGGCCGCGCGGTCAGCGCCAGCACGATGGCCGCGGGGAAGCCGATGAGGCAGCTCAGCCACACGCCGTGCCCGGCCACGCGGCGGGCGTCGTCGGGCCGGCCGGCGCTCACGGCGAACGCAATGTCGGGCGTGATGTACTCGAGGAACACGAGCAGGCTGATGACGTTCAGCAGCACGATGCTGGCGATCGCCATGCCGGCCAGCTGGGGCGTGCCCAGGCGACCGACGATGGCCGTGTCGACCAGCACGTACACCGGCTCGACCGCCAGCGTGCCGAGTGCCGGGATCGCAAGGCGGACGATCCGGCGTTCCAGGTCGTCGCGAAGGATCGGCATCTCCCGAACTTAAGTTCTGCGTGACGCCGCGGTCGACCGCGTTCGCGACCGCGTTCGCGACCGCGTTCGCCGGGTGGGGCGGGTCAGCGGCGCCAGGGGGCGCTGGGGCTGACCGACCCGGGCGCGGTGAGCACGTCGACGCCGTCGTCGGTGACCAGCAGGGTGTGCTCGAACTGGGCGGTGCGCTTGCCGTCGGCGGTGGCGGCGGTCCAGCCGTCGTCGAACACCATCTTGTGCTGCCACGTGCCGAGCGTGATCATCGGCTCGACCGTGAAGGTCATGCCCGGCCGCATGATCATGCTGGCCCGCTCGTCGTAGTAGTGCAGCACCTGCACGTCGGTGTGGAACTGCTCGCCGATGCCGTGGCCGATGAACGCCCGCACCACGCCCAGCTTGTGGGCCTTGGCGTGCTGCTCGATGGCGCGGCCGATGTCGCTGAGGGGGCGACCGGGCACGACGGCCTCGATGCCCTTCCACATGCATTCCTCGGTGACCTGCACCAACTGGCGGCTGGCCGGGTCGACATCGCCCACCAGGAATGTGGCGTTGGTGTCGCCGTGCACGCCGCCCACGTAGCAGGTGACGTCGAGATTGACGATGTCGCCGTCCTGCAGTTCGCGGCTGTCGGGGATGCCGTGGCAGATGATCTCGTTGACGCTGGTGCAGACGCTCTTCGGGTAGCCGTGGTAGTTCAGCGGGCTGGGGTAGGCACCGCGATCGACGGTGGCCTCGTGCACGAACACGTCGATCTCGTCGGTGGTGATGCCGGGGCGCACCAGCTCGCCGGCCAGGCGCAGCACCTCGGCCGCCATGACGCTGGCCACGCGCATGCGCTCGATGATCTCGGGCGACTTCACCCGCGGCTCGGGCCAGCGGGGTGCTTCACCGGTGAGCGCGTAGGGCGGGCGTTCGATGTGCGCGGGCACCGGTCGCATGGGGCTGATCTCGCCCTGCAGGACCCGGCCTTCGAGGGGCTTGTGGCAGCGCTTGTACTTGCGACCGCTGCCGCACCAGCACGCGTCGTTGGCCTGCGGCAGCACGGTGGGCGGGTGGATCTTCAGCACATCCGCGATTCTAGATGAACCGCTCGAGTTTGTGACCTTGTGACAATGTGACGAAGGTCCCTGACAGGTGCCTGTCCCGTGTGATTGCCTGGGTCGTCATGGATGAGTCCCCGAAACCCATCTCCGTGTTCCT
>CBHWEI010000004.1:0-42163 GCA_966112835.1 uncultured Acidimicrobiaceae bacterium
TGTTCACCGCGGCGCGCAGGCGCAGGTTGCGCTGCATGCGCTCGCGGCGGATGTCGAGGTAGCGGTACTGCAGACGGGTGTTCTCGGCCACCTGGTCGGCGCGCTCGGTGATGGGGAACGGCGGCGCCTCTGCCCCGTTCAGGATCTCGACCGCGCAGTCCTGCAGTTCGATGCCCCCGGTGGGGATGCGGCTGTTCACGTTCTCGGCCGGCCGGGCCGCCAACGTGCCGGTGACGCGCAGCACGTACTCGGCGCGCACGTCGACCGTGTTGTCGACCACGCACTGGGTGACGCCGCTGTGGTCGCGTAGGTCGATGAACGCGAGCTTCTCGCCGTGCTCGCGACGGGTGGCGACCCACCCGGTGAGCGTGACGGTCTGGCCGATCTGCTCGGTGCGGAGTTCGCCGCACTGGTGGGTACGCATGGAGGTGGAGCTCATGAGAGTGCCTTTGTGAGGTGAGAGATGAGATCGGTTCGCGGCACGGACGTCTGTCCGCTCGCGGTGTCGGGTCCGGCGGGCTCGGCGCGCAGTGGGCGGACCACCACGGTGCCGGCCTCGAGTTCGTTGCTGCCGACGATGACGGCGAAGGCCGCACCGCTGCGGTCGGCCGCCTTCATCTGGCTCTTCATGCTGCGGTTCTCGTAGGCACGGTCGGCCTTGAAGCCGGCGGCACGAACGTCGGCGGTGATGCGCAATGCCTCGCCGCCGCCGGTGGTGTCGACCACGAACACGTCGACGGCCGTCGGGGGCGGCGCGAACACGCCCTCGTCGTCGCAGGCGAGCAGCGTCCGGTCGAGGCCCAACGCGAAGCCGACACCGGCCGTGGGCTTGCCGCCGAGCGACTCGACCAGGCCGTCGTACCGGCCGCCACCGCCCAGCGCGTTCTGCGCCGAGTCGAGCGTGCCGCCCTGGTACTCGAACGTGGTGTGCCGGTAGTAGTCCAGCCCGCGCACCAGCTTGGCCTCGACCGTGAACGGGATGCCGAGCGCCTGCAGGCCGCTCTGCACGGCCGCGAAGTGCTCGTCGGCCTTCTCGCTGTAGAACTCGGCGATGCGCGGCGCAGCCGCCACCAGCGGGGCGTCCTGCTCCCGCTTCGAGTCGAGCACCCGCAGCGGGTTCTTCTCGAGCGTCACCCGGCTCTCGGCGCTGAGCGCGTCGAGGTTCGCGGTGAAGTGCGCCTTCAGCGCCTCGACGTAGCGGGCGCGGTCCTCGGGCTCGCCCAGCGAGTTGAGGATGAGCGTCACCTGCTGCAGGCCGAGCGCTCGGTAGAACTCCCACCCCAGGGCGATGATCTCGACGTCGAGGTTCGGGTCGTCGGCGCCGAGCACCTCGATGCCCACCTGGTCGAACTGGCGGTAGCGACCACGCTGCGGCTTCTCGTACCGGAACATCGAGCCCGAGTACCAGATCTTCCACGGCACCTGCGGGCTGTGCTGCACGAACGCACGGCAGATGGACGCGGTCAATTCGGGCCGCAGCGCGATGTGGCGCCCGCCCTTGTCGACGAAGTCGTACATCTCCTTGCTGACCACGTCGGTGGCGTCGCCGATGCGCTGGAACACGCCCAGGTCCTCCAGCAGCGGCGACATGACCTGCCCGTAGCCGGCCTGCTCGACGACGCGAGCGAACACCTCGACGAACCGACGCCAACGCGCCGATTCGGGGGGCAGGATGTCGCGCATCCCGGGGCTGGTCTGGAAGTCGGGCACGGCCGTCAAGGCTACCGGTCGGTGCTCCCGGTCACCGGCCTCCTTTCCTGCTGACGTGGGCGAACGCCTCAGACGTAGACGTTCCAGCCGGCGCGCAGCAGGCCCGTCTGGGCGACCGGGGCCGAGCCGCCGGTGTACCAGCCCACCACGTCGACGGTGACGTTCGCGGCGATGGTGGAGGCCATGGTGAAGCGCCCGTTGCGGAGCTCCACGATGGCGTACGTCGCCCGCGACTGGCCGGCGCCGTCGACAGTGACGACCCCGAAGTTCGGCAGCGCCGTGCCGAACGGGGCGACGGCCAGGTGTCCGGGACCCGAGGTGTCGTCGACGACGATGGCCACCATGACGGCGCTCGCGTCGGGCGCCACCCCGCCACCGGTCGCTTCGATCGTGACCGGCGTGCCGGCGGCGAGTGGCGTGCCGGCGGTGTCGAACACCCGGTTGGCACCGACCGCGGCGAAACGGCCCGAACGGCTGATCACGGTGGGCACGAACACACCCGAGACGTCGACCAGCACCGAACCGCTGATACCGGTGAGGTCGACCGCACCCGACGCCGACAACCGCACGACGGCAGTGGTGCTGCGCACCTCGCTCGGCGCATAGGCCAGCAGTGGGGCCAGCGGGGCAGCGCCGGCGGCGTACGCCCGCAGCCCGCCGGCGGCAGTGGGCCGCACGATGGTGAGCGTCAGCACCACGGCGCTCGCGCCACGGGGCACGTTGCAGCGCCCGCTCACCTGCAATCGCAGCGTGCCGGCCGCCGGGCGGGTGACGGCGCTGTTCGCCGAGCGGGAGTCGAGGGCGCGGCATGCGGTGAGCGCGCTGTAGCGGGACAGGCTGGGCGACACGGGTGTGGCGGGCAACACGCGAGAGGTGAAGTCGGCCAGCGCCGTCATGTTCAGTTCGTAGGACAGCGCCATGCTGTGGTTCTGCGGGTCGAGCCCGGCGTACGACTGGGCGTTGCCGGTGTCGATCAGGTCGAACCACACCTTGTCGTCGCCCATGGTCTTCACCATCGAGTTGTACGGGTTCCGGCCCTGCGTCACCGGGTCGACGATGCCGTCGCGTGCACCCTGCACGATGTAGATCGGTGCGTCGGACGGGTCGTCGAACGTGGTGACCCGCGTCTGCTGCAGCAGCAGCGGGTTGCAGGTGGCCCACTTGCTGGGCGTCTCGGGGCAACCCATCAGCGCAGCGACGCCGGAGGCGTTGCCGGGCGGCAGGCCGTAGCGGTACGGGAACGTGGCCGGGTCGAGCACGCCGGCGATGGACACCACCGCGGCGACCTTCGACGTGACCCCTGCGAGTGCGGCGGGAACCGCCGGCTCGAACGTGCCGGCGGTGACGCCGAGCATCGCGGCCAGGTGACCGCCTGCCGAGAAGCCCATTGCGACCACGGAGTTGGGCGACACGCCGAACTCGGACGCATGCACCTTCACCCAGCGAACCGCCTGCTTCACGTCCTGCAGGGGCTTCGGGAACGTCGCCTCGTCGGTGCCCGAGTAGCGCACCGAGAACACGGTCCAGCCGCGGCGGTACATGGCCTGCACCACGGGCTGCATGCCCGCCTGTTCCTCCGACGCCAGCGTGTCGGTGGCGCCGTCCAGGTCGGCCCAGCCGCCGCCGTGCAGCCAGATGATGGCGCCGCCGTTGGGCGTCGCGGGCGCGTAGACGTCGAGCACCTGCTGGTCCTCGGTGCCGTAGGCGACGTCGTTCAGCGACTTCGCCATGGTCGGTGCGGGAAACGCGACACGGTCGGCCGGACCGGGGTTGCCGATCTCGCAGCCGGCGAGCACGAGCGCGGCAGTGGCCACCATCAGCAGTCGCCGACGGAGCATCGCACTCACCTCCTCGCCGGGCCGCCAGTGGGGGTTGCGTGGCGGTGGACCCGCGTCTCGCCACGAATTCAGGGTAAACCACTATCGGCACACAGGGGCTGCGTCTCAAGTCACAGCGACGAAGGTCACAGGTCCTTTGTCCTGGTCAGCCCATGTGTCGGCCAGCCGACGAACGGAATGTTCACGCGTCCGACATCTCCCAATCCCCCGCGCGTTTCCCGAACGTATTGTTTCGGTCCCGCAGAACTTCAGTTCGGGAGGAAGGGGCTGGTCAGCCGCCCTTGCCGGGGACCAGGCGGTAGGCGTCGTAGACGCTGTCGATGTGCTTGATGGTGCGCAGCACCGACTCGAGGTGCGACGGGTCGCCCATCTCGAACTCGAAGCGCATCTTGGCCACGCGGTCGCTGCCGGTGTGGGTGCTGCAGGCGACGATGTTGACGTGCTGCTCGCTGAGCGAGTTGGCGACGTCGCGCAGGAGCTTCGACCGGTCGAGCGCCACCACCTCGACCGCCGCGCGGAACAGGGCCTTCGACTGATCGCCGTCCCACTCGACGTCGATGAGCCGGGCCGACTGCTCGGTCATGAGGCTGGCAGCGTTGGCGCAGTCGGCGCGGTGCACCGACACTCCCCTGCCACGGGTGACGAACCCGATGATCTCGTCGCCCGGCACCGGCGTGCAGCACCGCGACAGGCGGACCAGCACGTCGTCGAGCCCCTCCACGTGCACGCCCGCCAGGTTGCGGGACGGCTTGTGACCGGTTCGGGGCAGCACCGTCGCGGGCAGCTGCTCGGTGCCATCGGTGGCATCGTCGCCGTGCAGGTGGCGGGCCACCTTGCCGGCGATGGACCGGGCCGACACGTGGCCCTCACCGATGGCGGCCAGCAGCGAGTCGAGGTCGGAGTACGAGGCGGCCTCGATCTCTTCCGCCAGGGCGTCGCTGGCCCACATGCGCTGCACGGGCAGGCCCTCGCGGCGCAACTCCTTGGTGAGCTCGTCGCGGCCGGCCTCGATCATGTCCTCGCGACGCTCGCGAGAGAACCATTGCTTGATCTTGTTGCGCGCCCGCGGTGACTCGACGAACTGCAACCAATCGCGCGTCGGACCGGCAGAGTCGACCTTCGACGTGAAGATCTCGCACGTGTCGCCGCTCTTCATCTTGTGGTGCAGCGGCACCAGGCGACCGTTCACCTTCGCGCCGATGCAGGCGTGCCCCACCTCGGTGTGCACGGCGTACGCGAAGTCGACCGTGGTGGAGCCCACCGGCAGCGTGATGACCTTGCCCTTCGGCGTGAAGACGAACACCTCGTCCTGCTCGAGATCGGTCTTCAGGTTCTCCATGAAGGCCGCCGGATCGCTGATCTCGGCCTGCCAGTCGATGATGCGGTTCAGCCAGTCGATGTCGCTGCTGGCACCCACGCCGTCCTTGTAGGCCCAGTGCGCGGCCACGCCCCATTCGGCCCGCTGGTGCATCTCGCGGGTGCGGATCTGCACCTCCACCACCTTGCCGCCCGGCCCGATGACCGTGGTGTGCAAGCTCTGGTAGAGGTTGAACTTGGGCATCGCGATGTAGTCCTTGAACCGACCCACCACCGGCTTGTAGCGGCCGTGGATGCAGCCCAGCGCGGCGTAGCAGTCCTTCACCGAGTCGACGATGACGCGGATGGCGATCAGGTCGAAGATGTCGTCGAACTCGCGGCCCTTCTGCACCATCTTCTCGTAGATGCTCCACAGGTGCTTGCCGCGGCCGGTGACCTCGGCCGTGATGTTCAGCTCCTGCAACCGGCCCTGGAACTCGGCGATCGCCTTCGCCAGGTACACCTCGCGCTCGGGCGAGCGACCCGACACCAGGTGGTCGAGCTCGGCGTAGCGTTTCGGGTACAGCGCCGCGAACGACAGGTCCTCCAGCTGCTGCTTCAGCTCCTGCATGCCCAGCCGGTTGGCGAGCGGCGCGTAGATCTCGAGCGTCTCGTGCGCGATTCGCTGCTGCTTCTCGGAGGACATGGCGGCGATGGTGCGCATGTTGTGCAGCCGGTCGGCCAGCTTGATGATGAGCACCCGCAGGTCTCGCGCCATGGCCACGAGCATCTTGCGCATGGTGGCGGCCTGCTGGGCCTCCTTCGAATCGAACTGGATGCGCTCGAGCTTGGTGACACCGTCGACGATCTGGGCAACCTCGGCACCGAAGCCGGCTTCGACGTCGGCCAGGGTGATCTCGGTGTCCTCCACCGCGTCGTGCAGCAGCGCCGCTGCCAACGAGATCTCGTCGAGGCCGAGGTCGGCGACGATGCGCGCCACGGCGAGCGGATGGTTGATGTAGCTCTCACCGCTGCTGCGCGACTGGTGGCGGTGCGCTTCCTTCGCCGTCTCGTAGGCGCGGTTGATCATGGTCACCGACGCCTTCGGGTGACGACGGCGGTACGCCGTGAGCAACGGCGTCAGCTCTTCGGCCGTCGCGTTCTGATGGCGACGCCACGGCAGAACACGATCGACCGCAGCCATCAGTAGACAGCCAGGCTCTCGACCCGCTGGCCGCTCAGCCGCTCGCGGCCGCCCAAGCCGCCGAGCTCGAGCAGGAACCCGAGGCCGACCACGTCGCCCCCCAGTGCCTGGACCAGTTTGACGGTGGCATCGGCGGTGCCGCCCGTGGCGAGCACGTCGTCGATGACCAGGATCCGCTCACCCGGGTGGATGGCGTCACGGTGCATCTCCAGCTTGTCGCTGCCGTATTCCAGCTGGTACTCCTCGCGGACGACCGCCCACGGCAGCTTGCCGGCCTTGCGCACCGGGATGAACGAGGCGTTCAGGCAGTAGGCGACTGGTGCGGCGACGATGAAGCCACGTGCCTCCATGCCCAGCACCCGGTCGACCTGGAGGTCGGCGAAGCGCTCGACGAGCTCGTCGATGCTGCGATGGAAGCCCTCCGGGTCGCCCAGCAGCGGCGTGATGTCGCGGAACGTGACACCGGCGGTGGGGTAATCGGGGATGTCGCGGACCAGTTCGGTGATCCAGTGACCGTTGGCTGCCATGTGTGCAGGGTATCGGGTCAGCGGGCCATCGGGCCTGCTCCTAGGCCCGGCGCTTCTTCTTGCGCGGGCGGGGTGCGTGGGTGAGCACGTCGTCGCCGCTGACGGTGGGCTGCACCGGCAGCGCCTCGCCCGGCTCGGTGGAGCGTCCCGACCGGGCGTCGCGGCGACCCGCCGGCGTGCCGCCCAGGACCAGACGCTCGAGCTCGTCGCCCGTGGCGTGACGGCCGCGCAGCGCCTTGAAGCGCGGCTCGCGCTCCTTCAGGATGGCGACCAGCGGCGAAGCCACGTAGATGGACGAGTACGACCCGGTGATGAGACCGATGAGCAGTGCCAGCGCGAACTCGCGCAGCGTGGCCGCACCCATGATGCCCGAGCCCAGGATGAGCAGCGAGAGCACGGGCAGCACGGCCGCCAGGCTGGTGTTCAGCGAACGCATGAGCACCTGGTTCATCGACACGTTGACGATGTCGGCGTAGGGCATGCGATAGCTGGCGTAGCGATTCTGGTTCTCCTGCACCTTGTCGAACACGACGATGGTGTCGTAGAGCGAGAAGCCGAGGATGGTGAGGAACGCGACGACCGTGGCCGGTGTGACCTCGAATCGGAACACCGAGTACACACCCACGCTGAGCAGCACGTCGTGCAACATGGCCGCGATGGCGGCGGCCGCCATTCGCCACTCCAGTCGCCAGGCGATGAAGAGCGACACCAGCACCATGAACACCACGAGCGCCGTCGCGGCCTTCTTCGTGATGCTCGAGCCCCAGCTGCTGGACACCAGCTGTGTGGCGACCTGGTCGACCGAGACGCCGGCCTCCTTGGCGAACGCCTCCTGCACCTTGGTGCGGACGTCGTCGGGCTGGTCGCCCACCTGGATCTCGACGCTGCGGCCGGTCTCCGCCGAGATGAGGACCTGCACCTTGGCCTGGCCGCCGTCGAGGCCGTTGTCGTCGAGGATCTGGCGCGCCTGCGCCTCGGTGAGGGTCTCGGACGGCACCTCCCACAACACGCCGCCCTTGAACTCGAGGCTCAGGTTCAGACCGCTGACGAGCAGCGACACGATGCTGATGAGCAGCAGCGCACCGGAGATGCCCAGGCCGATCCAGCGCCGACCGTAGAAGTCGATGGCCGTCTCACCGTGGTACAGCCGGCCGCCGGGGCCACGCCGCTCGGGCAACTGCATGGGTTGCGGCTCGTCGGGAAGCAGGGTGTCGCTCATGCCGTGGCTCCGTGGGGGGTGACCTCGATGCCCATGACCTTCTGGCGCTCCATCCACCGGGTGCGAGCGAGCAGCAGCACCATGGGACGGGTGAAGAAGAAGGCGACCACCAGGTCGCACAGCGTGGACAGGCCGAGGAAGAAGGCGAAGCCGCGCACGGCGCCCACGGTGAGGTACCAGAGCACCGCGGCACCGATGAGCGACACGAGGTCGGCGATGACGATGGTGCGCCACGCGCTGTTGAAGCCGCGCACCGCACTGTTGCGCAGCGACTTCCCGGCGCGCACCTCGTCTTTCAATCGTTCGAAGAACACCACGTACGAGTCGACGGTGACGCCGACCGACACGATGATGCCGGCGATGCCGGACAGCGACAGCGCGAGGCCGTTCGTCTTCGACAGCCAGGTGACGATGCCCCACAGCAGGCTGCCCGACACCGTGATGCCGATGGCCACGATGAGGCCGAGCAGTCGGTAGTAGGCGACCATGAAGATGAGGACCAGGAGCACGCCGACGAGGCCGGAGATGACGGCCGCCTTCAGCGAGTCCTTGCCGAGGCTGGCCGACACGCTGCGGACCGACTGCAGTTGCAGCTCGACCGGCAGCGAACCGCTGTTGATGACCTTGGCCAGCGTGCGCGCCTCGTCCTGCGAGAACGAGCCGGTGATCTGCACGTTGCCGTTGAACTGCGGGGTCTGCACGGTGGCGACCGACTGCAGGCTGCCGTCGAGGTCGATGGAGATCTGCTGCGTGGGGCAGGTGGTCTCCTTGTTGTAACACTGCGCGGCGAGGTTGTTCCACACGTCCTCGCCGGCGGCGCCACCACGGAGGCTCACCTGCACACCCCAGCCGGAGCTGGGGATGAACACTGCGGAGGCGTCGTCCTGGAACACTTCACCGGTTCCCTGGGCGGGGCCGACGTAGCAGAACTGCGGCGGCTTGGCGCCGAACAACGGCAGGAACTGCGGGTTGTTCGGGTCGCTCTTCTGGATGGGGAAGCCGTTCTCGTCGACCGGGGGCGACGTGGTGCTGGTGGTGCTCCCGCCGACCGTGCTGGTGGTGGAACTGCCGCCGGCCGCCGGTGCCGCGCCGAGCGTGGTGGTGGTGGCGCCGGAAGGTGTGGTGGTGCTGGTGGCCGCCGGCGTGCTGGTGGTCGTGCTGTTCGCCGAGCTCACGTGGCGCGAAGGGCCACCCGAGGCGGTGGTGCTGCTGGCCGGCACCGTGGTGCTGCCACCGGCAGCCGTCGTCGTGCTGCCACCCGCGGCCGTCGTCGTACTGCCGCCCGCGGCCGTCGTCGTGCTGCTGCTGTCGGGCAGCTGGACCGCCTGGCAGCCCTGGAGCACGGGGCGCAGATAGACCTGACCGGTGACCTGCACCAGGTCGATGGCCTGCTGCTGGTTCTCGACGCCCGGCAGGTTGGTGACGATGGTGTCGCCCTGGCACAGGATCTCGGGCTCGGCGACGCCGAGGCTGTCGACGCGCTCGCGGATCTTCTCGACCGCGATCTGCATGCTGGGGTCGGTGCAGTCGACGCCCGACACCGACTGCTGGGTGACGGAGATGCCGCCCTGCAGGTCGAGGCCGAGCGACGGCTTGCTGTCGGTCAGGACGGTCGCCAGGAGGGCGCCGTAGGCCACCACCATGATGGCGACCAGCGAGACGATGAGTTTGCGACGCATGGTGGGGTCAGGACTCGTCCTGCACCACGTCGTCGATCGACGTCGACGACGGGGCCGGTGCATCCTTGTCGGTGGGGACGGCGGTCTCGCCCTTCGAGGTGTCGACCTTGCGCTGGATGGCCTGGCGGGCGACGCGGATCTGCACGTCGTCGTCGATCTCGATCCAGGCGATGTCGCCCTCGAACGAGGTGACGAAGCCGTAGACACCGGAGGTGGTCATGATCTCGTCGCCGACCTCGATGGACGACTGCAGGTTCGCAGCGTCGCGCTGACGGCGCTTCTGCGGCCGGATGAGCAGGAAGTACATCGCCACACCCATGATGGCGAAGGGCAGCAACAGGCCGATGGGGTTGCTGTTGGAACTGGTTGCTGCAACCAGGGCGAGATGGACGGAACGCATAGAGGACGACCAACCGTAGACATGGAGGGGAAAGCCCTCCGGACCGAGCGGCGATTCTAACCAGCAACCTGGCGGAACGTCCGTTCACCCCCAGACGGACAGGACCTCGCGCCGCATCGTGTCGAACGCGCCCTCCTGGATGGCGGCCCGCATGCGCGCCATCAACTGCAGCGTCCAGGCGATGTTGTGCAGGCTCATCAGCCGTGCCGCGGTGGGCTCACCCACCTGGAACAGGTGCCGGATGTAGCCACGCGAGTGCCGGGCACACACTTCACAGCCACAGTTGGCATCGATCGGCTCGTCGCTGAGCGCCCACTTGGCATTCTTCACGTGCAGCTTGCCCGCGTCGGTGAGGGCGGTGCCGTGGCGGCCGATGCGGGTCTGCATGACGCAGTCGAACTGGTCCACGCCCAGGGCCACGGCCTCGACCAGGCTGGCCGGGTCGCCGACGCCCATGAGGTAGCGCGGCTGGTCGGCGGGCAGGTGCTGGATGGCTGCGGCCAGGGCGGGCAGCATCTCGGCCCGGGTCTCCCCCACGCTCAGCCCGCCGATGCCGTAGCCGTCGAAGCCCACCTCGACCGTGCGCTGCGCGCTTTCGGCACGCATCGACTCGCTGATGCCGCCCTGAACGATGCCGAACAGGGCCTGGGCCTCGCGCTGGTGGGCGGCCTTTGCCCGCGCCGCCCAGGCGGAGGTGCGCTCGAGGCCCAGCCGCACCACGTCGGGGGTGGCCGGCAGCGACACGCACACGTCGAGCACCATCTGGATGTCGGCGCCCAACAACTCCTGGGTGTGCACGGCGATCTCGGGCGTGAAGCGGTGCGACGAGCCGTCGTACGTGCTCTTGAACGTGACACCCTCGTCGTCCACCTTCGGGTCGAGCGAGAACACCTGGAAGCCGCCCGAGTCGGTGAGCGTCAGCCCGCCCCACGCGGCGAACTTGCCGACGCCGCCGAACCGGGCCACCGTCTCGGCACCCGGGCGCAGCATCAGGTGGTACGTGTTGCCCAGCACGATCTCGGCACCCAGGCGCTCGTAGTCGGCGGCGCTGAGGTACTTGATGGCGCCGCGTGTGCCCACCGGCATGAAGCACGGTGTGCGGTACGAGCCGCGGGCCGTCGTGGCGACGCCCGTGCGGGCTGCACCCTCGGTGGCGGTGGCGGTGAAACGGACGGGGTGCATCAGGTGAGACTCCTGTCGAGCAGCATGGCGTCGCCGAAGCTGAAGAAGCGGTACTGCTGGTCGATGGCCTCGCCGTACAGGCGCCGCCAGCGTTCGCCCACGAACGCGTCGATCATCATCAGCAGCGTGGTGCGCGGCATGTGGAAGTTCGTCATCATCACGTCGACCGTCTTCCATTCGTACGGCCGGTGGATGAACAGCCGCGTGCGACCCTCCAGCTCGCCGAACGTGGCCGCACTTTCGAGCGCGCGCACGCTGGTGGTACCGACGGCCACCACTCGACGTGCGTCGCGGCACTGCTGCACCACCTCGGCCGGCACCCGGTAACGCTCGCTGTGGATGAGGTGGTCGCGCGGGTCCACCTCGCTGACGGGCTTGAACGTGTCGAGCCCCACCACCAGTTCGACCCGCGCCGTCTGCACGCCGAGCGCCTCGATGCGGGCGAGCAGCTCCGGTGTGAAGTGCAGGCCTGCCGTGGGTGCCGCTGCCGAGCCTGGCTCGTTCGAGTACACGGTCTGGTAGCGCTCGGGTTGGTCGAGTCGCTCGGTGATGTACGGCGGCAACGGCATCTCACCGTGGCGCTGCAGCAGGTCGAGCGGTTCGCCCTCGCCGAGCAGCTCGACCACCATGGTGTCGCCCGCTTCGGAGCGCTCGACGATGCGCACCAGCGGCACGTCGCCCGAGTGCAACTCCTCGCCCTGGCGCAGCTTGCGCGCTGGGCGCACCAGCGCCTCCCACACGCGCCGTGCGGCGTCGCGTGGCTCCAGCAACAGCACCTCGGCAGCGCCACCGGTCTCGCGGTTCAGGTGCAGCCGCGCCGGGATGACCCGGCTGTCGTTCACCACCAGCAGATCGCCCTCGCGCAGGAACTGGTCCAGGTCGCGCACGTGCCGGTGCAGCGGCGCCGTGCTCCCCTGGTCGACCAGCAGGCGCGCCGAATCGCGGGGTTCGACCGGATGCTGGGCGATGCGGTCGTCGGGAAGGTGGTAGTCGAAGTCATCCAGACGCATGGCCGCACCACGCTAGAGCCGGATGCGCGATCAGCGGTCGGCGACGACCGTCACGGTGCCAGCAGCGGCATCGACCACCACCAGCGCACCGTCGGGGATGTCGGTGAGGGCGCCTCGCGCGCCGACCACAGCGGGAATGCCCAGCTCGCGGGCGATGACGGCGGCGTGCGACATCGGCCCGCCCTCGGCCGTCACGACACCACCTGCGATGGACAGCACCAGGTTGTACGCAGGGGTGGTACCGGCCACCACGAGCACCTCACCGGGCTCCAGCGCGTCGAGCGCGGCCTCGGGCGAGGTCGCGACACGTGCACGTGCGGTGACCCTGAGATCGCCGATGCCGACACCGGCGAGCGGGTCGTCGTGGGTGGCGCCGTCCATGCCCATCTGGGCCATCACGGTCTGCACCATCCCGGCGAGACGAGCGAGGTTCGCGGGCAGCACCCCGGCGGGTGGAGTGGGCTCGACCGTGCCCAGGCTGTCGGGTGCCGTCAGGCGCTTCTGCTCCTGTCGGAGCGAGGCCCGCTCGCGGAGCGATGCTCCATCGGGCCGGCCGGCCAACACCGTGGGCAGTTCCTCCGGCGTCAACTCCAGGGCGAGCTCCGGTGCGTCGACCAGCCCGTTCGCCGTCATCCTGCGGCCCAACTCCAGCAACGCCAGGCGGAGCAGCCCCATGGGCCACTCGGCCGTGGTCGGCCCGTTGTCGTCGCGCAGGTCCATCGCGCTGCGGGCATGGCCGAGCAACTCGTCGAACTGGGCGCGATGCGCCGCAGGGATCCGTTCGCGCACTGCGGCCGTCCGTTCGGCGACCTCGTGGCTGCGGTCGTGGACCTCGGCGTTCAGGATGGCCGCCAGCACCAGGTCCGGGCGCTCACCCAGCGTCACGCCGTCCACGTCGTAGCGCGAGAACAGCACTGCCCCGCGGCGACCCAGGTAGTCGGTGACCATCGCGTCGATGTCGGGCGAGATGCCCCGCAGCTCGTCGAGCGACGCCGGCGTTCGTCCGGAGGCCTCGACCGCGCGGCGGATGGCCACCAACGACCGGGCGGGCGCGCTGGTCGAGGGCGACGCGCCCTCGAGGAGCGACAACAGCTCTCCCGGCGTCGCACCCCAGTCGCGCGCCTCGAACAGGAACCGGCCGAGCGGACCCATGTCGTAGCCGTGCAACCAGAAGTGGTGCTCCCAGTTGACCAGGCAGTGCTCGACGCAGCGCTGCACATGGCGGACCACGGCGTCGTCGTCGAGCACGGCGAGGTCGACATCCTGGATCTCGCGGTTGGCGGCCTCGATGCGCGCCTTGCCGCCGTGGTTCCACTCGTCGATGACGCGCAGCCACGGCTGCGACCGGAGCACCTCACCGGCGCGCCGGTTCCGTCGACGGAACTCGGGGTGCAGGCGGACCGTGGCCTTCAGCACCCACAGCGGAGGCAGCTTCGTCGCAGCCCGGTCCGGCGCGATGAGCGGGCGGAGGCGTGAGTAGAACTGGCCGTTGACGAACCGGACCTCGAGCGTCTCGAGGGGTGTGCCCAGGTCGGTGAAGACGCGCCGCATGCCGCGCTCCATGGAGCGGCTCATGACGTGCTGCACCATGGACGTGGCGCCGCCGGGCAGGTGGGATCGATCCACTGCCCAATGGCCCACGCCGGGCGGTTCCCATGTGACGTCCATGCGCCACCCCCTCTGGGGAGAACCTAGACCGCCTGCCGACGGGCGCCGAACACCCCTCGGCCGCAGGCGGACCTCAGGCCATCTTCGCCTGGAGCCGCCGGTCGAGTGCGTCGAGGAAGTCCTCGGTGGTGAGCCACGGGGCGTCCTTGCTGATGAGCAGCGCGAGGTCCTTGGTCATCTCACCCTGCTCGACCGCCTCGATGCACACGCTCTCGAGCGCCTTGGCGAAGTTCACCACGTCGGGGGTGCCGTCCATCTGGCCGCGATAGGTGAGGCCCTGGGTCCAGGCGTAGATGGACGCGATGGGGTTCGTCGACGTCTTGTTGCCCTTCTGGTGCTCGCGGTAGTGGCGGGTGACGGTGCCGTGGGCGGCCTCGGCCTCGACGGTCTTGCCGTCCGGCGTCATGAGCACGCTGGTCATGAGGCCCAGCGAGCCGAAGCCCTGGGCGACGGTGTCGGACTGGACGTCGCCGTCGTAGTTCTTGCAGGCCCACACGTAGCCGCCCTCCCACTTCATGGCGCAGGCGACCATGTCGTCGATGAGGCGGTGCTCGTAGGTGAGGCCCAGGGCGTCCATCTCGGCCTTGAACTCGTTCTGGTAGACGTCCTCGAAGATGTCCTTGAACTGGCCGTCGTAGCCCTTGAGGATGGTGTTCTTGGTGGACAGGTACACCGGGTAGTTGCGCAGGATGCCGTAGCGCAGCGATGCACGGGCGAAGTCGCGGATGCTGTCGTTGTAGTTGTACATGCCCATGGCCACGCCGCCATCGGCGCCGAAGTCGGCCACTTTCATTTCGACGGGCTCGCTGCCGTCGGCGGGGATGTAGGTCATCATGACCGTGCCGGCGCCGGGCACCTTGTAGTCGGTGGCCTTGTACTGGTCGCCGTGGGCGTGACGGCCGATGACGATGGGCTTGGTCCAGCCCGGCACAAGGCGGGGGATGTTGGAGATGACGATGGGCTCGCGGAAGATGACGCCGCCGAGGATGTTGCGGATGGTGCCGTTCGGGCTCTTCCACATCCTCTTCAGGCCGAACTCCTCGACGCGGGCTTCGTCGGGGGTGATGGTGGCGCACTTCACGGCGACGCCGTGACGCTTGGTGGCGTTGGCCGAGTCGATGGTGACCTGGTCGTCGGTGGCGTCGCGGTGTTCGATGCCGAGGTCGTAGTAGTCGAGCTCGATGTCGAGGTACGGCAGGATGAGCTTGTCCTTGATGAACTGCCAGATGATGCGGGTCATCTCGTCGCCGTCCATCTCGACGACGGGGTTGGCCACCTTGATCTTCGACATCTCGCGCTCACTTTCACCCGGTTCGACGGCATCGACGACCGGTCCACTTGTATCGGACTTGTACACCTTAGCCGGTTCACCGGAACCGCTCGCAAAACGGGTGCGTCAGAATGGGTCATGCGACGGGACACGCACCTGAGGGCCCTCATCGCGACGGCGGTGTTGCTGCTCGCCGCCTGCAGCGAGTCTGCTCCCGGGCTACAGGTGGGCACCGATGCCAGCCAGGGAATCGGCGCCACCACCGCGGTGACCGCATCTGTCAGCGCCGCGGAGTGGGCGGTCGAGAACCTCGACTGGCCGTCGCCCGTTCCCGGCTCGACCTATCAGTTGATGACGCTCTCCCACGTCGGCGCTGTGCAGCTCGCCCTGGCAGGGCAAACCACCCGACCAGACAATGCCCCGTACCCGGACACCGATTCCTGGCGGAGCAACGATGGCGTGCAGTGGACGCACGTGCCACTGCCGAACCTGGTCGACGGCATCCGAATCACTCCCTACGGCTTCGAGAACGTCGAGGTCAACGGCGACACGGTGTACGCCGTGTCGCTCGTCGCCTCGCGCATCGTCGACCCGGGCAACCCCGACGGCATGGGCCAGCGCGCCGATCCCTCCGAACCGGTCGGAGCGCTCTGGTGGAGCACCGACGCGGGCCTCACCTGGCAGCGCACCAGCGAGACCGTGCCCTCGCGCTTCGACAGCGCCGCAATGGTGGACGGCACGCTCTGGATCGGCGGCGCCCTCGGCGGCTACCCCGCCATGACCGCCGCTGTGTGGTCGTTCGATGGCGCCGCGCTCCACCAACGCGGTACGTTCGGGGAGCCGGCTGAGTTCAGCGTGGTCTCGTCCGTGAGCGAGTCCGACGGCGACCCGATCGCAGGCGTCGCCGACCAGTCGTACGCGGTCTCCGAGTATCGGTTCGACGGAGGCGCCTGGGCCTCCACCGGCGCCGAACTGCCGCCGTACGCCGGCACGACCGAGACCCCCATCGATCTCGGACTCGATGGACCGATGAGCGCCAGCGGACCGGTGCTCGACACCGGCACGTACACGGTGGTGCGGGGCAACGCACAGCACCGGCACGACCTCCGCTTCTGCTTCGCCGACCCGACCTCCTGCCGTACGTCCCAGCTGACCGTTGCATTCCGTGCGAACGAGGCGGGGGCCGACGGCTCGTGGAGCCAACTCGAGCTGCCAAACGGCTTCCAGCCTTCGTATCGGTTGGGCCCACAACTCGTCGGCGACGAACTGATCATCTACGAGACCGACGCCAACGGCGTTCCCACCCGACGAGCCGTGCTCGATCTGGCCGCAGGACCGCCGCCCGCCGTGGTGCACACCGAACCACCGCCGCTGCCCGCGCCCGAGTTCGACGGCACGCTGGAGCCCGGCGTGCTCGAAGCCGCCGAGGTGGTGGCTGCCTGCGGCGGGTCGTACCTGACGGCGAACGGCAAGGACCTGTCGGCGCGGGATGCGTTGACAGACGTGGAATCCACCGACTGGGCGCAGTTCCGCGTCGACGACTCGGGCTCCGAGGGCCCCGTCCACTACTTCTACGGCCTGCTCGAACTGATGGCCGACGGCCGCGTGGAACTGCGAGCCACCACCGGACAGCACATCGGCTGGTTCGACACCGCCATCCCGCCCGAGTACTACTGCGGATAAATGTCGACCGGATGAGTCGGCTTTATGGATAGAGTGCCCCACATGTCCCCCACGCAGGTCTCCGGCACCATGTCCGACCCCGGCGCGCCCGACACCAACTCGTGGCAGCGCACGGCGTCGCGCGCCGCCCACCCGTCGGCCGTGGCGCCGCTGTTGGGACCCGGCGACCTGTTGCGTGAGATCGCCGCCGGCATGGGTGGCGTCACCGTGCCCGTCGGGCTCGACGGCGTGCGGCCGCGCAGCCTCACCCGCGACCTCGTGCTGTCCACCCCCGCCTACGACGTGTGGGTCATGCACTGGCCGTCGGGCGAGGCGGCCGACCTGCACGCCCACGAGCGCTTCGTGGCCTTCCACGTGGTCAGCGGCTCGGTGGTGGAAGAGCGTTACGACGGCGCCGACCTTCAGCGGCTGGTGGTCGCCACCGGCGACACCGTCGTCGTACCGCCCGGCACGCCGCACCGCCTCATCAGCTCGGCACCCACCACCACGGTGCACGTGCACGCCAAGGACCTCTGATGACCGCGCTGCAGCCGCAGGAGCACCGCGGCGCCCTGCCCGACGGCTGGACCGTGGAACCGCTCACCGGCACGCTCGGCGCCGTCATCCACGGCGTCGACCTCGCCCGGCCGCTCGAGGCCGGCGAGGTCGCGGCAATCCGCGACGCGCTCCTGGGGTTCCGCGTGGTGTTCTTCCGCGACCAGCAGCTCACCCCCACCCAACAGGTGGCGTTCGCCCGCAACTTCGGCACGCTCACGCCGGCGCACCCGCTGGTCGGCGGCCTCGACGACGAGCATCCCGAGGTGCTGCAGTTGGACAGCGCCGACTACCCGCTGGGGGTCGGCAGCCGCGGCAAGGGCACCAGCTACAACAACCGTTGGCACACCGACGTCACGTTCTCGGCAACTCCCCCGGCGTTCGCCATCCTGTCGGGCAAGGTCATCCCGGCCCGCGGCGGCGACACCCTGTGGGCCGACCTGGTCGACGCCTACGCCACGCTGAGCGCACCCATCCAGCGGCTGCTCGACGACCTGGTGGCCGTGCACGACGCCAGCGCCACGTTCAACCGCTTCCGCGCCGAGGACCCCACCGGCGAGCAGCGGGCCAAGCTGTCGAACCTGCAGCCGGTGCGCCACCCCGTGGTGCGCGTGCACCCCGAGACCGGCGAGCGCGCCCTGTTCGTGAACGACACGTTCACGGCCGGCATCGAAGGCCTCGAACCACACGAGAGCGACGCCCTGCTGCATCTGCTCTACGCCCACACGGTGGCACCCGAGCGCACGGTGCGCTGGCACTGGCGTGAGGGCGACATCGCGTTCTGGGACAACCGCAGCACGGCCCACTACGCCGCCGCCGACTACACCGAGCGGCGCATCATGCACCGCATCACCATCGCCGGCGACCGCCCGTACGGCGTGCACGGCGCCATCGACTGAACACGCCCGCGGATGCAGCACCCGTGAGGTGCCGGTCGTAGCATCGGCCCCGATGGACTTCTCCTGGACCAGCGAGCAGGTCGCCCTGCGCGAAGAGGCGGCCCGCGTGGCCGCCGACGCAGTGGCTCGATTCGGACGCTCCAACGACTCGTGGATCAACGGCTACTCGAAGGAGTTCTCGCGCGAGCTCGGTGCGCGCGGCTGGATCGGCATGACCTGGCCCGACAACGCCTACAGTGGGGCGGCCCGACCGGGCATCGACCGACTCATCGTCGGCGAGGAGCTCATCAAGGCCGGCGCCCCCATCGCTGCCTCCTGGTTCGCCGATCGGCAGATGGGCCCGGCCCTCCTGTCGTACGGCACGCCCGACCAGCAGGCCGAGTTCCTGCCCGGCATCGTGGCCGGCGAGACGACGTGGTGCATCGGCATGAGCGAGCCCAACGCGGGCAGCGACCTGGCCAGCCTGAAGACCACGGCCGAGCGGCAGGGCGACGAGTTCGTGATCAACGGCCAGAAGATCTGGACCAGCTTCGGCGCCGTCGCCGACTACTGCTACCTCATCTGCCGCACCCGCACCGACGGCCCGCCGCACGCCGGCATCAGCGAGGTCATCGTGCCGATGAGCACGCCGGGCATCGAGGTGTGGCCCATCAAGGACATGACCACCAACCGGCACTTCAGCGAGGTGTTCTTCACCGATGTGCGCGTCCCGGTGGCCAACCTGGTCGGTGTGGAGGGTGCGGCGTTCAAGCAGACCATGAAGCAGCTCGAGCACGAGCGCGGCGGCGTCGACCGTTTGGTCAGCAACCACGCCCTCTACCGCATGGCGCTCGAGCGGGCCGACACGTCGAACCCCGTGGTGCGCGACCAGATCGCCCGCATCGAGACCGCGTACCGCATCGGCCGCGTCCTGGTGGTGCGCGAGGTGTTGAAGCAGGCACCGGCCGGTTTCAGCGCCGCCACGAAGTGCTTCTGCACCGAGCACGAGGTGCGCGTCGCCGACTTCGTCGCCTCGGTGTTCGGCATGGAGGCGACTTTGTGGGACGACATGACCAAGGGCCTGGTGTACGCACCGGGGTACACCATCATGGGTGGCACCTCGAACGTCATGCGCAACATCCTCGGCGAGCGGGTGCTGGGGCTGCCGCGCTGACTACGGTTCGGCCATGGCCGACCTGCTGGATCTCTCGTCACGCATCATCGACGGCGGGCTCACCGATCAACCGGTGAACCGCGTCACCAACGAGCTCAGCGAAGTGGCGGCCGACATCGCCATGGTCGAGAGCTTCAGCCACTGCGTGGCGCTGCGCACCGATGACGGCCTGGTGTGCTTCGACTCGTCGGGCGTGGCCACCGGCCATGCCGTGCGCGAGTCGTTGCGCGGCTGGAGCGACCAGCAGGTGAGCCACCTCGTGTACACGCATGGTCATGCCGACCACGTGGGCGGCAGCATGTTCTTCGCCGACGACCGCCCCACCGTCGTGGGCCACGAGAACGTCGCCGTGCGCCTCGACCGGTACGACTTCACCAACAACTGGAACCTCATCATCAACCACCGCCAGTTCGGCGGCGTGTCGGGCGACCTGAACCTGAGCGTCGGCGACACCGACGGCCTGTCGGTGAAGGCCAACCCCAACGCCCGGCGGTTCCTGCCGGCGGCCACGCTGCGCCCGGACGAGACGTTCGCCACCTCGCACTCGGTGCAGGTGGGCGGCGTCGACATCGAGATGCACCACGCCCGGGGCGAGACCGACGATCACCTGTGGGCCTGGCTGCCCGAGCGCAAGGCCGTGATGACCGGCGACTTCCTCATCTGGCACTTCCCCAACGCCGGCAACCCGCAGAAGGTGCAGCGCTACCCCATCGAGTGGGCCGCGGCACTGCGGGCGATGATCGCCAAGGGGCCCGAACTGCTGCTGCCCGCGCACGGCCTGCCGATCGCCGGCAAGGAGCGCATCGCCGGCGTGCTCGACGACGTCGCCACGGTGCTGGAGGACCTGGTGCGCGAGGTGGTGGCGCGCATGAACGCCGGCGAGACGCTGGACACCATCGTCCACTCGGTCCGAGTTCCCGCCGAGTCGATCGCCAAGCCGTACCTGCGCCCGTTCTACGACGAGCCCGAGTTCGTGGTGCGTGGCATCTGGCGGCAGTTCGGCGGCTGGTGGGACGGCACAGCGTCGCGGCTGAAGCCGGCGCCCGACGCCCAACTGGCCACTGCAGTGGCCGAGCTGGCCGGTGGCGTCGACGTCCTCGTCCGCCGAGCGCAGCAGGCGGCCGGTGAGGGCGACTTCCGCCTGGCCTGCCACTTCGCCGACATGGCCGGTTGGGCAGCCCCCGACGAACCGGAGGTGCACGCCGCCCGCGCCGAGATCTACCTGGCCCGCCGCACGTCCGAGCCGAGCCTGATGAGCAAGGGCATCTACGCCGCTGCCGCTCGCGAGAGCAAGGCCGTGGTGGACCGCAGCACCACTACTGACGGCTGAGCGTCACCATCACCAGCGCCAACACGGCCATGACCATGCCCACGGCCTGCCAGCGGCCGATGCGCTCCTTGTCGACGGTCGCGGCCAGTGCCACGGTGCTCGCCGGATAGAGCGACGCCACCACGGCCACCACCGACAGCAGCCCACCTCGCGACGCCACCAGGTACAGCCCGTTCGCACCCATGTCGAACACTCCGGCGACGACCGCGATCATCATCGATGCCCGATGCTGCCCCGGGCGCTGACCGGTGACGAACGCGAGCACGAGCAGCATGGGCACCGAGGCGAAGCGGGCGATCGCCAGCGGCCACATGCCGGCGTCGTGGTCGGCCTGGTCGAACGCCACGAACAGCAGACCGAAGCACGCACCCACCACGGCAGCCAGGGCCACGATGCGCGGCGGCGTGTTGTGCTGATGTGTCCCCAGCGCGCCGCTCACCAACGCCACCGCCCCGACCGCGACCACGATGCCCACCAGGGCGAGTGCACTCGGCCGTTCGCCGGTGGCCAGGCCCACCACCACCGGCACCACGGCGCCGACGACGGCGCTCACCGGCGCCACCACCGTGACGTCGCCGTGTGCGAACCCGTGGTACAGCCCGGTGATGCCGAGCGCGCCGAACATGCCGCCACCGGCGCTCCACCACCATGTGGCCGCGTCGGGCGACGCCGTCCCCATGGCCAGCACCACGCCGACCACCAGGACCAGGCTGACCATCTGGCCCGTCGCCGTCACCACGACGCTCGGCTGATGCCGGCTCGCCCGCCCACCCAGGTAGTCGCCGACGCCGTACACGACGGCCGAACACAGCGCGAGGAACACGGGCATGGCCATCCAGTCAACCACGGGCACACGCCCGGCGGTCGACCCGGTTCCGAGGGCCTCAGTTCAGATGCGAACGGACCGAGTCGACGACCTCGTCGCCCAACTCGGGCGGCGGGTCGATCCACACGCCCGGCTCGCCCAACAGCGGCGCCACGGCGCTCACGGCCTCGGCGAGGCTCTCGTCGGTGTCGTCGTTCTCGACCGGTTCCGGCGTCCCACCCATGGCCGTCACTACGTCGCCGTCCTGCGTTCGGTTCAGTCGAGTTCGCGGAGGTGAGCGAGCTTCGCTGCGAGCGAACGATGCGCGCGGTACGAGCGGCTCTTCACCGTACCCAACGGCACGCCGAGGTACTGGGCGATCTCGGTGTGCGTGAAGCCGTCGAGATGTTGCAACTGCACCACGGCTCGCTCGTCGACCGGCAGCGACTCGATGGCCAGGCGCACCTGTGCGGTCTCCCACGCATCGGTCTCGCTGGGCGGCATGAACACCAGGGCTCGCTCGCCGGGGTCCGACGTCTCGAGCGACACGGTGGGCCGACGACCCTCGCGCCGGGCGATGTCGATCGCCACGCGGCGGGCGATGGTGGCCAGCCACGCGGCCACGGGACGGTTCACGTCGAGCGTGAACGACGCCCGCCAGGCCTGCACGAAGGTCTGCTGCACGGCCTCTTCGACCAGCGAGGGGCGCCGCAGCACCTGGTAGGCGACGCTGTGCACCATGCCGGCGTACTGGCGGTACACCGCCCGCACGCCGGCCTCCTCACCTCGCTGGAACGAGCGCAGGGCGTGCCTCTCGCCGCCGTCGACAGACGACAGCCCTGCATCGTTCGATCCGTCACGGAGTGTGGACAGTGCATTCATTTCAGGACCCCCCGCAGGGTCAGTGGGACGGCTCCCGTCGCCGTACCGTGATGACAGTTCCCGCCGTCATCATGTTCCAGTGTCGCATTGCGCCCATGCGTTGACCATGCGACATTCGTCGTAGTACCCACGCCGGATGCCGCATCTGGGGCGGAAAAGCAGAACGAGCGCCCGAAGGCGCTCGTGTCGAGTGGGCGTGACGGGACTCGAACCCGGGACCTCCACCGTGTCATGGTGGCGCTCTAACCAACTGAGCTACACGCCCTCGATTGCTGCGCCCTGAGACTAGCGGAGGCCCGTCCCCTTCCCAACGATCGACACGTCCGTTCGGCCTCGGTCCCGACGCCTTCGGTCACCACCCGATCCCGCCTTGGTGAGCAACCCGTGCCGCAGCGCCCGCTGACGGCTCATCGCGGCCCCCTTGCCTGGAGTGGTTCATCGATCCAACTGAGCACGGCCGCCACGTCGGCCGGCTTCGGCAGGAACGCATCGGCGCCCATGGCCCGCAGCCGGTCGCGCACATCCGAACCCGCGTCGGCGCTGATGACCACCACCGGCACGGTGGCGGTGGTGGGCTCGCTGCGCAGACGCTGCAGCACGTCTTCGCCACGCATGTCGGGCAGGTGCAGGTCGAGCAGCACCAAGTCGGGCCGGCATGCGAGCACCGACTCGATTGCCTCGGCACCGGTGCCGGCCTCGTGCAGCTCCACGCCGGACCGGCGAGCGACGATGGAACGCATGAGCTGCGCGTTCGCCGGGTTGTCCTCCACGTAGAGCACCAGCCGTGTCGCTGCCGGGGCCAGCGGCGGCGCAGCGTCGGGCGCTCCGTCGGGCGATGCCGCCGCCGCCTCCGCGGCACGAGGCAGGGCCAGCGTGAACGTGGAGCCCTTGCCCTGCACCGATTGCACCTCGATGCCGCCGCCCATCATCTCGGCCAGCCCGCGCGACAGGGCGAGACCGATGCCGGTGCCCTCCACTTCGGTGGCCTCGGCACCCAGGCGATCGAACGGCTGGAACAGGCGGGGCAGGTGATCGGCGGCGATGCCGACGCCATCGTCGACGACGTCGATGAGTACCAGGTCGACCGAGTCGTGGCGGCACCGCACGGTGACCGAACCGCCGGGCCGGTTGTACTTGATGCCGTTGGTGAGGAGGTTCAGCACCACCTGGATGGTGCGCTGCCGGTCGACGAAGACGGGTTCGCGACAGGACGCGACGTCGAACCCGCTCAACGACACGCCGGCGCTGGCGGCGATGGGCCGCACCAGTTCGAGCGCCTCGCCGATGACGTCGGAGGCCATCACCACCTCCGGCGACATGGACATGCGCCCGGCCTCGATGCGGGCGATGTCGAGCACCTCGTTGATGAGCTCGAGCAGGTGCCGGCCGCCGGTGAGGATCTGGGCGATCGACTCGTGCTGTTCCGGGGTGAGCTGGTCCATGTCCAGCAATTGCGCGAATCCGAGCACGGCGTTCAGCGGGGTGCGCAGCTCGTGACTCATGCGCGACAGGAAGGTGGTCTTCGCCAGGTTCGCCTCGGTGGCGCTTCGCTCCGACGCGGCCAGCGCGTCGTGCAGGTCGACGTCGTGCTGCGCGTCGCGCCACGCGCTGGCGAAGTGCACCAGGTTGCCCTCGTCGTCGAGCAGGGCCTGGCTGCGCCGGTCGATCCAGCGCACCGTGCCGTCCACCCGACGAACCCGCACCAGCCCCGAGACGTGCTCGCCGCGCATCAGCCGCTCGCGGGTCTCGAGGTTGGCCTCCGCATCCTCCGTCAGGAAGATTTCGCGGCCGTTGCGGCCGATCCAGTACTCCGGCGGCGCACCCAGGATGTCGGCCGTTGCACCCGTGATCCACTCGACGTCGCCGTGCGGTGTGAACAATGCGTACACGTCGCTCGACAGTTCAGCGATGACACGGTCGCGTTCGCGTGCGGCGGCGTTCCGTTCCTCCGCCTCGATGCGCTCCGTGACGTCACGGAGCACCCCCACCGCCCCCCTGCGACCGTCGGGCTGCGGGGCCGGCCGGGCCACCAATTCGATCCAGCGGTACGACCCGTCGCGATGGCGCATGCGCAGCAGGCGGATGCCACCCGCCCCCTCGTTCGCCGCACGTCGCAGATCGTCCGCCGACGCTCGGTCGTCCGGATGCCAGAACTCGGTGGCGAGCCGCCCGACGAATTCGTCCGGCCGCCAGCCCAGCATCGGCGTGATGGCCGGCGAGACGAACTGGGTGACGCCCTCCACCTGCTGCACCACGACGTCGCTCGCGTTCTCGACCAGCAGCCGCAGCTGTTCCTCGCTCCGACGCAACTGTTCGCGTGCCAAGCGTTCGGCGTCGATGTTGCGCCAGCCGGCCACTCGGCCGACCACGTTGCCGACGGCATCGTGCACCGGCCGTCCGGCGACCGACATCCACACGTACTGGCCGCTGCGATTCAAGAACCTGGCCTCGAAGCCTCCCGATTCGCCCGACAGCACGCGTTCCTGGGCGGCTCGCACGACGGGGAGGTCATCGGGGTGCAGCAGGTGGCTGTTCTCCCGACCGATGAGCTCCTCTGCCGACCAGCCCAGTTGCTCGGTGAGCGACGGCGACACCCAGCGCATGATGCCGGCGTTGTCGAGCGAGACGACCACGTCGGACGAGTTCTCGGCCAACATCCGGAACTGGGCCTCGCTCTGGCGGAGCGCCTCCTGTGCGTGGTGCTGGCCCTCGGCGTCGCGCCACGCCGCGACCCGACCGATGACCCGTCCATCGTCGTCGCGCAGCGGGTGGATCCGGGCCGACATCCACTTCCAGCCACCGGCCTTGCGCGCCAGCCGGACGTCGACCGTGGTGGAGCGCCCGCGCAACACCGCGTCCTGAGCGGCCCGCGAGGCGGCGTGGTCGTAGGGCTCGATGAGCGACAGCACAGGGCGGCCCACGAGCTCGTCCGGGGTCCACCCGAGCATGGCGGTGACGGACGGCGAGATCCACTCGACCAGCCCGTCCAGCGAAGTGCGGGCGACGATGTCCGAGGCGTGCTCGGCCAACAGACGGAATCGGGTCTCACCTGCGCTGAGCGCGTCGCGTCGGCGCCGGTCGTCGTCGATGTCCCGCCATCCGGCCACACGACCGATCACGATGCCGTCCGCATCGACGATCGGCGTCAACATGACCGCCATCCACCGGTGCTCGCCGTCGGTGGTGCGGATGCGTGCTTCCAGCCGCACCACCTCGTGGTGCGCCACCCGACTTTGGGCGTCCATTGCCGTCGCCACGTCGTCGGGGTGGAGCAACTCGAACACCTTCTGCCCCACCACGTCGGCCGGCGCCCATCCGAGCACACGCGTGATGGACGCCGACACCCACTGCACCACGCCGTCGGCCGTGGCCTGGACGACCACGTCGGTGGCGTGCTCCGCGAGCATGCGGAACTGCAGCTCAGTCGGTTCGAGCTGTTCGGGTTCGCCTTCCATCACCGCGACCCCTTCCGTTCTCCGGGCAGGTCCTGCAGGCGACCGTAGACGGCAACGGGAGGGAAGACCACTGACTTCGGACCCTTTTTCAACCGGGTTCTGTTGGTGCGACGACGCGGCGGAGGGGAAAGGGACCCCGATGCCCCTTTCCCCTCCACATTCGCCGAACAGTGGTGGGCTAGATGATCCGCTGTGTCGACGAAACCCTGCGAGACGCCGTGAAGTTGGCGCTACCGAGGTAGGTGGCCGTGATGGTGTGCCGGCCGACGGACAGGGTTGTCCGGGCGATCGATGCCCGGCCGGCCTGGTTCAACAGGACGTCGCCCACCGCCACACCGTCGATGGTGAACCGGACCCGACCGGTCGGCACGCCGACCCCCGGACTCGCCGCGGTGACCGTGGCGGTCCACACCACCTTCGCCCCACGGCGGGCCGTGGAGGCGCTGGACACCAGCGCGATGTTGGTGGCGGCCTTGCCCACCACGTGTGTGACCACCGCCGAGGTGCTCGATGCGTAGACGGCCGTGCCGTTGTACACGGCCCGCACGGTGTGGGTGCCCACGGCGAGGTTGTTCAACGCCACCCGGGCGAGGCCCGAGGCGTCGACGTTGGCCGAGGCCACTCTGGTGCCGTCGAACGTGAACGTCACCGTGCCACCCGCACTGCTGGGCGACACACTCGCGATGAACGTGACTGACTGACCGAACACCGACGGGGTCGGCGTCGCCCGGAGGGCCGTGGCCGTGGCCACCTTGTTCACGACCTGTACGAGCGCCGCGCTGGTGGAGGCACCCCACGGGGCGGTGGCGTTGTAGGCCGCCGTCACGGGATGGCCGCCGGCCACCAGCGCTGCGGTGGTCAGCGTCGCCTGGCCGGTGACGTCGACGGCAACGGTCTGCACCACATCTGCTGCACCAGTGGTGCCGATGCGGAACGTCACGACGCCGGCGGTGACGGCGGTGCCGTCCACTGCGTTGCGCACCTGGGCCGTGAAGGTCACCGACTCACCGACCCGCGACGGGTTGCGGTTCGATGCCACTGTGGGGGTGGTGCCAACCGCCCCCACCGACTGCGACACCGTGTCGCTGGTGCTGCCGACGAAGTTCGCATCACCGCCGTAGCCCGCGTACACGGTGTGCGCACCTTCGGTGAGCGAGGTCGTGTACGTGGCGACACCATCCACCACCGTCGCCGTCCGGGTGGCCATGGTGGCCAGGCCGGCGTCGAAGGTGAAGGTGACCGAACCGGTCGCGACGGCAGGTGCCACGGTGGCGGTGAACGTGACCGGCTCGCCCGGTGCACTGGTCGGGCTGCTGGCGGTCAGGGTCGTGGTGGTCGGTGCTCGCAGCACCGTGTGCACGACACTGGAAGAGCTGCCGACGAGCGAACCCGAGTACGTGGCGGTGATGGTGTTGCCACCCACGGGTAGCACCGACGTGGTGAGCGTCGCGGTGCCCGTGCCGTCGAGCGGGACGGGCACGTCGTTGCCGGCGACGTGGAACGTCACCGTCCCGTCGGCGACGACCCCGGGCGTCGGTGTGGTGACCGTGGCCGTCAGCGTGACGGCACTGCCGTACACCGACGGTGACGGATCGGCCGTGAGCGACGTGATGCTGGGCACCACGTGCACCACCAGCGGACCGGCATCGGCCGACGGACCGGCCGGGCTGACGGCGTGCACCCGATAGGTGTGGTCGCCGAAGGCGACGCCGCTGTCGGTCCAGGTCGCCGGAAGGCCGGCGGCGGTGCGGGGCAGCGTCACGCTGGTGGACACACCGTCGGGATCGGTCGAGTCGACCACGATGTCGGTGACCGTCGCGTCGTTCGGCGGCGTCCACGTGAGCGTCACCGACGGGCCGGCGACCACCGTGGCAGCCAGACCTGACGGCGCGCGAGGCGGTGCGAGCACCGTGATCTCGTTCGAGGCCACCGTGGCCTGCTCGTTCCATGCGGACACCCGGTACAGGTAGCTCTGGCCCGGCTCACCGGTGAGGTCGGTGTAGGTGGTGGCGTTCGCCAGCGCCGTGCCGATGGGCTCGAACACCGCGGGCTCGCCGACGGCGGGCACGGGTGCGCGCTCCACCTTGAAGCCGATCTCGGAACGCTTCATGTCCACGTGCTCGAGGTCCAGCTCCACCGCGCCCGAGGGCTTGGTGATGGTGCCGACAGGTGTGCCGTCGGTCCACTGCAGGACCACACCGTCGCCCGTGCCCTGGCTGAGTGCGGGCTGGACGGGTGCGAGCCAACTGACCCGCACGTTCACCGGCCGCATCATGTCCATCTCCTCATGGCTGAGGATGTGGCAGTGGAAGACGTACTCCCACAGGAAGTTCTCGATGCGGTTGACGATGGGGTCGATCGGGTTGCCGTTGGCGTCGGTGTTGTTGAACCCCGCCTGGCTGCCGTTCGGTCCCGCCTGGTCACCACGAGCGCCGAGCGGCATCATCGGGTTCAGCGGGCGGCGGCTGTCGGGGATCGCGAACGGCAGCGTCGGGATGATCGGCCGCACGGCGACGATGGTGTCCTCCAGCGGGCTCACCCGGACGGTGTCCTTCCAACCGAGCTCGGTCGGCTCGGGCGGCATGATGATGTTGTCCCACGTCACACGGTTGATGACCTGCACGTCGAACAGGTGGAAGTGGATGGGGTGCGTGTCGACGCCGTTGTGCGTGATCTTCCAGATCTGCGTCCCGTCCGCCGCCGACGAGATTGGCGTCACGTGCAGGCTGCTCGGCAGCCCGTCGGCGTTCAGCAACTCGGTGGCCGGGTTCGTGTACGGGTACAGGATGATGTTCTGCGTGAGGGGCGTCGCGCCCGGCGCCTCGAGGCCGAGGTTGGCCGTCATGCGGCCGAACTCGTCGAACGTGGCGGAGTTCATCTCGTCGTGGATGCCCTTCGGTTCGAACGGCAGCGCCAACTGGCCCTGCGGTCCGTGGACGAAGCCACCGGCCACGAGCGAGCCGATGCCCGACACGAAGGTGACACCGGTGAACCTGACGCCGGTGACGGCGCCGTTGGCCGCCTTGTCGGTGACGAGCCCGGTGTAGGTGAAATTCGCGGTGCCCACGTCGGTCTCGACGGTCAGCTTGCCGCTGTCGCCGAAGCCGACGGTGGTCGTCGCCACCGCCAACGTGTTCGGACTGACGGCTCTGCCGTCGAACGAGCTGGCCACGACGCCGGCCGACGCCGGGGCGACGGTGGTGGACGCCATGGCGGCCGTGTCGACCGTGTCGAACTTGAAGTGGTTGCCGCCCTGCTCCTGGATCCGGGCGAAGCCGTCGCACTTGGCGGTGGGGCTCGTGGGGCTGTTGCACCAGCCCGACGCCACGAAGCTGGTGCCGAGGGCCGTGTTGTACGCGGCCTGGCCGACGATGGGGGCATGCTGGCCCGACTCGAACACGCCACTGCCATCGCCGTGGTGGGCGAAGGCGGCCATCAGCTGACCCATCCGGTCGTTGGTGGTGTTCGGCTTGTCGAACGCGGCCTGCGGCGTGGCGCTGGAGACCTTCACCTGCATGACGGTGCGGGTGTTGGGGCCATAGCCGGGCAGCGTGGTCGGGGCGCCTGCAGGCGTCATGTCCGGGTCACCGGTGTAGTAGTCGTAGCCGGGCACTCGGGCCGGGAACGCCGCCGGGGCGTCGTTGTACAGGATGAGCGTCTTGCCGCGGTACTGCGAGAAGTCGACGATGACGTCGGCGCGCTCGGCCGGGGCGAGCAGCAGCGAGTGCTGGTCCACGTTGCCCACGTCGAAGCGGGTCGGGTCGGTGATCCACGTGGTGGGCTGGTTGGGCACCACCACGGGCGTGGGCAGGAAACCGCCCTCAGTGCCGATCTGGATCCAGTTCGGACCGACCGGGCTCTTCGTGGTGTCGGGCGTGGGGAACACGACCGGGTCGGTCTGCGCCGCGGCGAGTTCGGACGGCTTGAGTGCCACTTCCGACAGGGTGCCGGTGGTGGGGTCGGCGACGTACCACTGCAGGTTCCAGAAGCGGTCGTTCGCCGCGTTGAGGATGCGGAAACGGTACGACTTCGGGTCCACGGTCGTGGTGGGGTACGCCGTGCCGTTCACCACGGGCGTGTCGTTGAACGCCTCCATGCCCACGGTGATGTTCGGGGTGCCCGGGATCTCCTGGGGCTCGCAGAACGACTGGACGTTGGGGTCGCAGTCGACACCCATCGGGCCGGTGCCCGGCTGGGACTTGTAGTACGGGTTCGGGATGGGGCCGTACTTGGTGTTCTTCGCAGGGGGCCAGAACCACGGGCCGTACATCCAGCGGCCGAAGCTGCTCATGCCACCGGGATCACCAGGGTTCTGCGCCGGCATGTACACGTGCGGCACCCACAGGCTGCCCTCGCCGCCCCAACGGACCTTGTTCCACGTGGGGTCGACCTTGGCCATCTGGTCGTCGCTGGGGACGAACGTCTTGTCCTGCACCACGAGCGGCGTGCCCAGACCGAGGTCCGAGAACTGGCCGCCGGCGCCGAAGAGGCGCTGCTCGGTGTCGTCGGTGATGAGGTACCCGGCGGCCTCGCCGGCGTACACGTTCAGGCGGGTGATGCCCCACGCGTGGTCGTGGTAGAACATCAGACGAGCGCTCTGCTGGTTCGTGTAGAAGAACGTCTCGGCGCCGGGGCCCGGATCGGCCATGTCGGGCACGTTGCTCACGCTGACGCCCTTGGGATAGATCGTGCTCTCCAGACCGGGGGTGACCCACTGGTGCGGGGTGCCGTCGCTGATCCACGGGGTGATGCCGCCGTGCAGGTGCAGTTCGGCGCGGTTCTCGCTGTAGCAACCGGCCGGCTTCGGCGAGTTGCCGCACATGGGGTTGCGAACGCCGTCGAGCACCGACTTCTGGTCCTGGGCCATGTCCATCGGGACCTTGGTGATCGGGTCGAGCATCATCGAGCCGGGCACCTCCTGGCCGTCCTTGCCGGGGCCGGAACCGGCGCCCATGAGCGTGGTGTCGACCGGGAGGAACAGGTCGCCGCCCGAACCGGTGGGCAGCAAGTTGCGGAAGAGGATGCGCACGGGCCGGTTCTTGGTCGCCACGATGGTGGGGCCGAGGTAGTGCGGCGTGTCGACGCCGTAGACCTGGCTGCCGTCGGGCAGCGTCACGGGCGTGCCCGGCGCCGACGGGTCGAGGTTCGCGTTCTCCAGGGCGACGTGGTCGCCCGGCACCACGGCGGTGCTCAGCTGCACATAGCCGCGCAGCAGGGTGGCCGGGAGGCTGCTGTGGAACTTCTGGCGGTACTGGACGACGCCGATCTCGTAGTAGTCGGTGCCGGGGTAGGTGGTGGTGTCGGGCACGGCGACCGGGATGTAGTTGCCCAGGTTGTTGGCTGCACCCTTGCCCAGACCGGGCAGGGTGTCGACGAACTTCTTCAGGCCCGGCGTCAGATAGCCCTTGCCGGGCACGGTGATGGCGATGTCGCTCACCGCACCGGCCGAGGCGACGGTGGCCGTCGCGGTGGCGTCGAAGCCGGTGCCACCCTGCGAGTCGCTGATGACCACCTCGGGAGCGGTCACGAAGCCGGCGCCCGGGTCCACCACGTCGATGCGCGACACGCCGATCGTGGCGCGGACGACCGCGCCGGTCGGGTTGTCGGCGTTGCCGTCGAGCACGCGCACCGTCGGTGCGGTCAGGTAGCCCGAGCCGGCGTCGACGATGGCCACCGACGACACGGCGCCCGTGGCATCCATGACGGCGGTACCGGTGGCCTGTGTGCCGTCGGCCAGGTCGGGCAGCGAGAACTCGATGATCGGCTGGTTCTGGTAGCCGCTGCCACCGTCCACCAGCACCAGGTCGTCGACGCCGCCACTGGCCCGTGCGACCGGCGCGGTGCCGGCGCCGACGAAGTCGACCACCGGTGCCGTGTAGCCGAAGCCGGGCGTGTCGACGCTGATCGACGTGATCGCCCCGGTCGCCAGTGTGGCGACGGCGTTGGCGGTCTGGAACGGCTCCATGTGCGCGCCGGGCGCGCTGATGGTGACGGTGGGCGCGGCGGTGTAACCGCTACCCGGCACCGTGACGGTGATGCCGGTGATGGCGCCGTCCTTGGGGTCGACCGTGGCGGTGGCCTCGGCCGGGACGCCTGCAGGGTCGCTCGGCGGCGACACGGTGACGACGGCGTTCTGCGTCACCTGCGGGCTGTTCGCCCAGTTCGGGTAGGGCCCGAAGTAGTGCGGAATGACCGACTCGTCGGTGGCCGACAGTGCTGCCGCCTCCGCCGTCGCCGTCCGCCCGAGGCGCGTGGCCAGCGGCACCAGGGAGGCCATGGTGGCCAATGCCACCGCCACCCCCAGCAGTGCCCGCCCACGCCTGAATCCGTGTGCTGTTGTCGTCATTGCTCCCGCCTTCCGAATGTCCCGCCGTCCGCCTCAGGTCGTACGACCCGTGGCGCTACGTCGTAGGACCATACGAGCGAAACCTGAGGAGGTCACTAGGCCGATCGGACCATTCCGCCACGTTGTGCGTTCCTACGCCATCCGACCTCACTCTGGGCGGTACTTCGGTCACGAACAATTGACTGACCTCGCACCGTTCGGGGGAAATCTCACAGCCCGACACAGAACCACACATGGGGTGTCACCCGACCACCCGATGTGGTCGCCGCTGTCCAGATCCGTGGCCTCGGTCACGATCCACTCGCGATCGCCGCGAGGGTCTTCGGACCGTGGTCGCGGCCGCCGATGTCGGGGTACAACAGGAATGTTCCAGCAGGCAGGCGGTGCGACATGCGGCGACTCGGACGGCAGATCACGGAGGACTCGACAGCGAGCGCCGTCGCCGTGCTCGACCCTCTGCACGACGCTCCCACCGAGCGGCCACTGTCCACATCCGACGATGGACAGTTGGCCCGGCTGTTGACCGGGCTGCTCGAGTCCGCGCACACCGAGATCGCCATCGTCGACGAGTCGTCACGCGTCATCGCGACCAATGCCGCGTTCCGCGATCAGTTCCTCGCCGGTGGTGACCCCACCGGCATGGCGCTCACCGAGCTCGCCGGGCGGCTCGTCGACCCGCCCCTGCTCGACGTGCTCGACCTCGTTCGCCAAGCGTTGACGTACGACGCCGAGGTGTGCATGTTCGCCCGCGACCGTGTGCTGGGTCGCGACCGCTGGCTGGACGTGGTGGTCACTCCGCTCATGGTGCGTCCGGGCGTGGTCCTGCGTGCCCGGGACGTGACCGATCTGGTCGAGGCGGCTCGCAGCAGCCAGCTGGGTCGCGCCCACGATTCGCTGACCGGCCTGCTCTCGCCGAGCGGTCTGGAGGACCTGCTGGAGGGCGAGTTCCGCCGATCGGTCGCCGTGCGCTGCGTGGCCATGCTCGACATCGACCAGTTCAGCATCATCCGCCAGACCCTGGGCTACAGCGCCGGCGATGAACTGCTGCGCGAAGTGGCCCGCAACCTGCGCCGGGTGCTGCCCGAGGGCGCGCACGCCGCCCGCCTGGTGGGCGACACGTTCTGCGTGGTGTTCGTCCCGCGGTCGCCGATGGACGTGGACCATGTGTCATCGCAGTTGCGCGATGCCGTACGCCAGCCGGTGGCCGTCCGCGGTCGCACGGTGCGCATCACGGCCTCCGTGGGCAGCACGCTCACCACGCCGGAGACCTCGCTCGAGAACGCCATGCAGCACGCCGAGCTGGCAATGCAGGAGGCGGCCAAGCGCGGCGGCAACCGTTGCGTCACCTACGACGCCGAGCTGGCCGAGCCCCAGGAGGGCATGGTCCGCCTGTGGAACGCGCTGCGCAGCGCACTGCAGTTCCGCCAGATGGAGGTGTGGTTCCAGCCCGTCGTCAGCCTGGCCACCGACAAGCCCATCGGCGCCGAAGCCCTGTGCCGCTGGCACCACCCGCAGTTCGGCGACGTCTCCCCCGGCGAGTTCATCCCCATCGCCGAGCGGAACTCCGAGATCCTGAACATCGGTTCGTTCGTCCACGGCCGTGCCGCCGAGATGATGAACGCCCTGCGCGCCGGCCGGGTGCAGCCGATGAGCAACTTCCAGATCTCGGTGAACGCCTCGCCGAACGAGCTCGCCTGGCCCGAGTTCGCGACGAACATGTTGGCGCGCATCACCGCCAACGACGCCCGTCCGGAGTGGTTCGCACTCGAGATCACCGAGACCGCGTGGCTGCAGCGAGACGAAGCCGTGCGGGCCAACCTCCGGACCCTCCGCGAGGCCGGGGTGACCCTGTCGCTCGACGACTTCGGGACGGGCTATTCGTCGCTCGAGCGGCTGCGCGACATCCCGGTTGACCGGGTGAAGATCGACCGTCGCTTCGTGGCGGCCCTGCTCGACGACGAGCGCAGCGAGCGCATCATCGCCACCATCGTCGCCCTGGCCGACGAGCTGGGCATCGAGACCGTGGCGGAGGGCGTCGAGACGGCCGAGCAGGCGAACCGTCTGCGAGCGCTGGGTTGCCGGGCGGCGCAGGGCTTCCTGTACGCCCCTGCGGTGCCCGACAGCGAGCTGCAGGCCGTGCTGCGCGACCTTGGGCAGCTGGCCGGCCACAACGGCTGGTGAAGCCCCCGCACGGCGGCACCGGCGCCGCCCGGGCAGGGCGATCGCCACGGGTGCTCAGCGGAGCCGCATGGCCACTTCGTTGGCGAGCAGCCGTCCCTGCCGGGTGAGCCGTGCGGTGCCATCGGCGACGTCGACCAGGCCGTCGAGCCCGTCGAGGTCGAGCGTCTCGGCGGGCACGCCGTCGCGCATGCGCAGGCGCAGTTGCAGCCCCTCGACGCGGCGGGTGTCGTCGTCGAGCGTCTCACCGGCCGCCTCGGTGGGCTCGCCCGCGTCGACGGCAGCGAGGTAGCGCTCGGGCGTACGCAGGTTCCACCAGCGCCGCCCCGCCCGGTGGCTGTGGGCGGCGCAGCCGATGCCCAGGTAGTCGCCCTGCTGCCAGTACAGCACGTTGTGGCGGCACTCGTGGCCGGGAAGCGACCAGTTGCTGACCTCGTAGTTCACCCGGCCCGCAGCGGCGAGCAGGTCGTCGGCCAGTTCGTACTTGTCGGCCAGGTCGTCGTCGTCGGGGTGGCGGTGCGGTTCGTCGAACAGCGGCGTGCCGGCCTCGACCGTGAGCGCGTAGGCCGACACGTGGAAGGGCTCGAGGGCGAGCGCTCCCTCCAGGGTGGTGCGCCAGTCGTCGAGCGTCTCGCCCGCCCCGCCGTAGATGAGGTCCATGTTGAACGTGGGGATACCCGCGCCGCGCACGGCGGCCACGGCGCGTTCCACGTTGGCCGGCACGTGCGTGCGGCCCAGTGCCGTGAGCACGTGCGGCACCATGGACTGCACGCCGATGCTCACCCGGTTCACCCCGGCCTGGGCGTACACGGCCATGAGCTCGGGCGTGACGTCGTCGGGGTTGCACTCCACGGTCACCTCGGCGCCGTCGACGGTGGGGATGTCGCGGAGCGCGGCGGCCAGCAGGTGCGGGTCCACCAGCGTGGGCGTGCCGCCACCCACGAACACACTCGTGACCGGCGGCAGTTGGGCCCGTTCGATCTCGGTGCGCAACGCCGCCATGTACCGCTGCTGCAGGTGGTGACGATCGGTCCAGGTGGCGAACGCGCAGTAGTCGCACCGCTGCGCGCAGAACGGGATGTGGACGTAGACGCCGAAGCCGGCCTCGGCGCCGGTGCTCACCTCAGGGACGGTAGAGCAGATCGAGCGCGTCGAGGCGCTGACCGACCTGGTCGACCGGCACGTCGAGCATGGCCGCGATGGCCCGGGTGTCGTCGCCGCGCACGGTGATGACCTTGCCGTTGAAGTCCTGGCGCTGCACCTGGATCATCTTCAGGAAGCGGGTGAGCATCTCGAACGGCTGGCCGCTGAGCTGGCTGAGCTTCAGCAGGTCGACGGCGAGCTTCTTGCGGCCCTCGGCCTCGCCCTCGGCAGCGGGCACGGCATCTTCGCGCGGCAGCAGCTGGTCGACGGGCACGTTGTAGAACTTGGCGAGGCGCTCGAGGCGCGGCACCGAGATGGCGCGCTCGCCGCGCTCGTAGGCACCCAGCACCGAGGCCTTGAACTCCTCCTGCGACGTGGCTTCCACCTCTTGCAGCGACAGCCGCTTCTGGCGACGGATGACGCGCAACCGCTCGCCGACCTTGCGGCTGTAGGGCGACGATGCGACATCGTCGTCGAATTCACGCATGCTCATGTTGCCCATCTCCCCGTCCCCGAAGCGTCCGCCCGGGAATCCTCTGCTCCGTGGTGGCTCTGCCGCCCAGTGTGGCATGAATTGACGGAATTCACAACGGTCTGTGAAAACTCAGCACGCTGAGTGGATTTCTCTGAACCTCGTCAAAATGCCACACGCCGCGACGACTGCCGCGGTCTCGACCCGCAGCACGGTGGGCAGCAGCCGCACGCGGGGCACGTCCACCGCCAGCTCGTCGTCGCTGAACCCTCCCTCGGGGCCGACGAGCACCAGGTGAGGGCCGGTGTCGGGCGACGTGGCGGCGAGGTCGACCGGGCCGTCGGGCTCGGCCAACGCAGCACCGGGAAGCGCCGCGGCGTTGGCGAACGACACCGGGCCGCGCACCTCGGGCAGCCACACGCGACGGCTCTGCGAGGCCGCCTCGCGGGCCACGCGCTGCAGGCGTTGCAGCTGCTTCGCCCCGCGTTCGCCCTCCCAGCGGACCACGCTGCGGACGCAGTGGAGCAGCACGATCTCGGTGGCGCCCACCTCGGTGAGCTTCTGCACCATCCACTCGGCCCGGTCGCCCTTGGGGATGGCTGCGGCGATGGCGCACTGCTGCGGCGCCGCCTCACGCTGCACTTCGCCGTCGACCACCAGCGTGCCCGCGGCGGCGACCGTGGTGCGCCACCCGCCCGCGCCGTCGCTGACGGTGACGCGCTCGCCGTCGCGCAGGCGGAGCACGCGGAACAGGTGGTGCAGGTCGTCGTCGGACGGCACCGGATCGTCGACCGACGACACGAACAGGTGCGCCGCGCTCGTCCGCAGCGCCGGGTTCACTGGAAGGCCGACTTGATGCGGGCGAACAGCCCGGACTCGTTGTGCACTTCCTCGCCGCGCGACTCGGCGAACTTCTTCAACAGCTCGGCCTCGAAGTCGGTGAGCTTGGTGGGCACCTGCACGTTCACGCGCACACGCAGGTCGCCACGCCCGCGGCCCTGCAGCCGCGGCACGCCCCGCTGGCGCAGCACGAACTCGCGGCCGGGCTGGGTGCCGGGCGGCACGATGAGCTCCTCGTCGCCCTCCAGCGTGGTGAGGGTGTGCTTGGTGCCGAGCGCGGCCTGGGCGATGGACACCGGCAGGTCGGCCACCAGGTCGTCGCCCTCGCGGCGGAACCGCTCGTGCGGCGCCACGCGCAGGTGCACGTACAGGTCGCCCGCGCTGCCGCCGCGCTGCCCCACCGCGCCGCGGCCGGTGAGCCGCAGCGTGGAACCGGTGTCGACACCGGCCGGCACGTCGACCTGGTAGGTGCGCTCGCCGATGGTGCGGCCCTCGCCGCTGCAGGTGGGGCACGGCGTGACGATGATCTGACCCAGGCCCCCGCACTTCGGGCACGCCGACGAGGTGACCATCTGGCCGAGCATGCTCTGGCGCACCCGCTGCACCTGGCCGCGGCCGTTGCACTCGCTGCAGGTGACCGGCTGCGTGCCCGAACCGGCGCCCGAGCCGCCGCAGTCGTCGCAGCGCGATGCGGTGCGCACGTTCACCGGCACGGTGGCCCCGAACACGGCCTGCTCGAACGCGATGTCTGCCACCACTTCCAGGTCCTGGCCGCGGGGCGGGCCAGCAGGACCACGGGCGCCGCCGAACGGGCTGCCACCACCGAAGAATGCGTCGAACAGGTCGCCCAGGCCGGCACCGCCCGCGCCGAAGAAGTCGCCGGGGTTCCCCGCGCCGCCCATGCCCTGTTCGCCGTAGCGGTCGTAGCGGGCACGCTGCTCGGGGTCGCTGAGCACCTCGTAGGCCTGCGCCACCTGCTTGAACTTCTCCTCGGCCGCGGCGTCACCGGGGTTTGCGTCGGGGTGCAGCTCACGGGCGAGCCGGCGGTACGACTTCTTGATCTCGTCGGGCGTCGCACTGCGCGACACGCCGAGCAGTTCGTAGTAGTCAGCCATTGCCTGCACCGCCATCACTCAACCGGCGACCCAGGCGGTCGCTCACGGCCTCGACCGTAGCCAAGGCCTGCGGATAATCCATGCGCGTCGGGCCGAGCACGCCCACCGTGCCGACCTGTTCGCCGTCGACCACCACGGGCTTCACGACCACGGAGCACGCGGCGAGCGGCTCGATGCCGTGCTCGGCGCCGATGGCCACCGAGAGCCCACGGTTCAGGATGTCGCGCACGAGCGACACCATGACGTACTGCTGCTCGAGCGTGCGCAGCACCGAACGCACGGTGTCGACCGTGTCGAATGCCTGCGCCATGGACGACGCACCGCCGACGAACACCGACTCTTCGGTGTCGGGTCGCAGCGACGCCGTGGCCGCGCCGCACAATGCGTCGAGCTCGCGGTCGCCGGTGGCGGGCACGGTGGACAACGCACCGTCGAGCGCGCGGCCGGTCATGTGTGCCTGCAGGTGAGCGGTGACGGCGGCGAGCCGCACGTCGGACGTGTCGACCGGCAGGTCGATGACCTCGTTCTCGACCTGCCCGTTCGACAGCACGGCGACGACGGCCGCCGTGCGGGCGCTGAGCGACACCACCTGCACCGAGCGGACGATGGCACCCTGCGCCGGCGGCCCGACCACGAGCGCGGCGTGGTGGGTGACCTGTGCGAGCAGGTTGGTGGTCTGGTGCAGCAGCTCTTCCAAGCGGCCGTGGGCGGTGTCGAAGAACTCGCCGACCCGTTGCTGGGCACCGGCCTCGAGCCGACCCGGGGTGGCCATGTGGTCGACGTAGAAGCGGTAGCCCTTGTCGGTGGGCACGCGACCGGCCGACGTGTGCGGCTGGGCCAGGTAGCCCTCTTGTTCCAGGACGGCCATCTCGTTGCGCACGGTGGCCGAGCTGACCTGCACGCCGGGGGCACTGGCGACGTGCGTGGACCCCACCGGCTGTGCGGTGGCGATGTACTCCTGCACCACGGCCCTCAGGATGGCGGTCTTGCGTTCGTCGAGCACGGAAGCTCCTCGAGCAACACGGGGGATGATTGGCACTCGAGCCTATCGACTGCCAGCGGTCACGTGACGGTACCTGCGCAACGCCTCGTCGCGCTCGGCAGCGTGATCCACCATGGGCGCCGGGTAGTCGGCGGTCGCCAGCTCGGGCACCCAGCGCCGCCGGTACTCCCCCGTCGGGTCGAACCGCTCGGCCTGGGTGCTCGGGTTGAACACCCGGAAGTAGGGCGCGGCATCGGTGCCCGTGCCCGCCGCCCACTGCCAGCCGTGCTGGTTCGACGCCAGGTCGCCGTCCACCAGGTGCTGCATGAAGTGGCGGGCACCCCACTGCCACGGCAGGTGCAGGTCCTTCACCAGGAAGCTGGCCACCAGCATGCGCACCCGGTTGTGCATCCACCCCGTGGCAAGCAACTGGCGCATGCCGGCGTCGACGACGGGGAACCCGGTGCGGCCCTCGGTCCACCGGCGGAACCGTTCACGTGCGGAGTCGTCGGTGTCGACCGGCATCGCGTGCATCTTCGGGTCGAGGTTCTGCCACGCGCTCTGCGGGTGCTGGAACAGCACGTCGGCGTAGAAGTCGCGCCAGGCCAGTTCGCTGGCGAACACGGTGTCGCCCTGCTCGGGGCCCAGATCGTGCAGCAGTTGGCGCGGGTGCACCACACCCCAACGAAGCGCGGCCGACAGGCGGCTGGTGCCGTCGACCGCGGGCAGGTCGCGCTGCTCGTGGTACCGGCCGACGTGCGGCAGGTGATCGGCCCAGCGTTCGTGGGCACCGGCCTCGGACGCGGTGTCCTCCCACCCGGTGGGCAGGCTGCCCGTGGACGGTGGCGCCGCCGGTGGGCCGTCGCAGGGCACGTCGGGTGCGCCGCGCCAGTCCACGTCGGGCACACCCAGCGGGGCATCCCACCCGGTGGCCCGCCACGCCTTCGAGAACGGCGTGAACACGCGGTACGCCGTGCCGTCGCCCTTGGTCACCGTGCCGGGCGCGACGGCGTAGTGCGAGCCGACGCCGACGAACTTCACGCCGGCAGTGCGCAACGCCTCACCCACCTCAGCGTCGCGACGGCGGCCGTAGGGCGCGTGATCGCGGGTGACGAACACGGTGGTGGCACCGACCTCGGCCGCCAGTGCCGGCACCACCTGCACCGGGTCGCCGTGGCGGTACACCAGAGCGCGGTCCATCGAGTCGTCCAGGGCGCGCAGCGCTGCCGTCATGAACGCACGCCGGGGCGCTCCGCTGCGGTCGAACGCCGGGTCCACCACGAACAGCGGCACCACGTGCTGGCCGTCGGCCGCAGCCGCATGGAGCGCCGGCAGATCGGCCAGGCGCAGGTCCCGGCGGAACCACATGATGACGGTGTGACGCATGCGCCACGAGTGTCGCCTACCCTTCGGCCTCGTGCCACATCCTGCTCCGCCGCTCCCCTCGCTCATCCTGCTGGTGCGCCACGGCGCCACCGAATGGTCGGTGTCCGGGCAGCACACCGGCCGGACCGATCTGCCCCTCACGCCCCTCGGTGTGCAGCAGGCCGAGTCGGCGTCGGTGGTCATCCAGCACTGGCTCGACGGCGCCGATCCGGTGGTGTACACCAGCCCCCTCCAGCGTGCGTCGCACACGGCCGCGCTGGCCCTGCCCGACTTCCCGGCTGAGGAGGTGCCCGCGCTGATGGAGTACGACTACGGCCAGTACGAGGGGCTCACCACCAGCGAGATCTACGACCGCGACCCCGACTTCGACCTGTTCGGCGCAGGCTGCCCCGGTGGCGAGAACATCCTGCAGGTGGGCGCGAGGTGCGACTCGTTCATCGCCAAGCTCGAGCGCACGTGCACCGGCCGGGCCGTGGTGGCCTTCACCCACGGTCACCTCAGCCGCATCCTGACGGCCCGGTTCCTGGGTATCCCGGCGTCAGCCGCCGGCGGCCTCTGGAACGACACCGCCAGCGTCGCTGCCATCAATCAGCACCGTGGCCGCCTGGTACTGGTGGGTTGGAACGTCACCGCGTTGTGACCGGCGCAGCAGGTAGCCCACCGTCACCGACACCAGGGCCACCACGCTGCCGTACGCCAGGCTCCACTCGGCGCTGATGTTGTCGGCCACCCATCCGGTGATGGGCGCGCCGATGGGCGTGCTGCCCAGGAACGCCACGGCGCTGAGCGCCAGCAGGCGGCCACGCATGTCCGACGGCGACTCCTGCTGCAGGATGGCGTTCTGGCCGGCGATGAACGCTGCGCCACCCATGCCCACGGGGACGCTCACCACCACCGCGGCCCACGGGCCGGGCGCCCAGGCCAGGGCCAGGCCGCTGACGCCGAGGAGCAACCCGTTGCCGAAGAACCAGCGCGTGGTGACGGTGCCGCGGGCGGCCGTGAGGAGCGAACCGATGAGGCTGCCCAACCCGGTGGACGCGAGCAGGATGCCGAACCATCGCCGGTCGCCGAAGCGCACGTCGCTGATCTTCAGCAGCGAGACGCTGTAGTTGAACGCGAACGTGCCCACCAATGTGAACACCACGAACACCACGGCCAGTCGCTTGTCGGTGGCGATGAACCGGATGGCGTCGCGCACCGGCGTGCCGCCGCGCTTGGCGGGCACCGACGGGTGCAGCGTCTGCTTGTCGATGGCGAGCAGCGGCCACAGGATGGCCAGGAACGACAGGCCGTTCAGGATGAACAGCCACCCGGCACCGAGCGGCCCCTTCAGGAACGCGGCCAGCGCAGGGCCGACGATGCGCGAGCCCGTCATGACCGCCGTGTTCAACGACACGGCGTTCGAGATCTCGTGCGGCTCGACCAGTTCGATGACGAAGCCGCGCCGGGCCGGGTTGTCGAACGCGGCGATCACACCGAGCGCCAGCGACAGGCTGTAGAGCATGGGCAGGTTGGTCCAGCCGGCCAGGGTGAGCACACCCAGCAGCAGCGCCTGCGCCGCCTGCAGGCTCTGCGTCCACACCGTCATGCGCCGCTTGTCGCGACGGTCCGCCACCGCGCCGGCCCAACTGCCCAGCAGCAGCATGGGCAGGAACTGGCACAGCAGGTTGATGCCCGTGTCGGTGGCGTTGCCGGTGAGCTCGTACACCACCAGCGACACGGCGGTCATCTGCATCCACGTGCCGACGTTGCTGACGAGCAGGCCCAGGAAGAACAGGCGGGCGTTGCGATGCCGGAGCGAGGTGAACATCGCCGATCGGCCAGCGGTTCGAACGTGCTCGGACATCGCTGTCCTTTCTACCCGTCGCGGCAAGGATGGTCGCATGCCGAGCGAGATCCGCGACACCACCGACGCCGTGGACGTCGTGTCGTCGTTGGGTGCGGCTCGTGGCACCGC
>CBHWEI010000005.1:0-36523 GCA_966112835.1 uncultured Acidimicrobiaceae bacterium
ATTCCGTGGCCGATCCGTACAAGCCGAGAGCACCATTCGCGCCGTGGGACCGGCGTCAGCTGCCCGGGCTGTTCGACGTGGAGGAGACCGCACGTCGGGTCGGCAACTACAAGTGGGCCGAGATGAAGCTGTTCGAGGCGCTCGGCGGCTGGGTGGCGACGGTCCCCGAGCTCGACGTGAAGATGCGCCTCGGCACCCACTGCTACCACCACGCGTGGCACGCCGAGCTGTGGCACAAGCGGCTGCCCGAGCTGCGCGAGATGAACCCCGACCGGCTCACCGTGCCGGCCAACGACGCGATGGTGCGGTTCGTGCAGGCACTCACCGAGCCCGAGGCGCCCGAGCTGACCATCGAGAAGCTCGTGGGCGTCTACCGCGTGTTCATCCCCCACTTCATCTCGGCGTACACGTTCCACATGAACAACACGAGCGAGATCACCGACGCGCCCACCATCCGCACGCTGAAGCTGGCCCTCGTCGACGAGTTCGACGACTGGCGCGACGGCGAGATGTTGCTGCAGTCCCTCATCGAAACACCCGAAGAAGTTGACCGGGCGGCCGCGCACCAGGCCCGCCTCGAGAAGCTCATCCTCGAAGCCGGCGGTATCGCCGGTCCCGGAACGATCGGAGCCAACTGATGCGCAAGTTCTTCCCCGTCGACAGCCTCGCCCGCGACAGCCGCTTCAACCAGATCACCATGCGGCAGAGCCAGGCCGACCCGCGCAGCTCGCTCATCGCCACCGGCGAGAAGCAGCGGCCCAACACCAATCGCCTGACGCCGGCCCGCCCCGACGCGAGTGACCGCGCTCGCGGCCTGATGCACGGCATCTTCGTGGGCGAGATCCAGGCGCTCGAGGGCGCCGGCCGCACTTGCCACGACTTCGAGACCGGCACCGAGGCACCGTTCGCACTGAAGCTGGACATGGCCCGCCAGGCATGGGACGAGGCACGTCATGTCGAGATCAGCGTGAAGCTCAGCGAGTGGATGGGCACCGAGATCGGCCAGTACGCCGAGAACACGGTGCTGTTCGAAGCGGCGTGCAGCACCGACCCGGTGCTGCGCCTGGCCGGCGTGAACCGCGCGCTCGAAGGCCTGGCCATCGACGTGTTCACCACCATGAAGGAGTTCGGCGACATCGCCGGCGACCCGTACCTCGAGTTCTGCGAGGACTGGATGCTGGCCGACGAGGTCACCCACGTGAAGATGGGCAGCGACTGGCTGCGCCGCATCACCGAGAACGATCCCGAACGCCGCGCCAAGGCGCTCGAGTTCCAGAGCGTGGTCGACAAGATCTTCAGCTTCGGCGGCACGCGCAGCGAGAGCCAGGAGTCGCCCATCGGCCTGGCCCGCCGCTTCCGTGAGCTCGCCGGGTTCACCGACGACGAGGTCGACGACATCGCCACGGTCAGCCTGAACGCGCTCGAGGAGCGCAAGGAGTTCGCCCGGCAGGCCCAGGCCGACGCGGTCGAGCAGTTCAGCGCATCATGACCCGGCCCAGCACCGTCGAGCCTTCGTCGTTCCAGTTCGTCGCGTTCGACGCCGAGCTCATCCGCAGCATCACCGACGGACTGGTCCAGGTGCTCGGCATCGATCGACCGGTCCGCGTGGTGGTCGACGAGACCACACCGCTCGGTCGCGTTCGCACCGAGTTGGGCGGCACCATCACCATCCACGCCGAGAGCGGCGCGTTCGAGGACTCGAAGCGACCGCGCGAGCAGAGCGAAGTGTCCACCACCGCCAGCATCGGCCGCGCCCTGTTGCGCGCCCGCGACCGCCTGAGTGGCGGGTTCGGCGAAGCACCCACGGACGACGATCTGGACCTGCGCCAGGTGGCGGCGTGGGAGACCTACACCGTCGGCCGGCTGGCGCGCCTCGGCGTGCCGGTGAACGAGCAGCGCTGGCGCTACAACTTCCGCAACCGGCACGGGTTCACCGACGTCGCCGATGCGGCCTTCGAACACATCTGGACCGCCGACGGCCTCACATGGGGCGAGCTCGAGTCATTGAGCACTGCGGGCACCACCGGAGCCGACCAAGGAGCCACGGCATGAGCGAGATCACCCACGAGCGCGTCACCACGAACGGGGTGGAGGTCACCGTTCATCAGGCGGGCGACCCCGCCAACCCCACGATCGTGCTCAGCCACGGCTTCCCCGAGCTGGCCTACAGCTGGCGCCACCAGATCCTGCCGCTGGCCGAGGCCGGCTACCACGTCATCGCGCCGAACCAGCGCGGCTACGGGCACTCGTCGGTGCCCACCGACATCGATGCGTACAGCATCGACCAGCTCACCGGCGACCTGTTCGGCCTGCTCGATCACTACGGCAAGGACGACGCCATCTTCGTCGGTCACGACTGGGGTTCGATGGTGGTGTGGGAGAGCGCCCGCCTGCGCCCCGAGCGGGTGAAGGCCGTCGTGGGCGTCAGCGTGCCGTGCGTCGACTGGCCGGGGCCGCCCGTGCAGCTGATGCGCATGGTCTACGGCGACCGGTTCTTCTACATCCTCTACTTCCAGCAGGTCGGCCCGCCCGAGACCGAGCTGGGTGCCGACGCCCGGCGCACCATGTCGATGGTGTTGTACGGCGCGTCGGGCGAAGCCGTGGCCGGCCGCGAGATGCCCACCGAGCTGCCGCCCATGGAGGGCACAGGGTTCCTGACGCAGATGAACGAGCCGCCGGCACTGCCGTACATGGGGCCCGAGGGCCCGTGGCTGAACGCCGCCGACCTCGACGTGTACTCGGCCGAGTTCGCGCACAGCGGCTTCTTCGGCCCTGTCAGCTGGTACCGCAACTTCGATCGCAACTTCGAGATCGTCGGTGGCCTGGGTGCCGACCGCATCAGCATGCCCAGCTACTTCATCACCGGCGACCTGGACGTGGTGCGGATGATGGACCCGACCGGACCCGAGCGCATGCGCAACACGCTGCCCGACTACCGCGGCGAGACCATCATCCCCGGTGCCGGCCACTGGGTGCAGCAGGAGACCCCGAGCGCGTTCAACGACGCCCTCCTGGGCTTCCTCCGTTCGCTGTAGCGATCAGTTGCGCCGCAGGTCGGCGATCAGTTGCGCTGCAGCTTGGCGAGCAGACGCAGCAGCTCGAGGTACAGCCACACCAGCGTGATGAGCAGACCGAACGCGCAGAACCACTCCATCTGCTTCGGCCAACCCTGCTTCACGCCACGGTCGATGAGGTCGAAGTCGAGCGCCAGGTTCAACGCGGCCAGACCGGCAGCGAAGATGCTGAAGGCGATGCCGAAGCCCGAGGCCGAGTCGAGGAACGGCACGCTGCCGCCGAACAGGTGGATGACCATCGACACGAGGTAGAAGGCCATGAGGCCGAGGGTGGCCATGATGACGCTGCGGCGGAACCGGTCGGTGACCTTGATGATGCGGCTCTTGTAGAGGAACAGCATGACCGCGAACACGCCGAGCGTGGCGCCGACGGCCTGCACGACGATGCCCTGGTAGTTGTCGTTGTACGCCTTGGAGATGGCGCCCAGGAACACGCCTTCGCCGAGGGCGTAGATGGGGGCCAGGATGCGGGCGAGGTTCGGCTTGAACGCCACCACGATGGCGCAGACGAAGCCGACGAGGACGCCGATGATGGACAGGGCCGGCAGGTTCCACTGGCCGGTCAGGTTCGTGTCGGTGCTCATCCAGCCGAACGTGGCCGCACCGATGAGCAGCACCAGCAGCACACCCGTGGCGGTGATGGTGCCGCCGTAGGTCATCTTCGGGGCGCTGTCCCACGGGCTGACGGGACCGTCGGTGATGGGCGCGCCGGGGATGGGCGTGTTGCGCGTCGCCGGGTCGGGTGCACCCCAGCCGGCCCGGGTGGCGGCCGCCACCTCGTTGGCCTTCTTCTCGTTGAGCAGCGGGTTCGCCATCGGGGGACCTCCGGGGTCGTGCGGACACCCCGAAAACTATCGCCCCGCGGAACCCGTTTCAGCGCAGGTCGTGCGCACTCGCGCCGTCCCACAGGTCGATGTCGGGCGGGCCGGCCAGCAGGCCGGCGCACGAGGTGGCCATCTCGACCATGGTGGCGCTGTCGAAATGGGCGCGTTGCGCCTCGTGCGAGGCCCACTTCTGCACGATGAGGTAGCGGCCGGGGTGGGTGTACGAGCCGCACAGGTCCACGTTGCGGCAGTCGGGCTCCATCCGAGTGAGCACCACGTACTTGGAGAGCACGGCCAGCAGGGCCGCAGGGTCGGCGGCGTCGAAGCGCATCGTGACGATGGCCAGTTCGACCTCACCTGCCGGCTCACCTGCAGGTGGGCCCGCAGGCCCGCCCGCCGGGGCCGCGGGTCCGACCTCGGAGCGTGTTTCGTCGGTCACGGTCGGACGTTAGTGCCCTGTTCACCCGCCGTTGGTGGACACGGGGCCTGACGAACCCTTGTGAATCTGTGCACGCGCGGGTTGGGGGGCTTGACCACGTCGGTATCGTGACCGAAATCACCGGTTCGGCCCGCCGTGCGGTGCATCCGTTTCTGATCGAGGAGAGATTGTGGCGAAAGATCGCGTGGAACGGGACGAAGAAGACCTGGTCCGGCTGTATCTGACCGACATCGGTCAGTACACGCTGCTCACCAAGGACGACGAGGTTCGTCTCGCCAAGCAGATCGAGGCCGGCAAGGCCGCCATCGCCGAGCTCGACACGGCGAAGGACCTCACGGCCGCGCGCAAGCGCGAACTCCGCCGGGCCGCCCGTGAAGGCGAGGACGCCGAGCGCGCGTTCGTGCAGAGCAACCTGCGCCTCGTCGTCTCCATCGCCAAGAAGTACCAGGCCTCGGGCCTGCCCCTGCTCGACCTCATCCAGGAGGGCAACCTGGGCCTCATGCACGCCGTCGAGAAGTTCGACTGGCGCAAGGGCTTCAAGTTCTCCACCTACGCCACCTGGTGGATCCGTCAGGCCATCACCCGCGGCATCGCCAACACGGGCCGCACCATCCGCCTGCCAGTGCACGCCGGCGACACGCTCGCCCGCCTGCAGAAGGCGCGCAGCCGCCTGGAGCTGAAGCTCGGCCGTCCCGCCACGCTCTCCGAGCTGGCCAAGGAAGTCGAGATGCCCGAGGACAAGGTCACCGAGGCGCTCCGCTTCGCGGCCGAGCCGCTGTCGCTCAGCGAGCCGCTGCGCGAAGACGGCGACGCCGAGTTGGGCGACGTGGTGGAGGACCGTTCGGCCGAGTCGCCGTTCGAAGTGGCCGCCACCGCGCTGCTGCCCGACGAGATCGCTCGTCTGCTGGCGCCGCTCGACGAGCGTGAACGCGAGATCCTGAAGCTGCGCTTCGGCCTGGACCGCGGCGAGCCGCGCACCCTGGAAGAGGTGGGCGAGCACTTCAACCTCACCCGCGAGCGCATCCGCCAGATCGAAGCCCGCGCCATGAGCAAGCTGCGTCACCCCAGCAGCGACACCGGCGCCCGCGACCTGCTCGCGGTCTGATCCCCCGGGCGCGAAACGCGTCGGTGGTCCCGCCTGCGATAGAAAGGCGTCCACCGACACAGTGGCGAAGGAGGTGGCGATGGAACTGATCGATCTCATCCCCAATTCCATGTCGTTCCGCGTCGTCACCACCATCGACGTCCACGACGGCGACGAGATCCCGGTCGGCTTCACCGGTCGCATCAAGCACCACGACGAGGACAACGCCGTGGTCGCCGTCAGCTGGTACGCCGACGGTCAGCTGCACAACCCCGGCAAGCACCACCCGGCCTTCCGCCGTTTCCGCCACGACGGGCGGCTGAAGTACGAGATGTTCTACACGCACGGGCTGCTGCACGACCCGGCCGATCACATCCCGGCCGTGCGCGGGTTCTACGCCGACGGCCGGGTGCACTACGAGGAGCGCTACTTCGGCGGGAAGCGCAACGACGGCAAGGACGGCGCCGCGGCCATCCGCAAGTGGCGGTCCGACGGCAGCGTGCGCCACGAGCTGCACTACACGCACGGCCGGCGCGTGGTGGAGGGCGCCGACGATGCCGCCACTCCCGCTGCACCACGGTCCACGGCAAGTCGCCCTGCGGCCCGCCCGCCGGCGCCGCCACGGCCGCCCGGGTCGCGGCCACCGGCACCGCCGCGCCAATCCTGAATTCGAGTCATCGCGACGCGGGACTTTCGCCCCTTCGGCGACCACGGGCCGGATCCGTACCCTGAACGCGTCAGGACGAACTCCCGCGCAGGTCCTCCGTGAGCGAACAGCAACAACTCGATCAGTGGCATCGCCTCGTGGCGATGAACGTGACCGACGTGGTGCTGGTGCTCGACGCCCAGGACCGGTACCTGTGGGTGTCGCCCTCGGTGCGGGAGGTACTGGGGTGGTGCGTCGACGACGTGCTCGGCCGCAGCAGTCGCGACTTCGTCAGCACGGCGGACCAGCGCCGGCTCGAAGTCGCCCGGCAGGGCGCCCGTGGTGGCGTCGCCCACCTCGACGAGATGCAGGTCCGCTGCAAGAACGGCGACGTGCGCTGGGTGTCGAACCGATCCACCGCCATCACACTGCCCGACGGCAGCGCCGGCCGCGTCGTGGTGGTGCGCGACATGCACGAGGCGGTGCTCGCTCGCCAGGCGCTCGCCGAGTCCGACGCACGGTTCCGCCTGCTGGCCGAGCACGCCGGCGACATCGTGTGCCTGGAGGGCCGCAACCGCGAGCTCATCTGGATCTCCCCCAACGTCGAGCGGACGCTCGGGTGGCGGGTCGACGAACTGCTGGGCACCACCATCCGCGAGTTGGCCCACCCCGATGAGATCCCGGTGAACGACCCGCGCATGGCGTTGGTCCACGACGGCGTGGTGCACGACGTGGAGGTGTTCGGTCGCCTGCGTACGAAGGACGGCGGATGGCGCTGGATGTCCGGCCGGGCCACGCCCTCCATCGACGCGGACGGCGAGGTCGAACACGTGGTGCTCGGCCTGCGCGTGGTCGACGATCTGGTGGCCGCCCGCCAGGAGGCCGAACGGATCGCCGAGCAATTGCGCACCATCATGGACTCGACGCGCGACGGCATCCTGCGCTTCGGGCGCGACCGTTGCGTCGAGTACGTGAACCCGGAGGTGGTCCGCGTGTCGGGCTGGCCGGAGAGCGACTGGGTGGGACGACGCGTGGCCGACATGGGCTACACCGGCGAAGCCGCCGCGCTCTACGAGGCCAACCTGTTGCAGGTGTTCGCCGACGGTGAGCCACGGCGGTTCGAGTTCAGCATCGAGCACGACGGCGGCACGCGCCACCAGTGGTTCGAGGCGAACATGGCACCGGTGTTCGGCGAGGGCGGCGTGGTGCTGCACGTCATGTCCACGAACCGCGACATCACCGATCGGCGCTCGGCCGAGCAGGAGCTGACGTTCCGCGCCACCCGCGACCAGCTCACCGGGCTGGCGAACCGGACGTCGCTCATCGACGAGCTGGCCAGAGCCGTGGCGTCGGCCCGGCGCACCGGACGGTACGCGGCCGCCCTGATGATCGACCTCGACCACTTCAAGGCGGTCAACGACTCGCTCGGCCACGCTGTCGGCGATCAACTGCTGGTGGCCGCCGCCCGGCGCCTCGAGCGCGTCGTGCGCAGCGCCGACCTGGCCGGCCGCCTGGGTGGCGACGAGTTCGTGGTGGTCATGCGCGACCTCGACGACATCGACGACGCGCGGCAGCTCGGCCAACGCATCGTCGAGAGCTTCCGCCAGCCACTGCTCACCGAGGGGCACGACCTGGGCGCCACCACCAGCATCGGCATCGCCTGCTCGTCGATGCACACCGACGCCACCGACCTGTTGCGCGAGGCCGACACCGCCCTCTACGCGGCGAAGCAGTTGGGACGCGACCGGCTGGCGATGTTCACCGACACACTGCGCGACGCGGTGACCAACCGGCTGGAGCTGAGCGGTCAGTTGCGGCCCGCGTTCGAGCGATGCGAGTTCGAGGTGTGGTACCAGCCGGAAGTGGACCTGAGCACCGGCGAGGTGATCGCGCTCGAGGCGCTGGTGCGGTGGAACCACCAGTCGGGCGAGGTGTACGCCGCCGATCGGTTCATCGACATCGCCGACGAGACGGGCGTGCTCGCCGACATCGGCGACTGGGTGCTGTTCCAGGCATGCCGCCACTCGGCGGAGTGGCAGAAGGAGTCGGGTCGGGCGCGGGCGCTGCGAGTGAACCTGTCGGCGAGCCAGTTGGCCGACAGCCACCTGTTGACCACGCTCGACGAGGCGCTCGAGTTGAGCGGGCTGGACCCGATGCTGCTGTGCCTGGAGGTCACCGAGAGCTCGCTGCTGCGCGACAACCCGACTGCCCGCGAGAACCTCGCCGCGGTGCGGGCACGCGGCATCCGCATCTCCCTCGACGACTTCGGCACCGGCTTCGCCTCGCTGTCGTCGCTGCGCGACATGCCGATCGATCTCATCAAGATCGACCGCAGCTTCATCGCCGGCATCGACACCGACGAGCGCGATCACCGCATCGTCGCCGGCATCGTGGCACTGGCCCAACGCCTGGGCATCGCCGTCACGGCCGAGGGTGTCGAGACCGAGCACCAGGCCTACATGCTGCGCGCCATGCACTGCGCCGGGGCGCAGGGCTACCTGTTCGCCCGCCCCCTCCCTGCCGCGCAGGTGGCAGCGCATCTGCAGCGGCACGACCGCCTCACACCCTGAACCGAGCACAGGGGCCCGACGTGGCCGTTGACACAACACTCGGATTTCACGGAAAGCAGCGTGGGAACCGCGCTACAGGGTCGTAGCGTCCGTTCGGTTCCCCCGAAAAACTCGTTCGAACGGACCACCCCCAATGATCGCTCGTCTCGGACGCTGGTGCTACGTGCACCGACGCGCCACCCTGCTCACCTGGATCGTCGTACTGATCGGTGTCGGCGCGCTCGGCAACGCCGTCGTCGGTTCGGCATTCTCCAGCAAGTTCGAGATCCCTGCGTCCGAGAGCGCCTCGGGCTTCACCGTGCTGAACACGTACTTCCCTGGCCAGGGCTCGGCCGGCCGCGCCTCGGGCACCATCGTGTTCAAGGCCGAGCAGGGCGTGAACGACCCCGAGGTGAAGGCGGCCATGACCGACCTGTTCACCAAGGTCGCGGCCATCGACGGCGTCACGCTGATCAGCCCGTACGACCCCACCCCGGTGAACCGGATCAACGACAAGGGCACCATCGCGTTCGCCACCCTCAACCTCGACGAGGCGCTGGGCCAGCAGGGCATGGCCGACGTCGGCGCCGAGATCAAGGGCATGCTGCCCACACTGGACGGGCTCACCGTCGAGGTGGGCGGTCAGGTGCTCGCCAAGTTCGAGCCGCCGTCGTCCGAGCTCATCGGCCTGGGCTTCGCCATCATCGTGCTCATCCTCGCGTTCGGTTCCGTGCTCGCCATGGGCCTGCCCATCGGCATCGCCCTGTTCGGCGTGGGCGTGGGTTCCAGCCTGGTCGCGCTGTTCAGCAACTGGATCACCATCCCCGACTTCGCCACCACCCTGGGGGCAATGCTCGGCCTGGCGGTGGGCATCGACTACGCGCTGTTCATCGTCACCCGCTACCGCGAGAACCTGCGTGCCGGGAAGTCGTTCCAGGACGCCGCGGTCGGCGCGATGGACACCGCCGGACGCGCCGTCGTGTTCGCCGGCCTCACCGTCGTGGTGTCGCTGCTGGGCATGCTCCTCATCGGCCTGCAGTTCGTGTCGGGTCTGGGCATCGGCGCCGCCACCACCGTGGCCGTCACCATGATCGCCTCCATCACCCTGCTGCCCGCGCTGCTCGGCTTCGCCCAGCACCGCGTCGAGGTCACCCGCTGGCGCGGCATCATCGCCGCCGGCTTTCTGGCCATCGCCCTGTTCGGCCTGGGCCTGAAGATCCAGCCGCTGCTGGTGGGCCTCCCGCTCGCGGTCATCACCCTCATCGCCGGTTTCGTGTGGGCGCCGCTGAAGAAGGAACTGCCGCCGCGGCACCACAAGCCGATGAACGAGACGCTGCCCTACCGGTGGAGCCGCGTGGTGCAGCACCACCCGTGGCGCTCGCTCGCCGGCGGCATCATCGTGCTGCTGCTGCTCGCCGCACCGGTGCTGTCGCTGCGCCTCGGCTTCTCCGACGAGGGCAACTTCAGCCCCGACACCACCACGCGACGCGCCTACGACCTGCTGTCCGAAGGATTCGGACCTGGCTTCAACGGCCCCCTCATCGCGGTCGTCCGCATCGAGGACCCGGCCGACGCCGCGGCGCTGCCGAAACTGGCCGAGGCCATCGCCGCCGACCCCGGCGTGCAGTTCGCCTCGCCCGCGTTCCCCAACGCTGCCGACGACCCGCAGGCCGCCATCATCCAGGTCATCCCCACCACGTCGCCGCAGGACGTCGAGACCACCAACACCATCAACCGCCTGCGCGACCAGGTGGTGCCGGCCGCAACCGCCGGTACGACGCTCGCCGTCTACATCACCGGTTCCACCGCGGCGTCGATGGACTTCACCGACTACCTGTCGGAGCGCCTCGTCACGTTCATCGCCGTCGTGCTCCTGCTGTCGTTCCTGCTGCTGATGATGGTGTTCCGTTCGGTGCTCGTGCCGCTGAAGGCCGTCGTCATGAACGTGCTCTCCATCGCCGCCGCCTACGGCGTGGTCGTGGCCATCTTCCAGTGGGGTTGGCTCAGCTCGGTGTTCGGCATCGAGCCGGCACCCATCGAACCGTTCGTGCCGATGATGATGTTCGCCATCATCTTCGGTCTGTCCATGGACTACGAGGTGTTCCTGCTGTCGCGCGTGAAGGAGGAGTTCGATCGCACCGGCGATGCGAAGACCTCCGTCGCCGACGGCCTGGCCGCCACCGCCCACGTCATCACCGCCGCTGCGGCCATCATGATCGTGGTGTTCGGCGCGTTCCTGCTGGAGGACAACCGCATCATCAAGCTGTTCGGCACCGGCCTGGCCGTGGCCGTGCTGCTCGACGCGACGCTCGTGCGAATGCTGCTCGTGCCCGCGACCATGGAACTGCTCGGCGACAAGAACTGGTGGCTGCCCAAGTGGCTCGACCGCATCCTGCCGCGCCTGAACGTGGAGGGCCCGGCCGAGCTGCACCAGCCGTCCGTCGACGCCGCCGACGACGAACCGGCGCTGTCGTCGAGATCGTGACCTGACCGTTCTGTCAGGGCTGACCGCCGCGGGTGATCACCCGCCGCGGTCCGTGGCGATCGCGGCCATGGTTCTGACATGATGTCCCCCGACGAAGTGGAACGGGAGGGCGAGTCACAGCCGTGTCGGAGCCGGGGAGCTACCGCGAGGTCGCGGTCATCAGCACGCGTGGCCCGTGGGGCCTCACCCGCGCCGACACCGAGGCCGGCGAACGCGTCCTCATCAAGGCCGCCCGACCGGGCCACGGCGACCTGGCCACCGCCGGTGCGCTGCTGGCCGAGTACGAGCTGGGCTGCAAGCTCGACCACCCGAACCTTCCGCACACCGTGGACTACGTCACCACCGAGTCCCGCACCATGCTGGTGCTCGGCGACGACGGCGGCACCACGTTGCGCGAGCTCATCAACAGCACGTCGCTCACCCTGCGATCGGTGCTGCACATCGCGTCGGGCATCGCCGCCGGCATCGCCGAACTGCACCGGCTGAACATCATCCACCGCGACATCAACCCCGACACCGTCATGGTGTCGGGCGACCTGAAGACGGTGCGCATCATCGACCTGGGCATGGCCACGGTGGTGCCCCGCGTGCAGCCGGCCGTCGGCGCCACCGACGGGCTGCGCGGCTCGCTGCCCTACATCTCGCCCGAGCAGACCGGCCGCACCAGCCGGCCCATCGACTTCCGCACCGACCTGTACTCGCTGGGCATCACCATGTTCGAGATGCTGGTGGGTCAGCCGCCGTTCACCAGCGTCGAGCCGCTCGACCTGGTGCACGACCACCTGGCCGTGCGGCCGCCTCGTGTGAGCAGCCGCCGCCCGCGCACGCCGCGCATCGTCGACGACCTGGTGGCCAAGCTGCTCGAGAAGGACCCCAACGACCGCTACCGCAGCTCTGCCGGTGTGCTGCACGATCTGACCGCGGTGAACGACTACGTGGTGCGCGGGCTCGACCCCGACACGCTCACGCTCGCCGGCGTCGAGATCTCCACCCGCTTCCAACTGCCCGACCAACTGTTCGGCCGCGACGACGAGATCGCCGAGCTCGGGCGTTGGCTGGACCGGTCGTGCACCGGTCGCACCTCGCTGGTGCTCGTGCACGGCTACTCGGGCGTCGGCAAGTCCAGCCTCATCGAGGCGTTGCGCCCGCAGGTGAACGCCCGGCGCGGCTACCAGACCGTCGGCAAGTTCGACCAGATCGACCGCGGCTCCGCGAACCAGGCCGTCGGCGCCGCGTTCCGCGAGCTGGTGCGGCACATGCTGATGGAGGACAACGAGCGCGTCGAGCGGTGGCGTGCCGCCCTCACCGAGGCGCTGGGCGACGGTGCCGGCGTGCTGGTCGAGCTCATCCCCGAGCTGGCCATCCTGCTCGACGACCTGCAGCCACCGATGCGGCTCGACGCCGAGAGCGAGGGCCACCGCTTCAACCGGCTGGTGTCGCTCTTCCTCGCCACCATCGCCACGCCCGGCCAGCCGCTGGTCATCGTGCTCGACGACCTGCAGTGGGCCGACGGCGCCACGCTCGAGTTCGTCGAACGCATCGTGCGCGAGGCCAGCACCGACCCGCTGCTCATCATCGGCGCCTACCGCGACAACGAGATCGACAACGCCCACCCCGTGCACGTGCTGCGCAACCGCCTCCTCGAGAGCGGCGTCGAGTTCGGCGACATCGGCCTGCAACCGCTCTCCGACGACGCCACCGGCGCACTGGTGGCCGCGTCGCTCGGCCGTTCCGTTGCCGACGCCGCACCCCTCACCGACGTGTGCATCCGCCGCACCGGCAGCAACCCGTTCTTCGTCCGCCTGTTCCTGCGGTCACTCTACGAGGACGGCGTGCTCGAGCTGGACCTGCGCTCGTGGGCGTGGTCGTGGGACATGGAGCAGATCGCGGCCAGCAAGCTCACCGACAACATGGTCGAGCTGGCCATCCAGAACGTCGGCCGCATCGACCAGGCGGCCGCCGAGGTGTTGGCCGTCATGGCCATCATCGGCACCGAGTCCGATGCCGACCTGCTGGAGGAGATCGGCATCGACGACGCGGTCCGCTCGCTGCGCGAGCTGGCCGCGCAGGAGCTGGTGAACCTGCTCGAGCGGGTGGACGGCCTGTCGTGGCAGTTCGCCCACGACCGCATACAGGAAGCCGCCTACGCCATGCTCGACGAGCGCGAGCGGCGCGACTGGCAGCGCCGCATCGGCACCGCGCTGCAGCAGCGTCTGGCCCGCCGCGACTCGCGCACGTCGCTGTTCGCGGTGCTGCGCCACCGCAACGAGGTGGCGCGCGCCGCCGGAGTGCCCGACCTGGAGCTCGCCCAGTTGAACCTGGACGGTGGGCGTTCGGCCATGCGCTCCACCGCGTACGACGCCGCGTTGCGATACTTCACCTTCGGCATCACGCTGCTGCCGCCGAACAGCTGGGAGTCGCACACCGACCTCACGTTCGGCCTGCACATCGGTGCGGCCGACGCAGCCCGCCTGTCGACCGACTTCGGCGAGATGAACCGGTGGCTCGACGTCATCGATCGGTCGGCCACCCGGCCCGACCACCGCCACGACGTGGCCATGCTGCGCATCCTCTACTACAGCCACATCGACGAGAACCTGAACGCCGTGGGCGTGGCTCGCGACGCGCTCGGCCAGTTGGGCTGGAAGCTTCCCGACGACCCCGGGCTTCCCGGTGTCATCGCCGGTCTCGCTCGCACCCGCATGGCGCTGCGCAAGTACTCCACCGACGACCTCGAGCGCCTGCCCACCCTCACCGACCAGCGCGCCCGCGACATGCTCAGCCTGCTGAACGAGTCGGTCAGCGCGGCCTACTTCGCCAACCCGAACGTGATGGCCTTGATGATCCAGCAGGGCGTGCGTCAATCGGTCCGTCACGGCAACGACCCGGCGTCGCCCATGTTCTACGCCGCGTACGGCATGGTCATCGCCGGCATCGTGCGCGATCCCGACGCGGGCGTCGCCTACGCCGACCTCGCGGTGAAGCTGGCCGACCGCTTCGGTGCCGACTCGAAGCCCAGTCGGGTGCGCTTCACGCGCGACACCCTGGTGTCGCCGTTCAAGGTGCCGCTCCGCGAGATCGAGCCCAGCCTCGAGCGTGCATACCGCATGGGCCTGGACATCGGCGACATGGGCTACGGCACGGGCGCGTTCATGTTCCTGGGCATGCACCGGCTGTTCACCGGCGTGCCGCTCGACCGGCTGGAACCCGACCTCGACGCCGCCGAACGGCTGTTGCGTCGCCACGCCCAGTTCCGCAACCTCGCCGCGGCCCTCGCGCTGCGTCAGTTCGTGCACGAACTGCGCAACGGCGTGGCCGGCGGCACGTTCACCGGGCCGTACGTCGACGGCGACGAGCACGTCGAGGTCACGCGCACCGCCGGCAACGCGATGGCCACGTTCTGGACGCTGCAGTTCCGCGCCATGTCGAGGTTCCACCACGGCGACCACCGTGGCGCGGCCGCCGACGTGATGGCCGCCGACGATCACATCGACGCCGTGCTGGGCCAGGTGCTCGTGCCGGTGCACCACCTGTACGGCACGCTGGCCCACGCACACGTCGCGGTCGCCGGCGGCGACGGACTGAAGGCCGCCGAGAAGCACCGCAAGCAGCTGGCCTGGTTCGCCAAGCACAACCCGGTGATGCACCGCGTGGCCCTGGGCATCGCCGATGGCGCCATCGCCGCCGCCCGGCGCGACCGGGCCACCGCGCTGCGCGTGTTCGACGACGCCATCCAGGTGGCCACCGACCAGGCCGTGCCGCTCATGGTGGGTCTGGCCGCGTCGGCCGCTGCCGCACTGGCCGTCGACGGTGACGACGAGGCGCGGCGCTACCGCGCCATCGCCGACGCGGCGTACCAACGGTGGGGCGCCGACGCACTCATCGTCGATCCCGACGCACGCGCCGGACACATGGCCTCGGCCGGCGACGACTACGCCGACCTCGACATCGCCACCGTGCTCCGCGCCTCGGAGGCCATCTCCGAGCAGGTGCAGCTCGACGCGCTCATCCGCAGCCTCATGGACGTCACCATGCGCAGCGCAGGCGCCGAACGCGCCGTCCTGTTCCGGGTGGACGAAGCCGGTGTGATGCCCGAGGCCGAAGGCCGCCTGTTCAGCGACCAGTCCGATGTGAAGCTGTTCCCCCACGGCACCGCCTCGCAGCCCGACGTCGCCGAGTCGGTGGTGCGCCTGGTGGCGCGCACGCACGACACGGTGCTCACGGCGCGAGCGGTCGACGACCCGACGCTGCGGTCCGACGAGACCATCCAGCGGCGTGGCATCCGTTCCCTGCTGTGCCTGCCGCTCATGAACCAGGGCGCGCTGCAGGGTGTCCTCTACTTCGAGAACAACCAGGTGGACGGCGCGTTCACCCCGCAGCGCCAGCGCCTGCTGCGCGTCCTGTCGTCGCAGGCCGCGAGCGCACTCGAGAAGGCGCGCCTGAACGACGCCCAGAAGCGGCTCATCGAGGCACAGCACAAGTTCGTGCCGGTGCAGTTCCTGCAGTCACTCGGCCACCACAACCTGTTCGACGTGGAGCTGGGCGAAGGCGTCACCCGCGACGTCGACATGTTGTTCACCGACATCCGCAAGTTCACGACGCACGTCGAGAAGATGAGCCCGGCCGAGGCCGTCGAGTTCCTGAACAACTACCTGTCCCACATGGAGCCTGTGGTGCAGCAGTACGGCGGGTTCATCGACGCGTTCGGCGGCGACTCCATCCTCGCCCTGTTCGAGAGCGGCACCGACGCCGGCGTGCGTGCTGCCATCGACATGGCCACCGCCGAACGCCGCGACAACGAACAGCGCATCCGCCAGGGCCTGCCGCCCGTGTTCACGGGGTTCGGCATCAACACCGACGTCGTCATGCTCGGCATCGTGGGTGGTGCCACCAACCTGCGCGCCACCATCATCGGCGACGCGGTGAACCTGGCGTCGCGCGTGCAGGAGCTCACCAAGCGCTACCACACGTCCATGCTGCTGGCCGAGAACACCGTCGGCCGCCTGCGGTCGAACACCACGCTCACCCTGCGGCCGCTCGAGCGTGTGCAGGTGGTGGGCAAGACGCAGACCATCCGCGTGTTCGAGGTGCTCGAGGCGCTCGACGACCGCCAGCGCGACCTGCGCCAGATGTCGTTGCAGGCCTACACCGAGGCCATCGGTGCGTACGAGCGCGGCGACTTCCGCATGGCCCGCGAGGCCTTCGCGTCCTTGGCCGCGGCCGACCCGGACGACGGCCCCGTGGCCACCATGCTCAGCCGAGTGGAGCAGCTCATCGAGTCGGGCGAGACGTTCGACGGCCCGCCCATCACCCGGCTGGACACGAAGTGACGGCGATCGACGAGACCACGCCGACCGATTTCCGCCTGGGCTTCACGAACGGCACGGACCGCGAGCGGTGCACCCTGCAGTGGCAGGGCCAGGCCCACCCCGACTGGCTGCGCGCCAGATTGGTGAAGAACGGCCCGGGCATGTTCGACGTGGGCGACCAGCAGTACCACCACTGGTTCGACGGCCTGGCCCTGCTGCTCGAGTTCGACTTCGGCGACGAGCTCACCTACATGTCGCAGTTCCTGCACAGCCCCGACCACGACGTGGCCGTGAAGGAGGGACGCATCCCCTTCACCGAGTTCGCCACGGTGCCGAAGCGGTCGTTCTGGAAGCGGCTGTGGTGCACGCTCAGCCCCATCGCCCAGTTCGGCGACAACGCGTCCATCAATTTCCTCACCCGGCCCGACAGCGCCATCGCCATCAGCGACCTTCCCGGCGGGCTGGAACTGGACCTCGACACGCTGCAGGTCACCGGCACGTTCTCGCTGGGCAGACCGCCGATCCTCCTCACCAACACGCCGCACCCGCAGCACGACATCGAGAACGGGGCGTGGTGGAACATCGGCATCGGTCTGTCCTGGCGGGGCTTCGGCTATCAGGTGTTCTCGCTGGCCGACGGCTCGAACAAACCGCTCCGCCACGGGTTCATCCGCCGGTCCAGCCCGGCGTACATGCACAGCGTGGGCATGACCGATCGATACATGGTGATCATCGAGCACCCGATGTCCGCCAGCCTCGCCAAGTTCTTCACGCTCGCGCTGCGCAAGCGCCCCATCATCGACGCGTTCGCGTGGGACGGCGAGCAGCCGCTCACGTTCATCGTCGTCGACCGCCGCACGGGCGAGGTGGCCGCACGCGTACCCGTGCCCGCCAAGTTCTGGTTCCACGCCGCCAACGTCCACGAGGACGGCGACGACGTGGTGGTCGACCTGTGCACCTACCCCGACGACCGGGCCATCACCGAGCTGTACCTCGACCGCCTGCGCGGCCCCGACGGCGGCGCGCTCACCCCGTCGACGTTCCTGCGCTATCGAATCGATGTCGCCGGCGGCACCGCGACGGACACGCCCATCACCGACGCATCGGTCGAGTTCCCCACCGTGAACCCCAACCATCTGCACAAGCCCTACCGCTACACGTGGGCAGCGTCGGTGGACCCGACTCGCCCGAACGACTACACGAACCAACTGGTGAAGGTGGACGTGCAGACCGGCGAGGTGCGCACCTGGTCGCAGCCCGGCTGCTACCCCGGCGAGCCCATCATGGTGCCGAACCCTGCCGGCATCGCCGAGGACCACGGCGTCGTGCTGTGTGTGGTGCTCGACGCACCGAAGCGCGCCTCGATGCTGCTCATGCTCGACGCCGAGACCTTCACCGAGCTCGGCCGCGCCGAACTTCCCGACGTCGTGCCATTCGGCCTGCACGGTGTCGTCATTCCCCGCCGCACCAAGGAGTGAACCCATGTCGAACGAACCCCACGACTCGGCCGAGCAGGCGTCCGGCAGCTCTGCACCCCGGCGCAAGCAGCGCATCGCCATCCTCGGTGGCGGCCCCGCCGGCCTGTCCACCGCGTTCCACCTGACCCAACAGGAGAACTGGCAGGACCACTACGAGATCACCATCTACCAACTCGGCTGGCGCGCCGGCGGCAAGGCCGCGAGCAGCCGCAACTCGGCGCACGGGCAGCGCATCGAAGAGCACGGCATCCACCTGTTCGGCAACTTCTACTTCAACATGTTCTCCATGCTGAACACGTGCTACGAGGCGCTGTACGGCAAGGGCGGCTCGAACCCGGCGACGAAGGACGAGCCCGTCCGCGCCATCGACGACGCCTTCACGGGCAGCAACTTCCAGGCACTCCCCGACGTGGTGAACGGACGCTGGAAGATGCAGACCGGCTGGCTCGCCCACAACGACGGGGTGCCGTGGAGTGGCGAGCTGCCCGACGCCGACACCGTCGTGAACGCGGTGGCCTACCAGGCGCTCGCCGTGCTCACCGGCAAGCGACCGGGCTTCGTCCCCCACGAGAAGGCCGGGAAGGGGTTCGCCGGGCTCGTCCGCCGCATCGAGGACTGGGTGATCCGCCGCGTGGCCCGCGCCGTGCAGCGTCACCTCGACCGCGACGTGAAGGACCACTCGGAGACGCTCGACGAGTTGGCTGCCGTGCGCGACCGACTGCGCCGCTTCATGCGCCGCTTCACCACCCACAGCGAGTCGTTCCGCTGGAAGTTCGTGCAGATCGACCTGCTGGCCACGCTGATGCAGGGCATCATCGCCGACGAGGTGCTGTCGCCCGGGTTCGAGATCGACAAACTCGACCAATGGGACTACCGCGAATGGCTGAAGAAGCACGACGTCGACCCCATCAGCCTGGCCTCGGGCTTCGCCCAGATCGTGCCGAACATCGGCTTCAACTACCCCGACGGCGACAGCACCCAGTACCCCGCGTTCAGCGCCGCGCCGTACGTGTACTTCTTCATCCGTCAGATGGTCGCGTCGGGCGACGCGCTGTACTTCTTCGCGGCCGGCACGGGCGACACGGTCGTCGCGCCCGTGTACCGCACGCTCGTGGACCGTGGTGTGAAGTTCGAGTTCTTCCACAAGGTCACCGAAGTGGTGCCGGGCGAGGACACCATCGACACCATCAAGTTCGAGGTGCAGGCGCACGTGAAGCCCGAGCACGCGCCGTACGACCCGCTCATCCGCGTGAAGGGCATGTACACCTGGCCCGACCACCCCAAGTACGGGCAACTGGTGGAGGGCCCGCAACTGGCCACCGGCAAGGTGGACCTCGAGTCGTACTGGGCCGACTGGAAGGGCGAGGAGAAGGTGCTCACCCGCGGTGCCGAGGGCGACAACGGGTTCGACTACGTGGTGCTGGCCATCTCGGTCGCGGCGCTGCCCACCATCTGCCCTGCCATCGTGGAGCGACCCGACTGGCGACAGATGGTCGACAAGATCCAGGCCTTCCCCACCCAGCAACTGCAGATCTGGCTGGACAAGAGCGTGGAGGAGCTCGGGTGGCGCTACGACCTGGACCCGAAGAGCGGTGACCGGGTGGTGGGCGCCAACTACACCTACCCGTACATCACCTTCTGCGACTTCACCGACCTCATCCAGTGGGAGGACTGGCCCGAGGGCAACCAGCCCAAGAGCGTCATCTACTTCAGCGGCACCCTGCAGAAGCCCACCGAATGGCCGCCGTACAGCGACCACGACTTCCCCGCCCGCGAGCACCTGCGCGCCCGTGCCACCGCCATTCAGTACCTGCGCACCATCCGCGGGTTGCTGCCCGATGCGAACAAGAACCCGGACCAGCCCGAGAGCCTGGACTTCACGTTGCTGCACCAGACCCAGGCAGACACGGGCGTTCGCGGCGAGGACCTGTTCGACACCCAGTACTGGCGGGCGAACATCGACCCGACCGAGCGGTACGTGGGTTCGGTGAAGCAGACCGTGCAGTACCGCAAGAAGGCATGGGAGTCGGGCTTCACCAACATGGCGTTGGCCGGCGACTGGACCTACAACGGCATGAACATCGGCAGCATCGAATCGGCAGCCACCTCGGGTGCCATGGCGTCGTTGGCGCTCACCGGCTTCCCGGCCCTGAACGACATCCCCGGCCTCACCTTCCTCCACGGCGACCTGAAGGGCCCCGAGCGCCCGCTCATCCCCGGCGTCTGACCGCTCGCTCTCGGGGCCGGCCGTGGTTTCTGGTTGTGATTCCTCCCAAATCGGCTTCTGGTTGCATCTGTTCCCGGATTCCGGGAACAAACGCAACCAGTTCACTCGCCCGAAAACTCCCCAGGGAGTTTTCGCTCAGGCGGGGATCTGGTCGGGCGTGGGTGGCGGTGTGCCGCGCACGACGTGGGTGCGCAACGCCGTGTCGGCCATGACGTAACCCCAGCGCACCAGGTCGGCGCGCTCGGACGGACGCAGGCTCGCCAGGCGGGTGGGCACATGTGCCGGCAACGACTTCGTGGTGGGTGTGAACGGCAATGCGTCGGGCAATCCGTACGACGCTTCGTCCGAGGCGATGCCCCAGTAGGTGCCCGTCCGGTCGCCGTCGTCGTACGACTCGATGAGCTCGATCTTGCGCAAGGCACGCACCTGCGAGTCGATGACCGCGGTGACGCGCAGCATGTGGCGCGCCCAGTCGCCGGCGGGCCGGACGTCGGCACGGAACGCCGCACCGCCGTCGGACACGAACACCCGCCGGCAACGCGGCCATGCGGCCTGCAGGCCCAGGTTGTCGTACACCCCGCCGTCCGTGAGCACGATCTGCTCGCGGAAGTCGGCGCCATGGCGCGGCGGGTACGAGCCCTGGCGGTACTCGCCGGTGGGCTTCAGCCGGTGCGGCGACAGCAGCGGCGGGAACGACGACGACGCGGCGACCGCCTCGGCCAGCAGGTTCGTGGGGTCGCACCACTCGCCGAGCGTGTAGTCCGACAACCGGTCGCGCGTGAACCGGAACAGCTTGCCGGTCTGCACGTTGGTCGAGTCGATGACGAACTGCGGGCCTTCGCCGTCGGCGGGCAGCGCCTGCAGGGTGGCGCCGTGGAACAGGTGGCGGTCGTAGTGACGCGCCACGAAGTCGCTGGCACCGCGGCGTGGCGTGACCAGACCTCGGAGGATCGACGGGACGTCCACGGTGCACCCCGCGAAGTCGACGATGGGCTGCACCACCAACCCGTCCAGGTTGGTCGCCACACCGCCGCGCCACTCGAGCGCTGTCCAACGCGACCCGAGCACGCCGGCGATGATGGAACCGCCCGACACGCTGGACACGCACGTGACCGTCGACAGCAGGCCGAGCTGGTTCAGGCGGACGATCGCCCCGGTGTGGAACAACATGGCGCGGAAGCCGCCACCCGACAGGCACAACCCCACTCCGGTGGTCGGCTGTGGCGCGACGCCGTCCTGGGTGGTCGCGGCCATGCCGGGCGTCGCCGACTGCTCGTCGCTCCCCACGTCATCCACCCCCGTGTCGTCCCGTGCACGTTTGTTGGCGGAGGTGGACGGGAATCGAACCCGCCGGACGAGGATCGCTCGTCCCAACCGCTTTGAAGGCGGCGGAGTCCACCAGGTACCCGGACACCTCCGGGGGTGAGGGTACCGCCTGCGCGGACCGACGAACGCCGGGTGACTCCGGTCAATGGACGAGCACTGCGGCGGTCCTGGCGCCAGCCGCACCCGTACCGAAGGCGTTCCTGGCGATCACACGGAAGTAGTGCACCTTGTTGCCGACGAGCCCGGTCACCGTGGCGCCGGTCGTGGCGTGGACACCATCGTTGAACGTGACCCACGTGGTGCCGTTCGTCGACCACTGGACCACGTAGTCCGTGATGGCCGACCCGCCCTTGGCCGGTGCGGTCCAGGTCAACACCGCCTTGTGAATGCCCGCCGTCGCCTTGGGCGCGGCGGGTGCCCACGGCACCGTGGCCGTGGCCGTCGGCTGCCGAGCACCCGCTGCGAGTGCCACCACCTTGGCCACCGCACTGTCGGCCTTGCCGTCGCCCAGCTGCCCCCGATCGTCGGCGCCCCAGCACTTCGCGCCGCCCGAGATGACCGCACACGTGTGCGCCACGCTGGTCGAGACCTCGGTGGCCCCGAACTGCGAGGCGGGCGAGGTGGAGGTGAACACCACGACGTCGACCAACGCGTCGGGCGAGTCGACCAGATCGCCGGTGCCCAGGTTGCCGTCGAGGTTCTGTCCGACGCACCGGACGCCGCCCGGATCGCTGGTGACGCCGCCGACGGTGACACTGCCGTACCACACGCACGTGTGGAACCACGAGGCACTCACGCCGATGATGCCACCGGTCGCGGAAGCGAACGCCCCCTGGCCGTCGATCGCATCGCCCCAGCACGAGATGTCACCGCCGGTCTCCAGCGCGCATGCATGACCAAAGCCGACAGTCACGGCAGTGGCCTCGGTGGGCGCGCTGGGTGTCCCTTCGAACCCGACGACGGGCACCGGCACCGCCGAGCCCACTGGGATGTCCGCGGGGTCCACCTGACCGAAGTCGTTGTTGCCCCAGCACTGCACGGCACCGGCTGCCAACGCGGCCGTGGTGACGGCACACGTGAAGTCGCCGCCTGCGGCCACGTCCAAGGCGTCCGCCCCACCGGGGAACGCCACCCGCAACGGCGTCGCCGACGACGACGGAGGCGACACCGACTGATCGCCGAGCTCGTCGGCACCGTTGTCGCCCCAGCACATGACGGACGCATCGGCCATGAGCGCACAGACGTGCTCGTCGCCGACCGAGATCTTCGTCGCCGTGAAGGCCGGCGACAGGCCGGTGATGTCGACGACGTCGACCGGAACGCTGGAGGATGCCGGCGTGAGGACACCGAGCTGATGTCGCAGGTTGCTGCCCCAACACTTGACGGTACCGGCGAGCATCAACGCGCACGAGAACTCGCGACCGAAGTTGTCGCTGCCGGTGCCGATGTCCTTCACCCCCGCAGTCAGACCCGTCACCTGCACCGGTGTGGCCGAGTACTGAGTGGTGCCGTTGCCCAACTGACCGAACCCGTTCGTCCCCCAGCACCGCACGCCGCCGTTCACCACTGCGCACGAGTGCGACCCGCCGGCGTCGATCGCGGTCACACCGGTGGAGAGCCCCGCGACCGGCACCGAGGTGTGCGTGCTGATCGGCACGCCGTTGCCGAGCTGTCCGAGCTGTGCGTGGCCCCAGCAACGAACCGTCGCCGTCGCGAGCACCGCGCACGTGGCACCCCCACCACCGGCCAACGCGGTGACGCCGGTGACTCCTGCCACGGCGGCCGAGACCTTGCGCAACGTGTGGGAGTTGTCACCCAACTGGCCGAAGGTGTTGGCACCCCAGCAACGGGCGACGCCGGTCGACAGACGCGCGCAGGTGTGGTCCTTGCCCGCGGCCACCGAGGTCGCCGCGGTGATCCCGGCGACCACCACCGGCACCTTGGCGTTGGTGAGCGCGTTGTTGCCGAGTGCGCCGAACTTCCCCTCGCCCCAGCAGCGCACCCCGCCCGCGGCCAGGAGGGCGCACGTGTGGTTGCCGCCTGCGCTGATGGCCACCACGGTGGTCAGGCCTGCGACGGCGACCGGGACCTTCGCGTTGACGACGTTGTTGTTCCCCAACTGCCCTTCGGTGCCGCGGCCCCAGCACCTGACCGTGCCGTTGCCGAGCAGCGCGCACGAGTGCGCAGCTCCCGCAGTGATGGCGACTGCTCCGGTGAGGCCCGACACCCCGACGGCGTGGCTGACGGACACCGTGGCGTTGTTGCCCAACTGGCCCTTGTCGTTCGCTCCCCAGCAGCGGGCCGCGCCGTTCGAGAGCAACGCGCACGAGTGCTCGGCTCCCGCGGCAACCTGCACAGCCTTCACCCCGGCCAGGCCCACCACCACGACCGGCGTGGTGTGAGCGGTGTCGCTGAACGCGAGGTTGTTGCCGATCTGCCCGAGGTTCGAGCGACCCCAGCACTTCACCGCGCCGTTCGACAGGGCGGCGCACGTGTGGGCGTCGCCCGCGGCCACGTCGACGACGGCACCCACACCGCCCGGCACCTTGGGGTTGGGCGACGAGAAGTCCGCAGTCGGCGCGCCCAACTGGCCGTAGGTGTTGTCACCCCAGCACCGCAGCGCCGCGGTCGTCCCGTAGATGACGCACGCGTGGTCCGCACCCACGGCGACCACATGGTGGAGGCTGACCGATGCGTTCACCGCCGACGCCTGCGTGACGTCGGCGACCGTCGCTGCGGTCGCTGCCCCGCAGACGGTCAGCGCAGCGGTGATGAACACGGCCTGCGCTCGCCGTGCGGCGGACGTTGCTCTCCTGCAGTGCGGCACGACGGCCCCCGATCGCTCGATCTCGATGCGCACTGTGACAGGTCGACTTCGCTGCGTCTGTCAGCTTGCTGTCATTTCGGACGACGCGGCGGCACGGGCGCGGCGATCCCCGATTCGCGCCGACCGTTAGCATTCGAGGGATGTCGACCGAACGCATGCCCGTCGTCTCCATCAGCCACGGCGGTGGCCCGTGCTTCTTCATGGACTGGGATCCGCCGCACGAGTGGGATGCGCTGCGAACCGCGCTCGAGGGCATCGGGCCGTCGCTCCCCTACGAGCCGACCGCCATCCTGGTGGTCACGGCGCACTGGGAATCACGCGAGGTCGCCATCGGCAGCGGTGCCGCGCCCGACCTCATCTACGACTACGGCGGCTTCCCTCCGCACACCTACGAGCTCACCTACCCGGCGCCGGGTGCGCCGTTCGTGGCCGGCGAAGTGGCCCGCCTGTTGGAGGCGGCCGGCATCCGTCACCGACTCGACGCCGAGCACGGGTGGGACCACGGCGTGTTCATCCCGCTGAAGGTCATGTACCCGCAGGCACGCATCCCCGTGGTGGCCATCTCGGTGCTCGCCGACTTCGACCCGCTCGCCCACCTCGAACTGGGACGCGCGCTCGCCCCGTTGCGCGACCAGGGCGTGCTCATCGTCGGCAGTGGCTCGAGCTTCCACCACTTCGGCAACTTCGGTCGCCAGGAGTTCGCGGTGCCGTTCGACCAGTGGATGAACGACACCGTGGCGCTGCCGCCCGAGCAGCGCTGGGACGCGCTGGTCCACTGGACCGACGCCCCGTACGCCCGCCAGGCGCACGGGCGTGAGGAGCATCTGCTGCCGCACATGGTGTGTGTCGGCGCGGCAGGCGACGACGCCGCCCGCGCCATCTTCCGCGAGCCGGTGATGAACACCAGCATGTCGTGCTGGCAGTTCAGCTGACCTGAGGTTCGCCCACCAGGTGCTGCGCCAGGGCCGCGAGGCCGGCCAGGTCCTGCACGTCGTCGAGCAACGGCACCTCGATCACCGGGCCGTCGCCCACCAACGCGCGCAACGTGCCCATCTCGCGCGCCTCGTCGGCCGCGAGCAGTACCAACTCGGCGTGCACGTCGAACTGGTCGGCGAGCGCACCCTCGGCCAGCCCGGCCGGTCGAGCCGACGCCAGCGGCGTCGGTGTGGGGTGCACCAGGTTGATGATGGTGGCCCGGAGCGGGAACCCACCGGTGCGCAGCGCGGTCTCCAGGTGGAACGCCTCGTCGATGGCCTCGGCCCGCGGGCTGGACACCAGCACGAATGCGGTGTCGGCCCGGCGCAGGATCTTGCTGGTCTCGGCAGCACGTTGACGCAGGCCGGCCTCCATGCCCGACAGCGACCGGAAGAACTCGACCGTGTCCTCCACCACCTTCGCCCCCGCCAGCTTGCGGATGGCCCACAGGAACGTGTTCGCACCCGCGTTGGTGATGCGCGCCAGTGAACGACCGGGAACGGTGAGCACGCGGTAGACGGGGTGGCTGAAGAACGTCACCAGCCGGTCGGGTGCGCCGAGCAGGTCGATGGCGTGCCGCGACGGCGGCGTGTCGATGATGATCAGGTCCCACTCGCGGCTGCTCCACAACTGGTGCAGCCGTTCGATGGCCATGTACTCCTGCGCGCCGGCCAACGACCCGGCGATGCTGCGGTAGATGGGATTGGCCAGGATGGCCTGCGCCCGTGCCGCGTCGCCGGCACGGTCGACGATGAGGCGGTCGAACGTGGACTCGGCGTCGAGCATCTGCGCCCACAGTTCGCCGCCGCCCTTCACCGTGGCGCCGGCTGCGCCCTTCACGCGCACTGGTTCGCCACCCGTGCCGTCCTCGATGCCCAGCGTGTCGGCCAGCCGGCGGGCCGGGTCGACGGTGACGACGATGACCTTGCGGCCCGCCTGTGCGGCCGCCAGAGCAAGCGCAGCCGCGGTGCTGGTCTTGCCCACGCCGCCGGGGCCGCACGTGACCACCAGCGCGGCGTCGCGCACCACCTCGTCCAGGCCGGTCATCGCGGCCCGCCCTTCGGCGTCACCGGTTCGGCGGCCAACGCGTCGGCCAACACGTCCAGGTGTTGCGGGAACAATCGGGCCACGGCGAGCCGCGGCAACAGCACCCGCGGCAACGGCAGCTCCGTGTCCAGACGGGCGCACTGCGCCTGCTGCGCATCGACGCGCGCCCGAGCGAACCGAACGGCTTCGTCGAGCGCCTTGCGGGTGGCCACCGGCACCTTCACGTCCTGCTGCTTCGCAGCCGCCGCGGCGCTGACGCGCAGACCCGGCCGGTCGGGCCAGCAGGCGTTCACCACCAGCGGCGCCAGCGTCAGGCCCAGGTCGTCGCGCAGGTCGGCGGCCAGTTCGACCGTCTCGTTCACCGGCGTCTCCTCGGGCAGCGTCACCAGCACGCACTGGGTGCGAGCGTGGTCCTCGAGCAGCGCGCACACCTCGTCGGCCTGGTCGCGAACGGGGCCACTGGCCACCGCGGTGCGCAGGGCCGACGCCGAACGCAGGAACGGTGCCGCATGTCCGGCAGGCGGTGCGTCGACCACGATGAGATCGGCGGCCTTCGCCCGGTCGAGCTCCTTGATCTTGCCCAGCACCAGCAGGTGCTCCATGCCCGGCGTGGAACCGGCGATGACGTCGAACGACGCCGCAGACGCCGCGCGCCGCAGCAACGAACCGAAGCCCTTCAGTTCCAGGTAGTCGCCGAACGCCTGCTTCGGCGTGATGGTTCGGCCGCGGACGCGACCGCCCTTCGTGCCCACCAGGCGCAGCAATTGCTCCTCACCCGTGAGCGGTTCGCCACCCAGCAGGGGGCCGAGGCCCGGCTTTCCGTCGACCGACACGAGCAACACGTCGGCGCCGCCGCGTGCGGCCAGCAGCGCCAGCGACGCGGCCACCGTGCTGGTGCCGACACCGCCCTTGCCCACCACGGTGAGCACTCGGGTACGGCCCAGCCAGGCAGGTGTGGGTCGGGTCCTGCTCACGCAGGGCAGGGTACCCGCCCGTCGAACCGAACCCGGCTCGGGTCCGTCAGCAGCAGGCCACCGTCACCAGGGTGCTGTGGCCCAGGCTGTTGCCGGCACCGTCCATCGCGTGCACGACGTAGCCGATAGTGGTGCCGCTCGTGGCGATCGGGTCGAGCCACGTGGTGGTGCCGGCCGGCACCCACAACACCCCGCCGCGTCCCGTGCCCGGCTGCGCGCGGATCACGGCGAACCAGACCGTGACCGCCGCGGTGCCCGCCCAGGTGCAGCGCACGGTGCCCGCATCGGGCACGCACGTGAGGCTGATGGTGGCCGGGAGGCGCACCTCGGTGGTCGGCGGGGCCGTCGTGGGCGGCGCGGTGGCCGGCGGCACGGTGGCGGGTGCGGCCGTCGTCTGCGGGGTCGAGGAGGGTGCCGTCGCGGGTGGCGCGGTCGGCGGCTCGGTCACCGGCACGGTGGTCTCGACGGTGGCTGCCGTGGTGGTCGGCTCGGCCGACGTCGTCGTCGTCGAGATCGTCGTGGGTGTCGGCGCCCGGTCGTCGTCGAACGGACGGGCCACCACCACACCTGCCGCGGCGGCCGCACCGGCGAACACCACGGTCGCAGTGACGATGGCAGTGGCGCTGATGGCACGGGCCCGCCGGGCCAACGGCACCACGTTCGGTGTGGGGCCGGCCAGCAGGCGCTGCTCGAGCGCGTCGGCGAACGCGGCATCCGGCCCGGGTACATCGACGGCCGCCTGGCCGCGCAGCGCGGCTTCCAATTCCTCACGTCCGGCCATCACACTCCCACCTTCGACTCGTGTCGCTCCATCTCGCGGCGCAGGGCCCCGAGCGCGCGGTGGAGCGTGACCGCGAGCACGCGCTTCGAGCACTGCATCTCGGCAGCTGCGTCGTCGGCCGACAGGCCCGCCAGATAGCGCAACGACACGACCGCCCGGTACCGCTCGGGCAATCGGTCCAACGCGTCGTGCAGCGCCACCAGGTCCACCGACTCCGCTCTGCTCGCCGTGGGTTCCTCGGCGTCTGCCACCGGAGCCAGGTCGCGGAGCGCCACCTGGCCACGCCGGCCGTCGACGCGCCCCGCCCGGCGGTAGTGCTCGGCCACCTCGTTGCTGGCGATGCGCAGCAGCCACGGACGCATGCCGCCTTCGCGCCACTGGAACTGGTCGAAGGAGCGAAGCGCACGTTCGAACGTGCTCGCGGTGGCCTCCTCGGCCACGTCCTTCGAGCCGCACCGACGATGTGCGAAGCGGTACACGGCGTCGAGGTGCATGCGGTACAGCTGTGCGAACGCGGCGCGATCGGTGCGGGCCCGGTCGACGAGCACGCGCTCGACGTCCCGTTCATCGAGGTCGACATCCGTCGCCGGACCCTGCACCTGCGCCCCGTCGTGCACGTCAGCCCGCGGCGCCGATCTGGACGAACACGGGGTTGCTGTGCACCAAGGCCTTCGAGTTCCCGTCGACGGCGACCACGACGTAACTGTAGGAACCGGCAGGCACCGACTGGTCGATGTACCCGTTCGCCGCCGGATCGCCCGACATGAACACCACGCGCCCGTCGCCGCGCAGCACGAGGAACCGTGAAAAGCCCGGTACCACGCCGCCGCTCCACGAGCACGAGACCGCCGCGTCCTGGACCGCGCAACCCAGCTCGATGCCCTGGGGCACCGGCGTGTCGGGTCGCGGCGTGGTCAGCGGCGCCGTCGTGGCCGGTTCGGTCGTCGCCGGCTCTGTCGTGGCCGGCGCCGTGCTGGCCGGATCGGTGCTCGCCGGCTCGGGCGACGCCGTGGTCGGCGCTGCGGTCTCGACGCTCACGGCATCGGTGACCGTCACCTCCGACGTGGCCGCGTCGCTCGTCGGCACCGCGGACTCGACGCTCGTCGACGCATCGCTCAGCGACTCCACCAGGGCCGGCGCCGTGGCAGTGGGCTGGTCCTGCCACGGCGCGTTGTCGGTCGCGGCCGCTGCTGCCACGCCCGCCCCTGCACACACGCTGACGGTGACGCACACCATCGCCGCCCTGGTGCCGATGATGTGCCGCACTCCGGTGATCTTCATTGCCCACTCCCTTCGACGGGTCGCCCACCGACCTCGCACGGGAGAAACGGGCATCGCGGCTGCCGATCTCACCTCCGACCCGACCATTGAGGAAGTCTTGAAGATGCGCTCTGGCTACGCTCCTGGCATGCAGCGCTGGATCATGCTCGTGGCCACGATCGTGCTGTCGGCGGTCGCGGTCAAGAAGGTGCGGTCGTCCTGAACCGCACACTGTTCTGCAGCGACACGGCGCTCGCCACCTACGGCGACACGTGGCGAGCCATCGATCCCACCCTGCAGTTCGTAGAGCTGCCGCGCGACCGCATGATGACCGACGACGAGATCGCCCGCATCGACATGGCCGTGTTCAGTGCCGACCTGTGGCGCGACCAGCGCGGCGGGCCGTTCATGAAGGTGTTGCTGCAGGCGCCGCACGCCACGTGGCTGCACATGTTCTCCGCCGGCCTCGACAACCCGGTGTTCGGCGAGCTCGGCCGTCACGGAATCACCGTCACGCACTCCGCAGGGTCGTCGGCCATCCCCATCGCCCACACGGTGGTCATGCACCTCATCGCGCTGTGCCGCGAGGCGCGCTCGTTCGCCGTCGCCCAGTCCGAGCACCGCTGGGCGAACAGCGGCACGCTCGACGTCGAAGGCCGGCGCGTCGGCATCGTCGGCCTGGGCGCCATCGGCTCGGAAGTGGCACGGCTGGCTGCGCAGTTCGGCATGCAGGTCACCGGTGTCCGGCGCACGCCCACGGGCGACGAGCCGTGCACCACCTGGCCCACCACCCGGCTGCACGAGTTGCTCCCGCAGATCGACGACCTGGTGCTGACGGCGCCGCTCACCGACGAGACCCGAGGCCTCATCGGCGCAGCCGAACTGGCCATGCTGCCGAAGGGCGCCCACGTGGTGAACGTGGGCCGTGGCGAACTGGTCGACGAGGACGCGCTGGTGGCCGCGCTGCAGACCGGCCACATCGGCGGCGCAGCACTCGACGTGTTCGTGGTCGAGCCACTGCCGGCCGAGAGCCCGCTGTGGGATCTGCCCAACGTGATCGTCACCCCGCACAGCGCCGGCACCACCGAGCTGTCGGCCCAGCGCGCCGCCGACATCTTCTCCGACAACCTGCGCCGCGCCACCTCCGGCCTGCCGCTGCGCAACGTCGGCGTCGTGGGTGACCGATCTTCCAGGTGAACAGTTGGCAAACTCATTGCCACCAGCCGCCACCGCGGTTATGAATGAATCGTGTCATCTGTCGCCGATGCCCGCGACGTGGCCGTTTCTCCCCGCCACGAGGTCGAGCTGAAGCTGCGGATCCCTGCGGACCGCGCCGATGCGGTCCTGGCGGCGGTGCGCGGCAGGGCCGGTTCCACTCGCACGCACCTGGTCGCGACGTACCTGGACACCGAGTCGTTCGATCTGGCGGCCGCCGGCATGGGTTGGCGCCTCCGTCGTGAGGGGCGCCGCTGGGTGCAGACCCTGAAGGCCACGCCGCGCGACGGCGACCTGGCCCGCGAAGAGGACAACGTGACGGTGAAGGGCCGCGGCAAGCCGACGCCCGACCCGGCGCTGCACCACGGCTCACCCGCCGGCGAGCGCCTCGACGCACTGCTCGCGACACTGGACACGGCGCCCTCCGAGCGCTTCCACACCGACATCTGGCGGGTTGCCCGCACCACGCGCGTGCCCGGTGGCAGCGTCGAGCTGGCCGTCGACCTGGGCACCATCGCCAGCGGCGATCGATCGCTCGACGTGTGCGAGTTGGAGATCGAACTGAAGAAGGGCCACCCGCGTGCCGTCGTCGCCGCCGCGCACCATTGGGCGCAACGCCACGGCCTGTGGCTGGACATGGCCACCAAGGCACACCGCGGCAACATGCTGGCGAGGGGTGCCGGCGAGCTGCCGGTCCGCAAGGCCCCCGCCGCCGAGTTGCACCGGTCGATGTCCGTCGACGCCGCCGTCCGCGAGATGACCCGCGTGTGCCTGGCGCAGATCCTGGGCAACACCAGCGCCGTCGCCGCCGGCCTGGGTGGCCACGAGCACGTGCACCAGGCACGGGTGGGCATCCGCAAGCTGCGCACCGTGCTCGCCGAGTTCGGTTCACTGTGCCCCTCGGTCGATCCCGGCTGGCGCAGCGACCTGGCCGACATCTTCGCCGTGCTCGGCGAGGCGCGCGACCGCGAGGTGGTGCTGGCCGGATGGCTGCGCGCCCTGGAGCGCGAGGGCTCACCGAAGGTGACGCTGCCCCAGCCGAGCATCGACCACACGGGCGAGGCGTTGCGCGGCATCGACTTCACCATCCTCATGCTCGACCTGCTGCAGTACGCCCACGGCGAGCCCGACGCCGACGACGGGCTCGACCTGCGCGAGGTGGTGGCCGACCGGTTGAAGGCGCTGCGCCGCACCAGCGCCAAGCGGGCCGACGAGTTCCGCCGCCTGGAGATCGAGGAGCAGCACGACGTTCGCAAGCAGCTGAAGCGGCTGCGCTACGTCGCCGAGCTCACGGCGTCGCTGTACGGCCGCAAGAAGGTCGCCCGGTACGTGGCGGCCCTCGAGCCCGCCCAGGAGGCGCTGGGCCTCCTGAACGACCTCTCCGTGGCCACCGAGCTGTTCGAGGCCCTGGCGGTCACCGACGCGAACGCCTGGTTCGCCGTCGGCTGGTTGAAGTCGCGCCACGACGCCACGGTGAAGGCGTGCGTGAAGCCGCTCCGCAACGCCGAGAAGGCCAAGCCCTACTGGTCCCGCTGACCGGGCCGGCATCTGCCATGGGACGGACCATCACGCAGCGCCACGGATGGTGGTGGTGCGCCGCGGCGGCCGTGCTGTTCGGCGCCGCCACCCCCGCCACGAAGTCGCTCGTCGACGACGCCGGCGCGGTCACCATCGCCGGGTTGCTCTACGTCGGCGCCGCGCTGGGTGTGCTGCCGTTTCTGCAACGCGGACGTTCGCCCGTCACCGCGGGGGCACAGCGCACGCGCCTCGCGGTCGCCGTCGTGGTCGGCGGCGGTGTCGCGCCCGTGCTACTGGTGCTGGCGCTCGACCGCACGCCGGCGTCCACGGTGTCGCTGCTGTTGAACCTCGAGCTCGTGGCCACCGTCGTCATCGCCCGCGTGTTCCTGCACGAGGACGTCGGCACCCGTGCTGCCCTCGGCGTCACCTCCGTGGCCGCATCTGGCGTACTGCTCGCCAGTGGTGGTGGCATGGCGTTCGCGCCCGGCGCCTTCCTGGTCGCTGGCGCGTGCGTCTGCTGGGGCGTCGACAACGCGATCACCGCCGGCCTGGACGGGTACCCGCCGGCGAACATCACCTTCGTGAAGGGCGTGGTCGCCGGCTCGGTGAACCTGGCGATCGGCCTGGCCATCTCCGGCATCCCGCCCGCGAGCGTGGCGGTGAGCGCCGTGCTCGTCGGCGTGCTCGGCTACGGCGTGTCCATCACCATGTGGATCACGGGTGCCCGACAGCTGGGCGCCGCCCGCGGCCAGGTGGTGTTCGCGCTCGCCCCGTTCATCGGCGTGCTGCTCTCATGGCTGGTCCTGGGCGACGACCTGAGCATGTCGTTCGTCGTCGTTTTCGCCGTGTCGCTGGTGGGCGTGCTCACCGTCGCCACGGCCCGCCACGCGCACGAGCACCGGCACCAGGCCACCGAGCACGCGCACCCCATCGACCCCACCGATCCGCACCACGCGGCCGGCGCCATCGAGGTGGTCGACGGCCAGCTCCACCGGCACCTGCAGCTGGTCCACACGCACGACCACCTGCCCGACGTGCACCACCGGCACACGCACGACTGAGGGGTTGGCGCGCGTCGGGGCGACGGATAGGTTCGGCCTCGGCTTCCCCCCGTTGCTGGCTCCCGATCCCTTGGGGGTAGGTCATGTTCGTCTGCTGGTCCGTGAAGGGCGGCTGCGGCACCACGGTGGTCGCCGCGTCCCTCGGTCTGCTGTTGTCCCATTCGCAACCCACGGTGCTCGTCGACCTGGGTGGCGACATCCCCGCGGTCCTCGGGCTGCCCGAGCCGGCCGGCCCCGGGGTGACCGACTGGTTGGCATCGCCCACCGCCGATGCAGTCGCGCTGTGGCGGCTGGCGGTCGACACCCAACCCGGCCTGCAGCTCGTGCCGTTCGGCAGGGCCGAGCACCGGTCGACCGAGCGCGGACCCTTGGACGGTGTCGACGAGGCGCGCTGGCGTGAACTGGGCCGAGTGCTCGGCCTCGCCGCCGACACCGTGGTGGTCGACGGGGGCAGCGGCGTGCCCCATCCGGCGTTGCGCGCACCGGGCACCCACTCGTGGTTGGTCACCCGCCCGTGCTACCTCGCGCTCCGGCGCGCAGTGCGGCTGGACGAGCGCCCCACCGGTGTGGTGCTGGTGCACGAACCGGGCCGCACGCTCACCGCACCCGACATCGCCCACGCGGTGGGGGCGCCGGTGGTGGCCCAGGTGCCGTACGACCCGCAGATCTTCCGTTCGGTCGATGCCGGATTGTTGGCCGGGCGCCTGCCGCGCGGCCTGTCGCACCCACTGTCCCCCGCGCTCCGGCCCGTCGCATGATCGACCCGGTCGCTGAGCAGTCGCCGTGGGGCGGGTTGGAGCGCTGGCTGCACGACCCGACGGTGAACGAGGTCATGGTGAACAACGGCGGCGACATCTGGGTGGAGCGCGCCGGCGCGGTGCGCCACGTGGGGCGCATGCGCACCGCCACGCTGCTGGCCGCCATCGAGCACATGCTCGGCCCGGTGGGCCGCCGCCTCGACCGGTCGCACCCCACGGTCGACGCCCGCCTACCCGACGGTGCACGGCTGTGCGCGGTCATCGAGCCCGTCGCGGTCGACGGACCGTGCCTCGCCATCCGCCGCTTCCCGGTGCGCCACATCCCGCTCACCGCGTTCGCCGAGCCGCCCGTGGCCGAGCTGTTGCGCACCCTGGTGCGACGCCGCTGCAACGTGGTCGTCAGCGGCGCCACCTCGTCGGGCAAGACCACGCTGCTGAACGCGCTGGCGGCCGAGATCGAACCCGAGGCACGCATCGTCACGCTCGAGGACGTCGCCGAGCTGCGCCTGCACCACCCGCACGTGCTGCGGTTCGAAACCCGCGACGCCACGCCCGAGGGCGTGGGCGAGGTGCCACTGTCACACCTGCTGCGCACCGCGCTGCGCATGCGGCCCGACCGGCTGGTGGTGGGCGAGGTCCGCGGCGCCGAGGCGACGCACCTCTTGCAGGCGTTGAACACCGGGCACGACGGGTCGCTGTGCACCGTGCACGCCAACACCGCCACCGACGCGCTCGACCGACTGTCCACGTTGGTGCTGCAGGAGGTCGCCGCGTGGCCGCTCGCGGCGGTGCACCACCACGTCGCCCGCGCCGTCGACGCCGTCGTGCACACCGAGCGACGGCCCGACGGCACCCGCCGAGTCGTCGAGGTGGTGGAGGTGAATGCCGCGACCGGCGACGGGCTGCACACCACTGCGCTCGCCGCCGGCGATCGCGTGGTGAGCGCACCGACTCGAGGTCGCTCGTGACCGCGGCGGTACTGGTGGCGGCAGCGGTGCTGGTGCTCGCTGCGGGCCGCCGCCCGCCACCGCGGCGCGAGCTCGTCGACCCCGCACACCACCCGTCTGACCGCCGACGCTCGCTGCGGCAAGGACGGTCGGGGCCACCGCATGATGCGCGCACCTGGGCCCGCTACCTCGACGCCGTCGCTGCGCAGATCCGTGGTGGCACCGGTGTGCGCGCCGCTGCGGCGGCAGTTGCCGACGAGCAACGCCCGCTCGGCGTCGCGGTCACCAGCCCGCTGCGGTTCGAACGGCTGCAGTCGAGCGTGGTCGACGACCCCGACGAAGCGGTGGTGGTGCAATCGCTGGTCGCCGCGCTGGGACTGGGCGGCACACCGGCCGCCGTCGTCCAGGCCGGCGCGAACGTGCTGCGCGAGCGTGCCGCCGTGCGCGCCGAGGCGCTGGCCCACAGTGCGCAGGCGCGTCTGAGCGCCCGCGTCCTGACGCTGGTGCCGCTCGGCTTCGCCGCGTGGTGCGCCATCGGCAGCACCGCGTTCCGCCGGGCGCTGCTCACACCCGCCGGCCTGGTGTCGGCAGCACTCGGCGCAGTCACGAACGCTGTCGGCTGGTGGTGGATGCGGCGTGTCGTCCGGCGGGCGGTGGTGTGATGCGCCTCACCCAGCAGCTGCACCAGCGACGCCTGCGCCGCCAGGTCGACGCCGGACTGGCCGACGCCATCGACCTCATCGTCCTCGCCGTGCGAGCCGGCCACCTCCCTGTCGCCGCGCTGCAGGCGGTGCACGTGCACTTCGCGCCGCCACTGCGCGACACGACCGGCCACATGTTGGACGCGATCGCACGCGGTGCGCGCTTCGCCGACGCACTGCCGATGTTGGCCGACGAGCTCGGCCCGGCCCTCGACCCTCTCGTCGACGGGCTCTCGGCCGCCGACCGCGACGGACTGCCCCTGGCGCCCGTGCTGGAACGCCTCGCCGCCGACGCCCGCGCCCACCGCCGGCGTCAGCTCGACACCCTCGCCAGGCAGCTGCCCGTGCGCCTCGCCGTGCCGCTGGTGCTGTGCACCCTGCCGTCGTTCGTGCTACTCGCCATCGTGCCCTTGCTGCTCGCAGCCCTCTCGTCGCTGCGCCGCTGACGCGACCGCCTCACCATCCCCCGCAATCCGTCACCCACGACTCGAGGAGCTCCCATGAACGCAACACTCGCCCGCCTCCATGCCACCTACCTGTGGTGGTCGGCCCGGTTCGCCGACGACGAGGGCCAGGCCACCACCGAGTACGCCCTGATGCTGTTGGCAGCCGCGCTCGTGGCGCTGATGGTGGTGGCCTGGGCCACCGCGGGCGGCGGCGCCGGCAAGGTGGGCCGCCTGTTCGACCGCGTGCTCGACGCCGTCATCAGCAAGCTGTGAGGCAGCGGCGCGACCGCGGGCAGGCCACGGTCGAGCTCGCCCTGGCGTTGCCGCTGCTGTGCCTGCTGCTGCTGGGTGTGGTGCAGGTGGCGGTGGTCGCCCGCGATCGGCTCGCCGTGCAGCTGGCCGCTCGCGAGGCGGCCCGCGCCGCGGCCGCCTCGACCGACCCCGGTCGAGCCGTGGCAGCCGGTACGGCGGCCGTGTCGCTCGCACCGCTGCAAGTGCGCGTGGTCGAGCGCGGCGCCACCGTGGTCGCGACCGCCACGTACACCGACCCCACCGACGTGCCGCTCATCGGT
>CBHWEI010000006.1:0-36343 GCA_966112835.1 uncultured Acidimicrobiaceae bacterium
TTCCCAAGCTGAGAACGCGGGTTCGATTCCCGTCACCCGCTCTGCGAAGCACCCTCGGTCGCACTGATCGGGAGGAGCGCAGCGACGGATACCCTCACCCGCTCTGCGAAGCACCCTCGGTCGCACTGATCGGGGCGTCATGCAGAACTGAAGTTCTGCATGATCAGCCGCACTTGTCGGCGCAGCGGTCGCACTCGACGGACGGGTCGGTGAGCACCTCGCCCACGCCCAGGTCGTGTGCACCCGACGACCTCACTCGCACCGCGTAATCGTCGGAGCCGATGTTGAAGCGGCATTCCACCGTGCCGTCGGGCCACCGGACGCCTGTCAGGTCGTCGGGGATGCGGCGGTCGCTGATGTCGTTGGGGGTGATGGTTCGGCGTGGCATGGGGCACCTGAGGAGTGAGGCCGAGCACGGTACCGGTCTACTGTCGGATCAACTTGTCAGGAGGTTGACATGAGCGGCGGCATGTGGGTGCGATGGGCAGCGATCGGGGCGGCGGTGGCCGTGGCGCTGGGCGCCGGCGGGCTGGGAGTGGTGAACGCGACCATCAACTCCGGCGCGCGTTCCACGTTCGTTCCCATTCGCACGTGCCGATTGATCGACACCCGGCCGGCACCGCGCACGGTCGGTACACGGGCGACGCCGCTGAAGCCGGGTGAGGCGGCCACGTTCAACGCCCGAGGCGTGAACGGCCGGTGCAACATCCCGGCCGGTGCCGCCACCATCGTGGCTCAGGTGACCGCGTACTCGCCCACCGCCACCGGCGCCCTGGTGCTGTTCCCCCAGGGTGAGACCCGCCCGACCACGGTGAACGTGGTGCTCAACGCGAACCAGCCGCAGACGGGTTCGCTCGCGACCATCCGGCTGTCCAGCCTGGGCCGGTTCAGCGTGTACAACTCGGTCGGATCGGTGCACATCTCCGTAGACGTCCAGGGTTATTACGAGGACCACAACCACGACGACCGCTACTACACGAAGGCCCAGGTCGACACCGCGATCGCGACGGCCATCGCATCGGTCACCCCACCGCGCCCGTTGGGGGTGGTCACCGTCGAGACGTCCGGTGGCGACTTCACCAGCGTGCAGGCCGCACTCGACTCGATCACCGATGCCTCCGCAACGAAGCGGTACACGGTGAAGGTCGGCCGCGGCGTCTTCACCGGCAGGATCACGCTGAAGGACTACGTCGACATCGAGGGCGCCGGCGCCGACTACACCACGCTGACGGCACCGGCTCAGCTGACGCCTTCCTACGATGACGCCGTTGGCGCGCCGACCGTGGCTGCCACGGGCGCGATCCACGCCGAGGTTCGCGACGTCACCATCGAGCAAAAGGGACCCGCGGGCACGGGCGAAGCTGCAATCGCCATCGTCAACAACTCCACCACGTCGAACCTCGTCTACCGCGACGTGCGGGTCAGCGCGATCAGCAACACCATCGCGATCGGCATCGTGGAGGACCGTTCGGCCACCCGGTTCGACGGGTTGGACGTGTTCGCCGACGGAACGAACCCCGACAACTCGCCCCCGAACTTCCCGCAGCAGTACGGCGTCTATGCACTGACGTCGACGGCGGAGTTCGTCGATGCGCGCGTCACGGTCACCACCAGTCCGATCAGCGGGGACATCGCCGTCCTGTCCCAGCACAAGCAGGTCACCTTCCGTTCCTCGTCGATCGTCGGTGGAGCTGCCGGCGCGATCCTCATCGGGTCGGAGTTGTCCGGCGGCTTCTCGAGTTCGGTGTGCATCGGCGTCTACGACCCGATCAACAAGGTCGACCGCAGCGGCAACTGCCTCTGACCGTCGAGGTGTTCCACCGAACACGTCTGAACTGACGATTCGTCGGGCACCGAAATCGAGTGAGCACCGACGAGGGACACCACGCGATGCAGGGACGCAGCGAACTGGGCGACCTGCGGGCAGAGGTCTCGGGTCTTCGCGCCGCGATGGAGACCCGGGCCATCATCGAGCAGGCGAAAGGCCTGATCATCGCATCGATGGGCGTCGACGCCGACCAGGCCTTCGAGTTGCTCATCCGCCAGTCCCAGGCCGAGAACGTGAAGTTGCACGTGATCGCCGAGCGGCTCATCTCGAGCGCGATCCGCACGCCGATGGTCCGGCGCTGAGGGCCGATGGCGACCGGCGCGAATGACGGGGTTCGTTCGGGCGACGCAGTGGGTACTGGTTCGGCACCCGTCCGCATCGAGTCACCCCTTCGGAGCACCATGTCGCGCCCTGCCAACATCCCGATGCGCCTTCGGCACGCGGGAGACGGCGTATCGGTGGCCATCGAGGATCACCCGAGCGAGGCGGCCCGGATGCGTGACCTGATGCGAGGCCTCCTGCCCGAGTGGATGTCGGCCACCGAACGGAACGACGCCATCGTGGTGGTCAGTGAACTGGTGACGAATGCGCTGGTGCACGGTCGACCGCCGCGGACGCTGCACGTGCACATGGCGCCCGACACGATCGTCATCGAAGTCTCGGATGGTTCGCCGGTGCCGGCGGCAACGGTCGACCCCACTGGTCGCGTCGGCGGCCAGGGGCTGCGCATCGTCGAGGCGCTGTGTGAGCGTTGGGGCAGTTCGTCGAACCCCGACGGGATGGCTGGGAAGCACGTGTGGTGTGCCATGCGCACCGCGCCCGAACCGTCGAACTGGGTCTGATCGTCACTTTCCCAGGCCGTTGCGCATGGGAGAGGCGCTCTGTAGGGTCAGGAGTTCAGCGGCTCCTTCGGAACTGCTGAACGGTTGAGACCACAGCCGCTGTTGTCGGGCGCCCTGCGCCCCAGAGGACTCGTGATGTACCAACCGTTCGACGACCCGCCGCTCACCGACCTCGCGGCCGCGCCATTGCTGACGTTCACCGTCGACTTCGACCATCCCCGGCGCGCCGTCGTCCGACTGTGCGGCGAGGTGGACCACTTCAATTCGTGGGTCGTCTCGTCGCTCGTCGAAGGCACCGTGCTCGCCGGGTGCGATCGGGTCGAGCTGGATGCGCGCGACATCGTGTTCACCGACTCGTCGCTGCTGTCAGCGCTCGAGGCGTGCGCGCCGGCGCTCGCTCAGTCGGGCTGCAGCGTCGGCATCATCCATCCGTCGGCAAGCGTGCTGCGCCTGTTGGAGCTGCTGCAGTTGCCGCAGCTCACCGCGGACCGACCCGACGATGTCGCTCGTTGTCCTTCACCGGGTACTCACGACGAATGAGTGACACAACTGAGCCGCAGACCACGGCATGCGCCGAGGTCACCCGGCTCAGCTGACGCGATCGAGTCGACGCAGACCCGCCAGCACGTGGTCGACGGGTTGATCAGGTGGCGGAAACACAAGGACATAGTCACGACCGCCGAGCGGCGCGATGAAGATCTCGTCGTCGACCGCAGCGAGCGGCAGCGCACCCGTCGCCACCGCATCGGGGGTGCCAAGTCCCCACGTGACCTCGACTGCGAGACCCTGCTCCACCTCGGTGACGTCAACGACCGTCGACGACGATCGAAAGCGCCCCACGTACCGATCGACATCGACGACGCGACCAGGATCTGCGGTCACACCGAGTGGAGCCGCGACGCCGGGAAACGCCGAGCTGAGGCCGGCGAACACATGCCGGTGGAAGACCTGGGGCACTCCCCCGGTGCTCATGATCGCAAGCACGGTGTCGAACTCGGGAAGTATGCGGAGGTACGCGGACTGACCGTTCACGCCCCCGTCGTGAAACACGACCGGTGTACCCCAGCGCTCATCGAGGAACACCCCGAGACCCATGGTGCCACCGTTGTTCGGGTCATTGATGAAGCATTGCGGCGCTCGCATGGCGACCAGTGCAGCGTGCTCGTGCGGAGTGCCGTGCCGACCAAGATGCAGCTCACCGAAGGAGAGAAGTCCGTCGATGGTGGTCCAGGTGCGTGAACCAGCGGGCGTCAGGCATGCCGGCCCGACGACCGTGCCGACCGGGATCTGCACCCCGCCAGCGTCTTCGACATGACCGACCGCGGTCGTAGCCGCGTCGATCACGGACAACTCAGTGGTGATCTCGGCGCCGCAGCGACTCGAAATGCGCTCACGCAACGCGTGTTCGAACGAGTCGCCCGTCACCGATTGGATCATCGCCCCGAGTAGCCCGTACGCAGCGTTGTTGTAGGAGAACGCCGTACCAGGCGTGGTCTGCTGAGGGCACGAGGCCACTCGCTGAACCAAGGACTCGAGCGCGCCACCTCCCTCGGCGAGGTCCTCCCAGATGTCACCGTCGAACCCCGCCATGTGACTGAGCAAGTGACGGGGTGTGATCATGGGTGTCGCCGCTCGGTCGGCGACGCGGAACCGAGGCAGATACTCGACGAGTGGCGCGTCGATGTCCACCACGCCATCGGCTCGCAACAACGAGACGATGCTCGCCGTCATCGCCTTCGTCACAGAGCCAGCGAGCATGAACGTTTCGCGACTGAGCGGGGCGCCCGTTGCACTGTTCGCCATCCCTCGGACGAGGACGGTTCGCCTGCCACGAACGCTCACGCCCACCACCGCGCCCACGATGCGGTACCGCTCGCACAGCACTTCCAGGTCCAGGCGTTGCTGCAGCGAAGAACCGTCGGACGTCACGCCCCACCGTCGCGCAGTGCGTGAATGACCCCGTGCAAGAGACGTTGCTTGGATGCCATGTCGAACGGGATGGCGGTGTGCGCGCCAGCGACGGTGACGTCGTGCTCGGGGAAGTGGTACATCCATGTGCCCCAGAAGCCCTCGTGGCCGATGCGGACGATGCCGTCGATGGTGCTCTGGAAGATGCCCAGCCCGCAGCGCTGGCCGACGTCGCCGAGGTCGGTGACCGCGCTGCAGTCGAGCATGGCCGCGGTGAGCGTCGGTGGCAACAGCGCTCCCGTCGCCACTGCCCGGACGTATGTCGCCAGGTCGCGCGCAGTGCACACCAGGCCGCCACCGCCGTAGCCGTCGAACGACGGGTTGAACCCGAACGTGTCCGTCGGGCCGAGGTACTGATGCGCACGAGGCGGCGCGTCGGCCGGCGCGGGTTCCTTGCCCTCCAGCCACGTGTGCGGGAGTCCGAGCTCGTCGATGCCCGACTCGGCGCGCAGTGCCGTGGCGAACGGAAGACTCGCGTGGCGCTCCAACAACAGCGCCAGCAGTACGTAACCGGTGTCGCTGTAGTGGAACGCTGCGCCGGGCGCGCAGTACGGCGCGCCGTGGTCGAAGGCCATGCCAATCAGGTCGGTGGCCGACCACTCGCGTTGCGGGTCGGCGCCGATGGCTCGGCGATAGTGGTCGTCGTTGCCGAAGTCGTACACGCCACTGGTGTGCTGCAGCAGGTGACGGACGGTGATGACCGGCGCATCGGGCACCGCGGCGCGCAGCATCGATGCGGCAGGTTCGGGAATGTGCGGCAACGCAGGCTCGTCGAGCACGACGACGCCTCGGTCCACCAGGCGCAGCACCGACACCGCGACGAACGTCTTGGTGATGCTCGCGGTGCGGAAGCACTCGTTGCCGGTCAACCCCGCGCCGTCGCGTTCCAGCACGCCGGCTCCGCCGCTCCAGCTGCAACGAAGTGACGGCGATTCCACGTGCATCACCACGCCAGGCATGTCGGTGTGGGCGGCCAGGAACTGGTCGAGAAGGGTCTGCAGCGGCGCCATGAATGCTCACGGTATGACGGCAGTCAAGGCCAGGGGTACCGTTGCCGGATGGTCGCCACCCACGTGGAGCATGCTGCACTGACCGTCGGGGTGATGCTCGACCGGCTGTCGCCATTGGTGCTCGAGCTGGTCGCGGCTCCTTTGGGTGTGGACGTCGCGGCCCGCCGCGTGCTCATCGTCAGCACTGCCGACACCACCGCGTTGGCCGCCGGCGACGTGGTGCTGCTGGTCGGCTCCTCGTCGGCCGACGAGGGCTTCGACGACGTATTGCACCGTGCCGGCGAGGCAGGCGCGGCGCTGGTGATCACCAAGTTGCCGACCAAGGATCGACCGGCGGCCACCGATCGCGCCGTGGCGGGTCGGGTGGCGTTGGCGGTGGCGCCGGGCTCCAGCGACTGGGGGCAGGTGTTCATCCTGCTGCGCACGCTGGTGGAGATGCCGGGCATGCCGGCCACCGACGACAGCGGTCCCACCGACCTGTTCGCACTGGCCAACGCCATCGCCGCGGCGGTGGGTGGGGCCACCACCATCGAGGACCGCGAGCTGCGCGTGGTGGCGTACTCGAACCTGGACCAACCGATCGACGACGTGCGCCGCGACAGCATCCTGGGCCGCGGCGTGCCGGGGTACGTAATGGCTCGCGACGACATGGTGGCGATGTACCGGCGCATGTTCGCCGACGGGCCTGTGGTGCACCTGCCGGCCACCACCGAACCGCAGGTGCGGAGCCGAATGGGCGTCGCGGTGCGAGCGGGCGACGAGGTGCTGGGCACGATCTGGGTGGTGCAGGGTGATGCGCCGTTCGACGACGACGCCGAACGCGCCCTGGTGGGCAGCACCGCGCAGGCCGCGTTGTTGCTGTTGCAGCACCAGCGTGCGGGCGAGGTGGCGCGCCGGCGACGCGCCGAGTCGGTGCGTGCCGCGCTCGACGGGTCGAGCAGCTCGCTGTTCACGCTGGGCCACGGCGAGCGGGTGCGAGTGATCGCGTTGAAGACCCGCGAGCGCGACGACCTGGACGCGGCGTCGGTCATCATGCGCCAGCGCCGGTTGGCCGAGGTGGCGTCGTTGCAGTTCGAGTTGCTCGACGAGCGGTCGGCTGCGGTCGACCTGGACGGCGACGTGCTGGTCATCATCCCCGAATCGGATCGCGTGACTGCCCGACGGATTCGCGAGGTGGTGGCCGACGTGACACAGCGAGCGACGCATGCGCTGAAGCGTGAGGTGTTCGCCGGTATCGGCAGCGCAGTGGGCGACATCGGCGGGTTGGCCGGATCGCGGTGGGAAGCCGAGCAGACGCTGGCCGCCCTGCTGGCCAAGGCCACACCGACGACGCAGGTGGCCACCATCTCCGACGTGCAGGCCGAGGTGGTGATGCGCCATGTGCGCGAACGCCTGGCCGACGACCCGCGCTGTCGCACCCCTCACCTGGACCTGCTTGCCCGACACGACGCCGAGCAGCACACTGCGCACCTGGCCACCTTGGGGGCGTACCTCGATGCGTTCGGCGACGTGGCCGCGGCAGCCGCCGCGCTGGACATCCACTCGAACACCCTGCGCTACCGGTTGAAGCGCATGCGCGAGATCATCGACCTCGACCTGGCCGACCCGGTGAACCGGTTCGTGCTCGAACTGCAATGGAGGCTTCGATGACCGCCGACGCGGCCGACGGCCTGCCGCACGATCACCCGGTGAACCGCCAGCTCGCCGCGTACAACGCGGGGCTGCTCGACGAGTTCATCGCCTGCTTCGCGCCGGCGATCCGCCTGACAAGGGGCGATGGCACCGTGCGCGCAGAGGGGTACGAGCAGTTGCGCGACGCGTACGTGCCGGTGTTCCGGGTTCCGGGTCGGCACGCCACCATCCTGAATCGCATTGCGGTGGGCGATTGGGTGGTCGACCACGAGCAGATCGACGACGACAGCGGACGGCGGTTCGAGGCCGCCGTCCTCTACCACCTGGTGAACGGCGAGATCCACGAAATGCGCATGCTCGACTGAGCAGATCGGCCCCGCCGACCCCGCCGTTGGGCGATCGCACAGCCACATCCGGCACTCGTTGTCCGCTTGCCACAGCGGTGCCGAGTCACGCTGAGCGGATGCATGATCTCGTCATCCGGAACGGATTGGTGGTCGACGGGACCGGGGCACCGGGTGTCGCGGCGGACGTCGCGATCGCCGGCGGTCGCATCGTGGAGGTCGGCCCGGCGTTGGGTACGGCCCGACACGTCATCGACGCCGACGGGCTGGTGGTGGCACCGGGTTGGGTGGACCTGCACACGCACTACGACGGGCAGGTGACGTGGGACCCCGTGGTGGAGCCGTCGTCGGTGAACGGCGTGACGTCCATCGCCATGGGCAACTGCGGCGTGGGGTTCGCGCCGGCCCGTCCCGATCGCCACGACTGGTTGATCGGCCTGCTCGAGGGCGTGGAGGACATTCCAGGTACCGCGCTGGCCGAAGGGCTGCCGTGGGATTGGGAGAGCTTCCCCGAGTACCTCGACGCAGTGGATCGCGTGCCACACACGGTGGACATCGGCTCGCACGTGCCGCACGCTGTGCTGCGCGCCTACGTGATGGGCGAACGCGGCGCCGACCACACGGTGGCACCGACGGCCGACGAGATCGGGGCGATGTCGCGACTGGTGGGCGAGGCGCTCGACGCGGGCGCACTGGGCTTCGCCACCTCGCGCACGATGATCCACCGCACCGGAGCGGGCGAGTACGTCGGCACCATGACCGCGAGCGCGGAGGAGCTGATCGGCATCACCGCATCGTTGACCACGAGCCACCGGGGTGTGGTGCAGTTGGTGAGCGACCTGTACCTCACGGATCAGCCAGGCCATGCCGAGCGCGAGATCGCGCTCCTCCGGCGCATCGCCCGCGAAGTGCGCCGGCCGCTGAGCTTCACGGTCGAACAGGTCGACGCGGTGGCCGACCGGTGGCGCGACATGCTCGACGTCATCGACGGGCTGTGCGCCGAGGGCTTGGACGTGAAGGGTCAGGTGGCACCACGACCCATCGGCTTGTTGCTGGGCCTGTCGGGCTCGGTGAACCCGTTGCAGGCCACGCCCACGTACCGGCGCATCGCCAAGCTGTCGTTGGCCGAGCGGGTGGCAGCACTGCACGACGAGGCGGTGAAGGCGCGCATCATCGACGAGCATCCGCACCACATGCCGCGCGGCCTGGTGTCGATGGTGTTGAGCGCGTTCGACCGCATGTTCCCGCTGGGCGACCCGCCGGACTACGAGCCCACGGCCGACCGCTCGGTGGCGGCCATCGCCGCACGCGCCGGTCGCTCGCCCATCGACCTGGCGTACGACCTGCTGGTGGCGAACGACGGCGCCGACATGTTCTACATGCCGCTGAACAACTACGCCGGCGGCAACCTGGACGACGTGCGCGAGATGATGACCGCGCCGAACGTGGTGTTCGGTTTGAGCGACGGTGGCGCGCACTGCAACTTCATCTGCGACGCCACGTTCCCCACCACCGCGGTGGCGCACTGGTGCCGTGACCGCACCCGTGGCCCGGGCCTGCCGCTGGAGCACGTGGTGCACCACCAGACTCAGCGGCCGGCGCGGCACCTGGGTTGGCACGACCGCGGCGTCATCGCGCCCGGCTACCTGGCCGACGTGAACGTCATCGACCTGGCGGCGTTGCAGCTGCATCCGCCGCGGCTGGTGGCCGACCTGCCCGCGGGTGGCACCCGGCTGCTGCAGGCCGCCGATGGCTACCGTTGGACTGTGAAGTCGGGCACGGTCACCTTCGTCGACGGCCAGTGGACCGGCGCAACGCCGGGGCACGTGGTGCGCGGCGCACAGCCGCAGCCGGGGGGCCAGTCGTGAAGGTGTTCATCTCCGCCGACCTGGAAGGCATCAGCGGGGTGGTGCACGGTGAGGAGCTCACCCAGGGCAATGCGGGTTGGCAGCAGGCGCGGCGATGGATGACCGGCGACGTGGTGGCCGCTGCGCAGGGCGCATTCGCCGCGGGCGCGAGCGAAGTGCTGGTGGTGGACGGCCACGCGGGCATGCGCAACCTGTTGTTCGACGAGTTGCCCGCCGGCGTCGTCGCGCACCGTGGCCCGGCTGCGGGTCGCACCATGTGCCAGGTGGAGGGCCTGAACGGCTCGTTCGACTGCGTGCTGTTGGTGGGCTATCACTCGATGGCCGGCACCGACGGCCTGCTGTCGCACACGTGGCACGGCGGCGTGGTGGGTCAGTTCCGCCTGAACGGTCTGCCCATCGGCGAGACCGCCATCACGGCTGCGGTTGCGGGCCACCACGGCGTTCCGGTGGTGCTGGTGACGGGTGACCAGTACGTCGCGGAAGAGGCCGCGCAGTTCGTGCCCGGCATCACGGCTGTCACCGTGAAGCACACCACCGGTCGCCAGAACGCACGCTGCCTGCCATTGCCGACGACCACCGAGATGATCCGCACGGCCGCCGAGTCCGCCGTGCGCGGCCGTCACTCGGTGGCGCCGATGGTGGTCGACCGGCCGACGGTCATCGAGATCGACACGCTGTCGCATCGCCAGGCCGATCGCATCGAGCGGTTCATCGACGTCGAACGGGTCGACGTGCGCACGGTGCGCATCACCGCTGCCGACGTGCCCGCCGCGTTCGAGCGCGCCTGGCTGGCGGTGGAGGTGGCCGACTTCGAGGCCGGGGCCTGGAACCAGTGAGCGACCAGCGCTTCGATGTGGTCGTGGTGGGCTGCGGTGCAGCGGGCGCGGCGACGGCCTGGTGGTGTGCGCGCAAGAGCCTGTCGGTGCTGGCCGTCGACCGGTTCGAGCCGGGGCATCGGCGTGGGTCGTCGCACGGCACCGAGCGCATCGTCCGCTTGGGCCACACCGACTCTGCCTACGTGCAGTTCGCACTCGACGCGCTGGACCGTTGGCGCGCGTTGGAGCGAGCGGCCGGCGTCGAGTTGCTCACCCGTTGCGGTGCCGTGGACGTGGGTCTGCCGGACGAGTTGGACGAAATCGAGGCGTGCACCACCGAGTTGGGCGTGTCGATGGAGCGACTGGACGCGGTGGAGGCGACGCACCGGTTCGCCGGCATGCGGTTCTACGGTGACGTGCTGTTCCACGGCCAGGGCGGCACGGTGCACGCCGACCGTGCGCTGTCGGTGCTGCGGCGCCTTGCCGGGCAGTCGGGCGCAACGCTGCGCGCGGTGGCCGAGGTGTCCTGCGTCGAGCAGACCGGCAACGGCGTGCTGGTGCACGTGGGCGACGAACGCATCCACGCCGGTGTCGCAGTGGTCACCACCGGAGCGTGGGCACCGAACCTGTTGGACGGTGTGGTCGACCTGTCGGGCTACCGAGTCACGAAGGAGCAGCTCGCGTTCTTCCGACCGCGGCAGCCGTTCGCGTGGCCGACGTTCATCGACCGCGCGCCCATCCGCCACTACGGCATGACCACGCCCGAAGGGCTGGTGAAGGTGGGCGAGCATCACACCGGTCCGGTGGTCGACCCCGACGACCGCACGTACGAGGTCGAGCCGACCACGTGGCGACGATTGATCGACTGGGTGGCGACAAACCTGCCCGGGGTGGACCCTGCGCCGGTCGACGCATCGACGTGCCTGTACGCGTCGACACCGAACGAGGACTTCGTGCTGGACCGCGTCGGTGACATCGTGGTGGGGGTGGGACTGAGCGGACACGGGTTCAAGTTCGTGCCCGAGATCGGTCGGCGCCTGGCCGACCTGGCCGACGGCACCGGATGGGACGACAACCCGTTCGCGCTCGACGCCGCGCCGCACTCGTACGGCGCCTCGGGGCACAAGTGACCGGCTGGGCCGCGCTCGCCGGTTTCTACGCCATCGCGTTGGCGATCGTCGTCGGTGTGATGGTGTACGCGGGCCGCGTGCAGACGGCGAGGCCCGAGACACGCCAGGTGTTCCCCGAACTCTTCGCCTGGCTCGACGGGCACGACACGTACCCGAACGCGGTGTCCATCGCCCGCTTCTGCCGCACCCAGTCGTTCGCCGGCATCATCCTGCTGTTCGCCGCCGCGCCGTCCATCGCCGCGGTGGTGACCGCGACGTTCAGCGACGGCGCAGCCAGCTTGGGTTCGCTGCTGCGCACGTTGCAGCCGTGGCACGGGCACACCGCCGCCGCGCTCGCCACCTACGCGGTCATCCTGGTCGTGTTCCTGGCGGTTGCGAGCGTGTACCTGCAGGTGGCTCGTCGCTTCCCGGTCGAGCCGACGGCTCCGGTGCTGCGGCACCCCAGCGGTCTGCGCCGGTGGGGGCGCATCGTCGGCGGCATGTTCGTGGACGAAGGTGGCTCGCTGGAGGAGCTGGGCTGGCGCGGCTTCGCCCTGCCGGTGCTGGTGGCCACGACCGGTTCGCTCTGGTGGCCCACGGTGCTGCTGGCGGTCGCCTGGTGGGCGTGGCATCTGCCGCGTGAGGTGCCCGCGCTGCTGCACCGCCCGAAGTGGCGGCGGTTCATCACCACCCAGACCCAGTTCGTGGTGCTGTGCGTGGCGTTGTCGGCGCTGATGACCGTCGCCTGGCGGCACACGGGCAGTGTCTGGCCGGCGGTGATGATCCACGGCGGCACCAACGTGTGGTCGAAGGGGTTCGGTGGCGCGATGTGGGAGAAGACCAAGCGAGACGTGCGCACCGACGTGGTCATCGTGTTGGCCGTGATCGTGGTGGCCGTGCAGGTTGCGGTGTGAGTTTGTGGGATCGCACAACGCGCCCCCGGCGCGATCAGCGGTTCACACCATCGCGCACGGGTCACACTGACGTGATCGATCATCTGGGGAGGATCTGACGATGCGTACTCGACTGGTTACGGGATTGGCGTGCGTGCTGCTGTTGGCAGCGTGCGGGTCCACGGCGAAGGAAGGCTCGACCACCGTCGCGCCCACCACCGAAGCGCCCGGCACGTCGGCGGGAGGTGACACCACGGTGCCCGAGACGACGGCGGTACCCGAGCCGGTGCGCGGCGCCGAGGGAGACTCGGTGAAGGTCGGCTTCATCGTGTCGAAGAACCAGGCCGAGGCACAGGCGAAGCTGGGCACGACGGGCATCACCTTCGTCGATCACCAGACGGTGGTGAAGGCACTCGTCGACGACATCAACGGTCGCGGTGGCCTGGGCGGCAAGCAGATCGTGCCGGTGTTCCACGTGACCGATCAGCTCACCGACACCGATCCGGCGGCCATCGCCAGTTCCATCTGCGCCACGTTCACCGAGGACAACGAGGTCTACGCGGTGCTCAGCATCGGCGACCCTGGTACGGAGGTCCTGTCGTGCCTGAACAAGGCCGGCGTACCACTCATCGCCTCCAGCGGTGCGACGTTCTCGTTCGCCGACCAGGGCGTGTACGACGCCAACCCGCTGTTCTTCAACCCGTCGAGCATCAGCCTGGACCGCGCCGCCAGGGCGTTGGTCGAGGGCCTGGACAGCGCAGGCTTCTTCACAGCCGATGCGAAGGTGGGCCTGGTCCGCCTCACCAGTCCCGAGTTCGATGCAGCGACGACGAACAGCCTCGAGCCGGCGCTGGCTGCTGCAGGTGTCACGCCGGTGGCCACCGCGTCGCTCGCGTCCATCAAGACCAACGACGACATCGGCCGCTTCTCCACCGAGGCCGCAGCGGCAGTGTTGAAGATGAAGGAGGCCGGCGTCACGCACCTGGTGTTCTTCGAGTCGGGCGGCGCAGCGCCGTTCTTCTTCCTGCAGAACGCGGCCAGCCAGGGCTTCACGCCGAAGCTGGGCTTCAGCTCGTTGTCGGGCGGGCAGACGCTCGTGCAGAACATCAAGACCGGCGGCACGAACGTCGCCTGGTCGCCCATCGGCGAGGTGCCGGATGCGGCGCAGCTGCCGGAGAGCGACGCGGCGAAGAAGTGCCTGGACCTCATCGATTCCACTCGCGCCGTGTTCACATCGTCGAACGCCAGCAGCGAGACCTTGCGCTTCTGCGATGCCGCCTGGCTGCTCGAGGCGGGCGTCACCAAGGCCGGCTCGCCGGTTGCGGCCACTGATCTGGCCGCGGCCATCGAGGGCCTGGGTGACACCTACCAGTCGCCGGCCGCGTTGAAGTCGGTGTTCGGTCCCGGCCGCCACGACGGTGTTGCCGAGTACTACATCACCGACTACGACCCGTCGTGCTCGTGCAACAAGTATCGAGCCGGTGATCCCACCCCGATCGGCTGACATGCCTCGCCGCGCGTTGAGTGCGGTGGCGGCAGCGGTGGTCGTCGTCGTGCTCGCGGGCTGTTCGCAGTTCGCGGTCGACGGGTTGGCGTTGCGGGCGGATCGTTCGTTGTCCATCACCGCGCCATCCAGCCGGTCGACGGTGCCGACGCCGCTGCACGTGGAGTGGACGGACTCGGCCCCGCGGCCGGGCGGCTCGTACCTGGTGCTCATCGATCGGGCGCCCATGCCGCCCGGTGAGACCGTGCGGTGGTACGCCAAGCGCGACGCCGACTGCGCCGCCACGCCCACCTGCCCGGACGGGCTGTACCTGGCCCGCCGCGGTGTCACCGTGTCGGCGACGACGTCGGTCGACATCGCCATCGTGCCGCCGCTGACCGGGTCGAAGAAGGGCACCTACCACGAGCTCACCATCGTCCGGCTCGACGCGCATGGCCGCCGCGACGGCGAGAGTGGTGCCGCCACGCAGTTCAAGGTCGTGACGCCATGACCGCCACCGACGGCCGCCGTGAACTGCGCGAGGCGGCCCGGCGCGCCGTGGGCGTGACGGGCGGCGACACCGGCGAGCCGCGCATCGCGTTGGCCACGGTGATTCGCGACTCGAAGGTGGGTTGGTACCCGCTGTTGGCCATCTGCGCGCTGGTGGTGGTCGACGAGTTGTTCGGGTTCACACTCACCATCCTCGGTCCCGAGATCAGCCGCGCCCTGGGCCTGTCGAAGGGGTCGTTCGCGGCAATCCTGTCGGCGAAGTTGTTGGCGGTGTCCATCGCCACCCTGCCGATGGCCGCCCTGGTGCAGCGGCGACCGTGGCGGGCGAGCATCGCCATCATCACTGCGTTCGTGTGGACGGCGGCATCGATGCTGGCGGTCATCGTCATCGGCCCGTGGGGTCTGTTGGTGGTGGTGGTCATCGATGGACTGTCCAGCGGCAGCGTGCGCGTACTGCACCAGCCACTGTTGATGGACTGGTACCCAGCGACCGCGCGCGTGCGTATCCAGACCGCGTACGCGGCGGCAATCAGCATCGGCAGCATCGCCGCACCGTTGCTCGTGGGTCTGTTGACCACCCGCGCCGGGCTGACGTGGCGGGGCGTGTTCCTGGTGGTGACCGTCGTGTCGTTGGTGGTGGCGCTGTGGTCGGTGCGGTTGCGCGATCAGGGCGTCGGCCACGCCGAGCGTGAGCGGCTCGGGGCAGTGCTGGCCGACGAGCAGTCGTCCGAGCACGACATGGTGGTGCCGCCGCTGCGGTTCGCCGAGGTCATCCGGCGACTCCTGGTCATCCCCACTGTTCGTCGCGCGCTCGTGGCACAGGCGGTGTTCGGTGTGCTCATCGTGCCCTACTCGGCGTTCCTGCTGTTCTTCCTGGACGAGCGGTGGAACTTCGGTGCGGGCGCCCGCTCGCTGTTCTTCGCAGCCTCGGCGGCTGGTGCAGTGGTGGCGTTGCGCGTGTTCGGCCCAGCCGGCGAACGGCTGTTCCAACGAGACCCGGCCCGCCTCATTCGCGTGGCCGCCGTGCTGTTGGCCGGCAGCGTCGTTGCCATTGCGGCCGGCGCGCTGGTGCCGTACCTGGTGCCGATGCTGATCTTCTTCATCGCCTCGTCGGCGTTCGCAGCGGCGCTGGGGCCGTCGCTGGTGGTCACCATGCTGGGCGTCGTGCCGGCCGAGTTCCGTCCGCACCTCGCGGCGCTGGCCGGCATGTACAGCGCTGCTGTCGGCGGCTTCGCCGGCGCGCTGCTCCTCGGCACGGTCGACCGCCGATTCGGCACCGCGGGTGCACTGGTGGCCATCGTCATTCCGGGCCTCGTCGGCGCATGGCTGCTGTACGGATGCTCCCGCACCGTGAACGACGACCTCGACCAGATGCTCGACGACGTGATCGAGGAGACCGAGTTGGCCCGGCTGCGACGCATCGGCAAGCAGGCGGATGCGCTCTCGTGCCAGGGGCTGGACGTGGGCTACGGCTCGGTGCAGGTGCTGTTCGACGTGACCATGCGCGTGAAGGACGGCGAGATGGTCGCGCTGCTGGGCACCAACGGCGCCGGAAAGTCCACGCTGCTGCGCGCCGCCTGCGGGTTGAACCTGCCCACCCGAGGATCGGTTCGGCTGTTCGGGCGCGACGTCACCTGGCACGACCCCGAGCGACGACTGGCCCTCGGGCTGGCGCAGATTCCCGGCGGAAGGGCGACATTCGGCCCGCTGTCGGTGATCGACAACCTGCGCGCCCACGCTTACGTACTGGGTACCGACCGGCGACTGGTGGAGTCGCGGTTGGACGAAGCGATGGCCGTGTTCCCGCGGTTGGCGGAACGACGCGACCAGCCGGCGGCGACGCTGTCAGGCGGTGAGCAGCAGATGCTGGCGTTGGCGAAGGCGCTCATCGTGAAGCCGCGAGTGCTGCTCATCGACGAGTTGTCGTTGGGGTTGGCACCGTCGGTGGTGGCCGAGTTGTTGGGCACGGTGCGCACCATCAATCGGCAGGGCACCGCCGTGCTGCTGGTCGAGCAGTCCATCAACGTCGCACTGTCGTTGGCCGACCGTGCGTACTTCATGGAGCGCGGCAGAGTTCAGTTCGAAGGTGCCAGCGCCGACCTGCTGCAGCGCGATGACTTGTTGCGATCGGTCTTCCTCGGGGAGACGCCGGAATGATCGGTCTCGCACTGCACGGGCCGGTCATCGTGCTCGGAGCGCTCACCGGCATCCTCTACGGCCTCCTCGCGGTCGGACTGGTGCTCGTGTACCGGTCGAACCGGGTGGTGAACTTCGCGCACGGCGAGATGGGCGCGTTCGGCGCGTCGCTGTTCTCGCTGCTGGTGGTTCGGTGGGGCATGCCGTACTGGCTGATGCTGCCCGTGGCGTTGGTCGCGGCGGGGATCATCGGCAGTGCGTCAGAGGTCGTGGCCATCCGTCGGCTGCGCTCGGCGCCGCCCTTGATGAGCGTGGTCGCCACCCTGGGTATTGGTCAGTTGCTCTTGTCGCTGTCGTCCGCCATCAACCCGTCGGCCACGTCGGGCATCGGCTATCCCTCGCCGCCGTGGATGCCCACGTTCTCCATCGGTCAACTGCGCATCACCCCGGCGTACAGCGCGATGCTCATTCTCGGGCCGATCGTGGTTCTCGCGCTCAGCTGGTTCCTACGCCGTAGCCGGTGGGGACGGGCGTTGCGAGCTGCCGCGGCGAATCCCGAGTCGGCACGACTGGACGGCATTCCTGCGGCTCGCATGTCCTCGCTGGCGTGGTTCATGGCCGCGGCACTGTCGGCGCTGACGGCAATCCTGGTGTCGCCCACCCGAGGGTTCGCCGCCGCATCAGCGTTCGGTCCCTCGCTGTTGATGCGGGCGTTGGCTGCGGCCGTGTTGGCGCGCATGGACAAGCTGTCGATCGCGTTCGCAGCTGGGATCGGCATCGGCATCGTCGAGCAGGTCGTCATCGACAACACCGCCACTCAGGGCGTCGTGGAGTTGGTGCTGTTCGTCGTGGTCGTCGTCGGCATGTTGCTGCAACGACCGCTCGGCGGCCGCATGGTCGAACGGGTGTCGTGGGCGAACGTGCAGCCGTGGCGGCCTCTGCCGTCGGAGCTGCGGGCCATCTGGCCCGTGCGCAACCTGGGTCGCATCGTCGGTGTGCTCGCGGTGGCCGGCACGGCGGTGCTCATTGCGGTCGTCACCAACGCCACCGCGTACAGCATCACCGCCATCATGTCGCTGGCCATCGTCGGCCTGGGTGCCACGGTGGTGTCGGGCATGTTGGGCGAGCTGTCGTTGGGTCTGGTGGCATTCGGTGCCCTGGGCAGCGTCGCGTCGGTGGCCGTGGCCACGAACACGGGCAACTTCGCGTTTGCATTCATCGCGGCAGCGGTCACGTCGGGTGGGCTGTCGGTGTTGACCGGCATTCCCGCGCTGCGGGCCCGTGGGTTGCTGCTGACGGTGACGACGCTGTCGTTCGCCGTGGCCACCAGCGTCTGGGCGTTGGGTCAGTCGTGGGCGTTCGGCTCCGGGAAGGACCCCGGCCGGCCCATCGTCGGTTCGTTCGCGTTCGACACTGGCCGTCGCTATGCCTGGCTGACGTTGGCGTTCCTGGGTGCAGCGTTGTTGGTGGCGGGCAACGTCCGCCGCGGCACGTTGGGTCGGCGGCTCATCGCCGTGCGCGACAACGACCTGGGCGTGCAGGCGTTCGGTGTGTCGGCGGTGCGCGCGAAGCTGGCCGGCCTGTTCCTGGGTGGTGCGTTCGCGGGCATCGGCACGGCCATCTACACGCACTCGCTGTCGAACGCCTCGCCCGAATCGTTCCCGGTGAAGGGCAACATCGACATCGTGGCCATGACCATCATCGGCGGCATCGGGCTGGTGGCCGGCCCTGTGCTGGGCGCTCTGTACATCGTCGGACTGCCGAAGTTCCTGCCGCTCGACTCTGCTGCGCTGGCCGCGTCGGCCGTCGGTTGGCTGTTGCTCATCATGTACGTGCCGGGCGGCCTGGCCACTTTCCTGGCCCCGCTGCGTCGCCGATTCCTGCGGGTGGTCGCCACACGGCAAGGGTTCGACACCTCGACGCTCGAGGCCGGCGCGCCGCAGCGCGCCACCACCATGGGCGGGTTCACCGCGCCTGCGGGTGCTGCGCCTGTGCCGGGCGACCTGCTGGTGGCCCGCGGGCTCGAGAAGCGGTACGGCGGGTTGCAGGCAGTGGGTGGTGTGGACCTGACGGTGGCGGCGGGCAGCATCGTCGGTCTCATCGGCCCGAATGGCGCGGGCAAGACGACGTTCTTCGAACTGCTGGCCGGGTTCACCGCGCCCGACGAGGGCACCGTGCACTTCGACGGGCACGACATCACCGGTGCGTCGCCGGCGAAGCGGGCGCGCATGGGCTTGGTGCGTGGCTTCCAGGACGCCGGGCTGTTCCCGTCGCTGACGGTGCAGGAGACCATCGAGCTCGCGCTCGAGCAGCGGCACCCGTCGAACGGTGTGCTCGCGCTGGTGGGGGTCGATCGGCGGCAGGGCGCGCGTCGCCATGCGGCCGACGAACTGGTCGCCGCGTTTGGTCTGTCAGCGTGGCGCGACATCCCCATCGCCGAGTTGTCCACCGGCACGCGTCGCATCTGCGAACTGGCGAGTCTCGTGGCGTTGGAGCCGCGCCTGTTGTTGCTGGACGAGCCGTCCAGCGGTTTGGCCCAGCGCGAGGTGGAGGCACTGGGCCGTGTGCTGCGCGACCTGCGTGACGTGTCGGGGTTGACCATCGTGGTCATCGAGCACGACATCCCGCTGGTGATGTCGGTGGCCGACACCGTGGTGGCGATGGCGTCGGGTGTGGTGCTGCGGTCGGGCACGCCCGACGAGGTGCGCAACGACCCCGAGGTCATCGCCAACTATCTGGGTGCCGACGATGTCGCGGTGGCCCGTTCGGAGGAGACGAGATGATCGACGCGGTCCGACCCGATGTGCGTGGCACCGAGTTGTGGGCGCGCGTCGAGCGCCACTTCCACGAGTTGCACGGCCCCGGGTTCGGGCGGCCCACCGAGCCGGTCGACCCGGCCATCGACGCGACGGGTTCCATGCTGGCGTGCACCGTGACGGTGCGGCACGACCTGCAGTCCACCGGCCGGCAGCACGTGCTGGTGGTGGGCGCCGACGGCGAGCGGTTGGTGTCACATCCCGATGGCTCGGTGCGCATGCCGCGGTTTGCGCCGGTGGGCGAACGCCTGGCCGTGGTGGTCGGCGTGGCCCGGCACCTGCCACAGCCGGCGTTGGTCGAGGGTGACGTGTTGACGTCGTTGCCGCCGTTGCCGGGGTCGACCGAGCAGGTCGTGTGGTCGCCCGACGGTGCTTCGCTGCTGGCGTTGGTGGCCGACCCCGGAGCCGATGCCGCGGGCGCGCAGGGTTCGGGTCGCACCGGTCGTGGGGATGCGCCCGAGTGGTTGCCGGTGGTGATGGCCGAGACGCCGGTGGGTGGTTGGCGGCGCGTGTGGCGTTGGCGTGTGGGCGACGAGCAGTGGCAGCGGGTGTCGCCCGACGGGCTGACGTGTTGGGAGGCCGTGTGGGCCGGGCACGATGCCGTGGTGGCCGTGGTGTCCGATCGTCCCGACGAGGCGGCGTGGTTCAGCGCGCGGTTGGTGGAGTTGTCGCTCGACGGTTCGGCGCCGGTCACGTTGGGCGATGGCGGCGACGGGTGCATCGGCCTGCCCGCGGCCAGCGCCGAGGGCCGGTTCATCGCCTCGGTGTCGGCGACGTGCAGCGACCGCACGGTGGTGGCCGGCGACGTCACGCTGCTCGACCGTCGGCTGGGTACCAGCCGTGTCCTCGACCTGCAGGGTGTCGACGTCACGTGGCAGGCGTTCCGTCCCAGCGGCGAGTTGGTGGTCGCCGGACAGCGCGGCCTGTCGACGGTGGTGGCCACGGTCGACCCGGTCACGGGTGCCGTCGTCGAGCGGTGGTCGTCCACCGAGTCGACGTGCGGGCAGCGCTACCCCGAGCTGGCGGTGTCGGCTGGTGGCATCGCGATGGTGGTCGAGGGGTACCGGCAACCGCCCGAGTTGGCAGTGCTGGAGGGTGGTGGACCGCGAACGGTGACGTCGATGCGGCACTCAGGTCACGACGCGGTGCTGGCCGACGCGGGCGAGGTGCGCACGGTGTCATGGGAGTCGGTCGACGGCACGCAGATCGACGGATTGGTGGTCGTGCCCGCCGGTCAGGGTCCGCACCCGACCATCACGTACGTGCACGGCGGGCCGGTGTGGGCGTGGCGCAGCCGGTGGTCCATGGGCTACGCGTACACGTTGCTCTTCGCCCGGTTGGGGTTCGCCGTGTTCCACCCCAACCCACGCGGCAGCAGTGGTCGGGGCGAGGCGTTCCGCGCCGCCGTGTTGGGCGACCTGGGCGGTGCCGAGGTGGACGACATCGTCACCGGCAACGACGCGCTCGTCGCAGCCGGCATCGCCGATGCGGATCGGCTTGGCGTCTTCGGCGGCAGCCACGGCGGGTTCATGGCGGCGTGGATCATCGCCACCACCGACCGGTTCCGTGCGTCGGTGCCGTACTGCCCGGTGACCGAGTGGTCGTTCATGCGCTGGACCACGAACGACATGGCGGCGCAGGATCACCTGCTGTCGGGCACGCCCGGTCGCGACTCGTTGGGTGCGGTCGACCGCATCACAACGCCCACGCTGGTCATCACCGGTAGCCGCGACCTCATCACCCCGGCCAGCCAGGGCCTCGCGTTCCATCGTGCCCTGGCCGAACGTGGTGTCGAAACCGGCTACGTGGAGTACCCGCTGGAAGGCCACGGCGTCCGCACCTTCCCCGCACAGATCGACTTCACCGCAAGAGTGCTGGGGTGGTTCGAGCACCACCTCGCGCCTGGTTGAGGCAGGCTGAGCCGAGCTCAGACGTCGCCTGCCACGGTGACCTGTGCGCCGTCGGGCGCGACGATCGAGATGGTGACGTGCACGGACCCGGTGAGTGGCACCCAGATGGAGTAGTTGCCCTGCCGGCCTCGGCCCCTGCGGCGTCGATGCGCGACCTGGATGGTCCCGCCGGGAACGACCGGGCCGGCGATGGACGGGATATCGGGCAACGCGATGGTCAGGCTGAGTGGGCGTGGTCGGGGGAATCGCGGGAAGCCTGGGAAGCCGCGGAACGCCGGGAGGCTGCCGAACTGCGGGAAGCGGAACGAGCTGTACGCCGTCACCTCCATCACGTACGGCGGCTCGGCGTCGATGGTCGCGTCGCAGAACAGGTCCACACTGACGCCGCGACCGATCACGCGGAACATGTCGATGATCCGCAGGTCCACGACGACCGGCGGTGGCGGCACCCAGCCGGGCACGGTGATGGTTCGTTCGGTGCTGCGGCCGAGCGGGTCGATGAGCCGCAGCGTGACCGTCACCGGGTCGGCGGCGACCGGACGGGTGAACCACACACCCAGCGGGCTTCGACCACCGGCGCGTGCGCCGCGCTCGCCCACCACCGCGGTGGACGCGGCTCCCGGTGCCGTCGTGAGCGCGGTCTCGGCCAGCGCCTCGAGCGGCGTCGCCGTCAACACTTGTTCGTCGGCACCGACGACGGCGATCAGCCGGTGGGCACCCAGCGGGCCGGTGCGCCAGGGCGCCGAGGTGGAGGTGCGGATGAGCACGCCGCGGTGGTCGTTGCCCCAGATGTCGGACGTGAGCACGTCCAGGTCGGGAGGCACGGTGGGCGGAACCAGCACCGACGCCACCTCCGACGATGCCGACGGCAGGCCGAGCACACCTTCCACCGACACGCGGTCGACCGGCACGGCCACCACTCGAACGAGCCATGCGTCCCAGTGCGGCGGGAACGATCCGGTCCACGTGGCCGTGTGAATGGGATGTCCGGTGGCTGGGTCGATGGCTCGACCGCCCGCGCCGGGCGCGTCGACGGCCACGGTCATCACGGGCGGACCCATCGTGTCGACGGAGCGGGCCGCCGACTCGGACCGGGTGCGGTACACGGCGAAGCCGGTCACGGGCACCTTGCTGGCACTGGACATCGTCAGCGTCACCGAACCGTCGGAGGCGACCGTCGACCGCACCAACGGAGGCGCGGGCCGGCGAAGTCGTGGCGCGATGACCGCCTGGAGATGTTCGTGCGGCAGCCCGGGACCTTGCGGCCACGGCGAGTCGACGCCGGTGGACGTGACGGTGGTGACCATGAACAGGTGGATGTCGTTCGAGCCCTTGGGCAGCGCGTGGTCCAGTACACGTTCGGTGCCCGCCACCTCGGCCACCCGACGAAACAGGTTGCGTCGCGCGGTGGGGTCGAGTGCGTCGTACGCGGCCCACAGCGCAGCCAGGCGCACGCCGGGCGAGTCGCTCTCTGGTGCACGCGCGCTGAGCCCGGCGTGTTGCCGCAACGCCGACTCGGACACCTCCCACACCACGTTGGTGCGCACGTCGGCACCCGCCGGCAGCGTCCACTTCACCCGCACGTGCGAACGGCCCTCGGCGTCGTTGGTGCTGCCCAGCGGCACGCCGGGCGGTAGCGGTTGAGGTTGCGGCACCACGGGCATCGGGCTGGCGGCGATGGCCACGGCAGGGTGCGAGCCACCAGGCACGTAGATGGTCGGGCTCGCCCCCACGGCGAGCGCCCGGCGAACCCACACCTGCACACCCCAGCGGTTCGCCGCGCCGAAGTCCAACGTGGGCACGGCCGCGGTGATGGCGTATCGCCGGCCCGCGTCGCCCTGCAAGGGCCCAGGCGTTTCTGCGCCGTCGCCTGCCGCGTTCAGCGGGATCACCGAGCAGCCGATGCCGATCGGTTGGTCACCCAGAAACCCGATGCTGACGTCTCGCCGGAAACCCCCGGCGGGGTTGGGGCCGGAAGGATCGAGCCCTGCGGGCGGTACCGGATCGCCGGGTCGGATGGGGAAGAACATGGCCACCAGTTCCACGTCCGTGGGCGTGCGTTCCACCCACTCCACCGCCACCTCCGCGCGCAGGGTGCTGGGGCACGCGGGACCGCCCGCGTACGACGTGTCGAGGTGCAGCGAGACCAGACGGGGCGGCTGCGGCGCCGGTTCGTCACCGTCGTACGCGACGTCGTTCCATTCGGACCACACGCCGAACACGTCGCTGACCGCGACGGCGTAGCCCACGTGTCGGCCGCCGCTGCCGATGGGGATCTCGACGCCCCCGTCCGCCACGGTGGCTCGGTCGAACCCGGGCTCGCCCTTCTTGCCGTCGGCGGTGATGGTCAGCGGTCGCCACCCGCCTGCATCACGGGGCGGCAGCAGGCATTCGGCGTCGCTACCGGCGACCGACGGGTAGCGAGCCAACGCGCTCTGGGTGAGTCGGGCGAGCGCGGCCGTCACCGGAAGGCGATCCCACGACACGTAGATCGACTCACGCCACGGCTGATTCGCCGTGACCGGCGCGACCATGCCTCCCTGCGTCGCGGTCAGTCCCGTGGGCGTGGGTACCTGACCGTGGGGAAGCGGGCGCGGGCAGTACGCGGCCATTTCCACTGCGCCCTCTCTCAGGGCAGGTACCGACGAGTACTTCGCAGTGATGAGGAAGTCGGTGTTGCCCACACCGATCTGGCCGTCCGCGATCTTCTCGATTGCGTACGTGCTGCCGAAGCCGGTGGCGAGGTTCAGGAACGGGTCGCTCATCGCGGGCAGCATCAGCAGCGACCACGGCCGGCTGTCCAGTGACGTGGCCAGCGACGACCGCTTCGTGCCCTGCCGCGGTCCGTCGACGGCACGTTTGCGTTGCAGGTCGAACTGGTGCGCCTCGTCGGCGCCGCCGTCGTACAGCGGCAGGATCTCGTCCAGCAGGTCCTTGCGCACCTCGTCGACGAGCAGCTTCGGATCGGGCGCGGACCATGGCGGCGCCAGGTGACCCGCTGCCGTGGTCGGTGACCAACCGATCTGCGGTCCACCGCGCTGCAAGCGCATGACGGCTGCCTCGTAGGGGGACACCGGCGCCGACAGCGGGCCCTGATCGGACCAGTCGTACGCGGTGCCGCTCCACGGCTGGTCGACGGGCAGACCGACCAGCTCGATGGGTTCCCATGCGGGGTCGTTCACCACGTCGTCGAGCGTCTCGATGGACACCACGGCGTTGGTGGCGTTGGTGAGCACGGCCATGGTGGCGCCGCTGGTGCTCAACTGCAGTTGCACGGTGCCGGGCACGGTGGGCCGTACTGCAGTGGCCGCCACCGCGTCCTGCAACTGCGGCGACGTGCGGAACAGGATCAAGCCGACGGCGAGCGACGGGTCGATGGGGGTGCAGGTGACCGCGACGGTGGCGGCCTCCTTGCCGTACCACCACAGGCCCAGTCCGTCGTCGGTGCCGAACTCTTCGTGCGCCACCTGCTGTAGGTGCTTGCCGCGGCTGGCGCGCGTCCACACCGTGAACGGTCCGAAGGGCAGGCCGAGGTCCTTCGCACAGGTCCACGTGACGTGGACGTCCATGCTGTGGCGGCGCAGCGACTCGGCATCGAGGAATTCGGCGTGCTGGCCTGCGGCCTTCCACTGGCGGCGAGCGATGTCCAGCCAGTTCAGGCGGACAGCATGTGCCCGGAACAGGTAACTGTCGGCGCGGCGTGCCATCAGTCCTCCACCTCCCACGGTGCTCGGTGCAGTGACACACGGACGGCGGTGGTGCGCTTCTCGGGTGTTTGCGCAAGCGCGTCGGCGGCGCTCACCAGGTCCAAGTGCACCTCGGTGCCACGGCTGTTCGGGGCCAGCAGCACGACTGCCCGGGTGCCGCCGGGGCCCTGGACGATGCGGTCGATGCCGGCCAGGCCCGGCCCGGCCGCTGCGGGCTCGAGGTGCAACCACGGTGCAGGCCGTGCCGCCCACCACTTGTGGCTGGGGTCCGATGCGTCGGGTGGCGCCGGCACGACAGTGGGCACCTGTCGCGAGCGCCACATGGCCTCGCTGCACTCGACGACGACGGCGACCGGTTGCGGCACCGCGTCGGCCGACCACAGCACCTCCACGGCCGGATAGTCGGGGGTCTGCGGCGCCGCGAGCCCGGCCGCCTGGAACGCCGCGTCGAGCTGCGAGCCGGCGGGCGTCGTGGGCAGAGTGGCCGGGTCGCGCAGTGCGGTCGGCGCGAGCACCACCCGATGGTGCACCGCGGCGGGCGCGATGTACCCGGCCAGTTCCTCCACGGTGGCGAACCTGGAGGTGGTGAATCCGATGCGGTGGATGAGACCGGTCGCGTTCGCGGGCGCTCCCTTCGGCACGGCGTGGACGTCGACCAGATAGTCCGTGAGCGGTTCGAAGTCGTACGGCAAGGTGATCGTGTAGTCGTGCGAGGTCGCCTCGTCGACGCCCACGCAGGGCATGTCGCCGATGATCTCGCCGAGCACTTCGATCCACGGCGGTTGGACGCCGAAGGTCGCACCGGTGTGGCCGAACGCGAACATCGTGGGGTCGACGGCGATGGTGAGCGGCGAACCGGGGCCGCCACCGGTGGGCGGCTCGGGGTGCTTGCCCGACGCGGCCCGCACCACCACGCGCAGTTCCTTGTCGTACGCGTCGAACAGTCGCACGACCGCCTGTGTGCTGAGCGCGATGCGCACGGGCTCCTTGCAGAAGATGCCCACCTCGTGGGGTCCGGGCGTCGTGGCGAGCAGCCACGGCGTCAGGTCGTCCGGTGCCTCGTCGACACCGTCGGCGGTGAACGTGAACGACTGCGTGTGCGGCACGGTCCACGTGTCTGCCGGCGGCGTCGGGCCAGGCAGCGCCGCCGACGGCGGGTCGTTCGACACCATCGACGTGGCCCGCCAGGTGACGTCGACCGTGTAGCTCTGTCCGGGCACCAGCAGCGGGACGTTGCTGGGGTCCTGGGTGAGCGCGTTCGACAGGGCGGTCTGTTCGGAGGTGACGACGGTGGAGTCCCAGCTGTGGCGGCGCCGCTCGCTGGTGGGCAGTGCGCTCATGGCGATCACCCAGAACGCCGATGCCCGGTCCTTCACCAGTGCCCGGTCCCATCCGATGACGATCTCGGTGGTCTCGCCGGGCAGGCCGTCCATGGTGACGAGCACCAGCATCAGCCCCTGGCGGCTGCCGGAGGCGATCCGGGCGGCGATGCGACCGGCGCGTTCGACGGGGCCGGCCCACGGCTTGTCGGGGTCGACCCAGTCGGGGGGCAATGGGTGTGTGCCGCTCAGCAGGTCGTCGGTGGACACGCGGTGCTCGTGCACGGGCGTGCCCGCGTCGTCGAAGCTGCGCACCACCAGTGCCTTGCCCAGTGCGCGTTCCGGAACGAGCAGCAGCACCGAGAACTCGCTGAGCCCGTCGGGGCAGGTCATCCGCACCGCGTCGCCCAACTCGTCGGGCCGGAAGCCGGTCTCGCTCCAGACCTGCTTCACCCGTTCGCGGTCGGTCTCGGTGCCTCGCGGTGCGGGTTCAGCGATGTCGTTCTGTGGCGAGCGCAGCACGCGCCCGAGGCACCCCAGCCGCAGGTCGGGGTCGGTGGCGTGCATCATCTCGGTGGTCCAGCTCTGCTGCGCGAGCTCCGCGCTCAGGTCGGCCAACGAGGTGCCGTCGGCCAACAGTTCCGCCACCGAGCGCAACGACACGTGGTCGCCCACGGCGGCCGCGGCGCTCATGGTGAGCGGTTGGTCGACGACCCACGACTTCATCGGCGAGACGGGGTCGCCATGTCCACGGCCGGGGCACGGCACCGCGTCGCCGACGACGACGGCGGGTGCAGTTCCCTGCATGCGGTCGACGGCGTCGTCGCCGGTGCGCCACGGCTCGTCCACGTGCAACCGGGCTTCGACAGGCGACGTTCGGACGTGGCTCGACGGGTCGGGCAGTGGGATGGGCGTCAGGTTCCAGCCGACCGAGCTGGGTCCAGTGGGCTTGTCGTCGAAGGTCCACAGCACCGACACGGGAGGGGCCGGAGGGTCGCAGACGGTGCCCCACCGGTGCCCCACCTGCGACTTCAGTGCCTCGCCGTAGGGCACCGCGCGCGAGAACGGGGTGGGCAGCCAGTCCAGCAGCGCCAAGGACGGACCGCTGGTGGGGTCCGCCGGAGTTCCGCCGGTCCACCACGTGCTGGGTGCGGTGGCGCCGCCGGGTTGCAGCGGGCCGTGCAAGGTGACGTCGAGCAGTTCGTACCGCCACCAGCGATCGCCGATGCGTGTCCACGGGTTGCTGGCGGCGCCCGACGAGCCGAACGGTGCTTCGCCCAGCACGATGTTGCCGGTGGCCGTGGGGGCCGAGTTGAACTGGATGACGGGGATGGCGTCGAGCGGCACCGACGGCGGCGCGTCGGGTGTGGTGGCCACCGTGGATCGAGCGTCGGCAATCTTGCCATCCACCTGTCGGCCCGCGCCCGAGCCCTCCACCAATGCGGGACTGCGGCTCACCAGCGACACACCGGCCACCAGGTCCTGTGGCTCGGGGGTGGCGTCGGGTTCCTCGCCGATGGTCAGCGACACGCAGCCCTTCACGGAGAAGAAGAAGAAGTCGACCTCGCCGCACACCTCGCCGTGCACGTACGGCTGGTCCTGGCGCACGCCGTTGACGATGCGGGTGCCGACCATCACCGTCAGTTCTGCGCTGGCACCGATGCTGACGATGAACAGGCGCAGTTCGCCGCGGACGTAGATCTTGCCGGCCAGGTAGAACGGGTCCAGGCCCAGGATGGCGTCGAATCCCGCGGCGACCTCCAGGTACAGGCCGACGGATTTGCTGCCCATCAGCACGCACTGGATGTGGAAGCCGGTGGCGACGGCGATGCCGTGGCTGACGGATGGCAGCACGGGGATGGACACGCCGTCGCCGTGCACCATCAGGTATCCGCTGCCACTGATGACGTCGAGCACTTCGACCGTGACCCGGTCGTCGTAGTTGCCCAGTTCGACCAACCACTTCTCGGGGTGGTGGGTGTCGAAGAACGCGGTGACGGGGACACGCACCTTCAGGATCGACTTGATCTCGTAGGCGGCGACGATGCCGATCTGGATGGTGCCCTGGCCGAAGTCGATGTCCAGCACGGCCAGGAAGGTGGCGTTCTGGTTGGCGTCCTTCAGCACGGGTGGCAGCGACAGCACATCGGCCTTCATCACCAGCAAGAGGCGAGGGCCCGGCACTTCGATGACGACGATGCCTTTCAGGTGCAGCACGAAGCCGCCGTCCACCGTGCCCAGCAGCATGCCGGCGGCGAACGCGTAATGGCCGGGATCGAACTTCCATCCGGCCGGATCCATCACACCGCCCTGCCGGGGCAGCTGCTCCTGCAGCCATGCCAGCGCAGGGACCTGTACGGCGTGGTTCTCCTTGCGGGCGTAGTTGATACCGACGCCACCGAGGAAGCCGAAGATGCCCAGGCCCGAGTTGCCCAGCAGCAGCGGGACCGGGAACTGCACGTCCACGCCGACGAGCACGCCGGTGACGCCACCTTCGCTGTGCACGGCCAGGCTGGCCGAGCCGCGGATGTTCACCGGGATGATGGTCAGATCGAACGCGCCTTCGAACCCACCCTCGTTGATGGCCACCCAGCCACTGCCGTGCAGGGTGCCGGGGATGTCCAGCGTGGCGCCGAACTTGGTGATCTGCAGGTCCAGCGGTGGTCCGTCCAGACGGCCGCGTACGCGCACGGTGTCGATCTTCAGGATGCCGAGGTCCAGTCCCAGGCCGACTTCCACTTCCAGGTACGTCGGGTTGTCGCGGCTGACCTTCACGCCCAGGATGCGCAACACGTTGTCCAACGGCGGCACGGCGGTCAGCGAGCCGGTGGGGATGTCCAGCGAGTAGCCGCGGCTGGGGTCGAACACGGGCAGCGGCACGTACTCGACGCCGCCGGGTGCGGCGTTCGTGCCCCACTGCGAGCGGACGCCGACGGCCTTGTAGCGGGTGGTGATGGGGTGTGCGGGGTCGACTCGGATGATGCCCAGGTCGAACGTGAACGCGACCTCGACATCCAGCAGGACGCTCACTTGCACGCCGTGGTCCGACACGGTGGTGGTGCCGTCGGCGCCGACGATGCCGTCGCTCACCACCAGTTCGCCGCCGCGCAGGATGATGGACTGCGTGTGCAACAGGTCGCTGGCACCGAGGGCCACCGAGCCCAGGGCCACCAGCGCGCCCGCGGCAGGTGACAGTTCGGTGGTGGCAGAGGTCAGCGGGGCGAGCACGGTCAGCGCGCCGAGCACGTCCAGCGCGGTCTGGTCGGCGTGGGCCGAGTCCATCTTCGCCAGGCCGTCGAGGTCCGAGTCGAGTGCCCTGAATTCGGCGGTGACGTTCCACGAGTTCTGGTCCTCCGCGATGCGCAGGCGGACCAGGAACGTGCAGATGCCGTCGGACGGGTTGCGCGGACCGGAGCGGATGGCCGGTTGACCCTTCCGCGCGAACCCGGCTTCGGCAGCGGTCTCGATGTCGAACTCGCCGTACACCTCGCCGCGGATGAACGTGCCGCGAACCAACTCCACGCGCACGCCGATCTTGCGGAAGCAGTCGGGGCGTGCCGTCTGCGGGGGCCGCGGGTCCACCGTCGAGATGACGGGTGCGGCCGGTCGGGTGAGTTCTCCGGTGACCGTCTCTGCCGACGACGCGTCGGTGGACGCGCGTGCACGCCACCAGGCGGCGGCGCCGATGGTGGGGTCCGCGGTGAGCGAGTCGATGGAGCCGGCGGTGGGGCTTGCCGGGTTCGACTTGGTGTGTCCGTACGCGGTGCCGACGACCACGTTGGTGAAGCCGTGGGCGCGCAGCAGGTGGATCAGTGCGTCGCGGCGGCGTTCGCTCAGGGCCATGTTGCGGTCGCGTTGGGCAGTGGAGTCGTCGCCCTCGAACGACGCGTAGCCGTCGACGGTCAGCTTGGTGGCGGCGCCGATGTCGGTCAGTCGTCCCGCGAGCGTGGACAGGACGGTGGGGGACGAACCAGGGTCGGTGCGGGTGCCGGCCGGCCCGCTGCGCAAGTTGGTGCCCAGCTCGGCCCAGGCCAGTGTGGAGGTCTGCGGCTGTGGCGGCGAGTCGGGTCGCGGTTCGGGCACCTGCGCCGGCGTGGGTCGGTCGAACAGCGCGAACGCGTCGATCACCTTCGGCGCCACGGCCGTGAGCACCGCCTGTACGGCAACGGTGGCGCCTGCGCCGACCGGCACCTCGGCGGTGGAGCCCGTGTGCGTGCCACCCGACCACGTCCACGTGGCATCGGCTTCGGGGTTCAGACGGAGCACTGCGGACGTGGTGGTCTGCGACACCAGTTCGAGGCGGTGTGAACCGTTGGAGGTCGTGCGCAGCGACACGGTGGTGCCGCTGCTGCCGGCCGGGCTGCTGCCGGCGCCACGGTGAGCGGTGACCACTCGGGTGGTCGGGTTGCCGGCGCCGTCGGTGGCGGTGATCGACACCGTGACCGTGCCGGCGATGGGGGTGGTGATGCGGGCACGGTCGTCGTTCACGGCGGCGCCACCGTCGACGGTGATGCGGATGGACACGGGCGCGAGGCCACCGGCGGTGTCGACGAACAGCGTGCTGTGTTCGGGCAGGTCGGCGGGGTTGGTACCCGGGTCCTCGATCCATGCGCCGGTGTCGCTCTGGAATCGGACGGTGATGGTGGGGTGACCGCCGCGGTTCACCACCTCGGCTTCGAACACACCGGTGACGCCGGCGTGGGCACCGATGCCGATCCACATGTCGCGCACGCCAGCGCTGACGGCGATGCCTTCCAGCCCGGAGGGCGCGACGAACAGTCGGGCCTCGGGCAGGTACAGGCCTTGCCAGTCGCCGGGCATGGCACGTGCGGTGGCTGGGACGCCCGATGGTCCGGCGGTGCCGGACAGGTCGAGCACGGCGGTGCGGAACGCGAAGCCGACCACGTCGCTGGGACCCACGAGCGCGTACGGCGGGTCCATGCGGATGAAGTCGTAGATCTGGTCGACGGGCGGCCCGCCGGTGGTGGCGGACAGCAGGGTGACGTTCACCGAGCTGCCGGCGAGTTGCTGCACGCGGATGCGCAACGCCGGCAGGGTGAAGCGCACCACGGGGTTCGCCGGGTCGGCACGCAACTGCCCCTGCGGGTCCAGCATGGCGCCACGCAGGAACGGCAGTCGCAGCAGCGCGGACGGTGCGGACAGCACCACCCGCCATCCGCCGTCGCGGTTGCCGCCGGGGCCGTCCAGGTGGAAGGCGAGCGCGACCGTGACCCGTGGGTCGGGGAATTCGATGGGCGTGCTCGAGTTGCCGGGCGTGTGGCTGAAGCCGCCCGTCTGCGGGTCCAGCGACAGCGGCCCGTGGAGGTCTTCGGTGGCGGAGTACTCGGACCAGTTGCCGTCCGCGTCGGACACGGGGGTGGGACCGGTGCCGTTCAGGCCGTCCAGCAGGGGGCGCAGCGAATCCAGTTCGCCGGAGTTCCTCAGGCTGGCCGGCAACTCATCCCACAGCGACATGTACATCACCCCCGGCGGCCTCGGATGCGGGCCGAGGTTGTCCAGGGTGCGCCTTCACGGCGGCGCTGTCTGTCGGATTGCCGACCCCAACGTTCAAGCCTTCGTCAACACGGCCACGCACCGGGCCGAAGGGCCGCATGCCACGCGGTTGAACGGCGGGTCAGTGCGCTTCCGCAGCGCGGGCGTAGCGGCGAAGGATGCGGCGGCCGAGGCTGGTCTTGTGCACCTCGTCGGCGCCGTCGTAGATGCGGGCGGCGCGCTCGTGCCGGTACCAGTACGCCAGGATCGTGTCGTCGGTGACGCCGAGCGCACCGTGCACCTGGATGGCCCGGTCCACCGACTTCAGCATGGTGTTCGCCACCTCGAACTTGATGGCCGAGATCTCGTCGCGGGCCACGCTCGCGCCGTGCTGGTCGATCATCCATGCGCAGTGCAGCGTCTGCAGACGAGCGCCGCGGATCTCGGCGTCCATCTCGGCCACCCAGTGCTGGATGACCTGCTTGTCGGCCAGCGTGCCGCCATCACCGTCGATGATGCGGGCATTGGCGCGCTCGCACATCATGTCGAAGGCCCGGGCGGCGATGCCCAGCCAGCGCATGCAGTGGTGGATGCGACCGGGGCCCAGGCGGTCCTGGGCGAGCAGGAACCCGCTGCCCTCGGGGCCGAGCAGGTTGGTGCGCGGCACGCGGCACGACTGGTAGATGACCTCGGCGTGGCTGGCATGGCCCGACCCGCTGTGGCCCATGACGCTGACGTTGCGCACCAGGTTGAACCCGGGCGTGTCGGTGGGGACGATGATCATGCTGGCGCGCTGGTGCGGCGGCGCCTCGGGGTTGGTGACAGCCATGACGATCGCGAACGCGGCACCGTCGGCCGACGAGGTGAACCACTTCTGGCCGTTGATGATGTAGTCGTCGCCGTCGGTGACCGCAGTGGTGGCCAGCAGCGTGGGGTTCGAGCCGGCCGTCTCCGGCTCGGTCATCGAGAAGCAGCTGCGGATCTCGCCGGCCACGAGCGGGCGCAGGAAACGCTCGCTCTGCTCGTCGGTGGCGTACTTGTGGAGGATCTCGATGTTGCCGGCGTCGGGTGCCGCGGTGCCGAACACGCTCATGCCCAGCGGGCTGCGACCGACGGCCTCGGCGAACAGGCCGTGGTCGACCATCGACAGGCCGAGGCCACCGAACTCGACCGGGTGGTTCGGGGCCCACAGACCCATCTGCTTCACCTTGGCCTGGGCCTTCTTCACGCCCGCTTCCAGGGCTGCCGGGTCGCCGTGGAGCATCTCGCCCTCCAGCGGAATGACCTCGCGATCCATGAACTCACGGATCATCTCGAGCCTGACCGACATCTCCTCGGACACGTTGAAGTCCATGAGCACCTCCCGGGTAAAGGCTCAGGGTACGAACGCTTCCCGAGGTGAACTAGGGCAGTTGGTCCCTGGTTGCGCCCGGACGGTGCCGTTCCGCCACGACAACGACCGCCCCATCGGGCATGCTGACGCCATGACTTCGGACCACGATGCGACGTCGCGCATCACCCGGCTGATCGGCGTGTACGACGCCGACAGCACGCTGCGCGGCGAGCTGTCGTACTGGGTGGGCGCGCGCCTGGGCCGGCGACACTGCTCGCTGTGCGACATCACCCACGGTTCGGTGCGCATGCGGCCCGAGTGGAAGGCCTGCACGGCCGGCCTGCCCGTCCCGTTCGACACCTATCACCGCAACGACCAACCGGACGCGGTTCGCGCTGCGGCCGCGGGTGTGGCGCCGGTGGTGGTCGCCGAGGTGGACGGTCGGCATTTGGTGCTGCTCGACCCGGCCACGCTCGAGGCGTGCGGCGGTTCCATCGACAAGTTGGTCGACGCCATCTCGGCAGCTGCGGCGACCCTGCAACTGGAGTGGGTGGCCGCATGAGCGAAGTCGTCGTCTACTGGCGGCCGGGTTGCCCGTTCTGCATGTCGTTGAAGATGGGGATGAAGTTGCACCACACCCCGCACCGCGAGGTGAACATCTGGGAAGACCCCGATGCTGCGGCGTTCGTGCGCTCGGTCGCGAACGGCAACGAGACCGTGCCCACCGTGACCATCGGCGACGTGTCGTTGGTGAACCCGTCGGCGAAGACCGTGCACCGCCTGGCCGTCGAAGCGGGCATCGTCGCGCCCGACTGAGCGGGCGTTCGCCCCTGTCGGCCTTCGTGGGGCCGCGTACCATCGGGTCATGGACCACATGTCGTTCCTCGAGCTCGCCAAGCAGGAGGCGCGCACCGGGCGCGCCGAAGGTGGCATCCCCATCGGCGCGGCGTTGGTCGCCGACGACGGCATCGTGTTGGGTGTCGGCCACAACCGGCGGGTGCAGCAGGCGTCGGCCATCCGCCACGGCGAGACCGATGCGCTGGAGCGCGCCGGTCGCCTGCCGGCGTCGGTCTACGCCCGCTCCACCATGTACACCACGCTGTCGCCGTGCTCGATGTGCACGGGCGCGATCCTCCTGTACGGCATTCCGCGCGTGGTCATCGGCGAGAACCGCACCTTCATCGGCGACGAGGACCTGTTGCGCTCGCGTGGCGTCGAGGTGGTCGTGATGGACGACGCCGAGTGCGTGTCGATGATGAAGGACTTCATCGCTGCGGAGCCGACGTTGTGGAACGAGGACATCGGCGAGATCGACGCCTGAGCCAGGTCGGCGCAGCGGTCAGCGAGTGACGGCGTCGACGACCATCCAACCGGCGAGCGCACCCCGTGCGGTCCAGCCGGCAGTGCGGACCCAGTTCCAGCGCACCAGGCGCGCCGCGCGCTCGTCGGTGTACGCGGTGCTCAACGCCGAGTGATCGGGGACCTGCACCAATACCGTGCAGGCGAGCACCAACCCGAGCAGCGCCAGACCCACGATGGTCGCGACGTGCGAGACGGTGGCGGGTGGGTGGATGGCGAGGACTACCGCCGTGACACCCTCGGCCGCCATGAACGGGCCGACGACGAACGAGGTGAGCCGCGTGTTGCGCAGTTCGTAGGCGACGAATGCGTCGCGACCGACGGAGCTGAACAGCGGATAGTGCACCACCTGGACGAACCAGATGATGCCGACCATGCCGGCGGTGGCCAGCAGGTGCACGGTCAGCAGCCAGGCCGCCGACCCGGTGAGACCGGATGACGATGACAGGTCGGCGAGCAGCACGAGCCGGAAGGTACCGGAGGCCGTGGATGGGTGCATGGTCGTTCGTGGCTTCCATCGCGCCGGATGCTCACGCGAGAGGTGACCTTGGCCGATGTCATGGTGCGCACGCGGTGGAGGAGGATGGTCGTGGATGCGAGCGGCGAATGCGACTGACCTGGCGGCCCGGTGAGTGACCTTCCTCCGCCGACCCCCGGTGCGGGCTCGCCCTGGCCTGCACCGATGGCCGTCACGGCGCGCCCGCCGCGAGGACCCCGGCGCAGGAACACCACCATCGCGGTCGTCGGTGCGGCCGCTCTGCTGAGCATCGGCGCCCTCGCGTCCCGCGACGACGCCACACCCTCGACCACGGACATGACGAGTGCGATCTCGTCGGTCGTGCCGACGTCGACGACCGCGTCACCTTCCACCACGGACGGCACCACGTCCGCGGCGCCGACGACCGCTGCCACGACGACGGCGGTGCCGACCACCCCGCCCTCCACCGCTGCTCCCACCACGGCCGCACCGCCGGCCGCTGGACTGCTGGCGCTCGACGTGCTGGGGACCATCGTCGTGACCAACGAGCATCGCGGTGGCTATGTGCGCGAGGCGTTCTCCTACCCCGCCGACTTCGACGGCGACGGCTGCGACACACGCGACGAGGTGCTGCAGGCCGAGTCGGTCACCCCCGCCCATGAGCAGGGCCCTGGGTGCACGATCGTTGGCGAGTGGCGCTCGCTGTACGACGGAGTCGAGACGGCCTCAGCCGGCGACCTGCAGATCGACCACGTCGTGGCGTTGAAGGAGGCGTGGGACTCGGGCGCGTGGAAGTGGGACCCGCTGACGATGGCGGCCTATGCGAACGACACCGACGACGGCCGGACACTGCGGGCGGTGACGTCGTCGACGAACCTGAGCAAGGGCGACAAGGACCCGTCGAACTGGTTGCCGCCCGACAGCGCCGCGGTGTGCACGTTCATCGGCGACTGGGTGTCCATCAAGGCACGGTGGACCATGACGATGGACCAGTCCGAGTACGGCCGCATCCGCAACCTGTTGAAGGGTCCGTGCGCCGGCACCACGATCGCGCCGTTCCAGGTGGTGCTGTCGACGGTGAACCCGGCGGGCCCGCCCACCTCGGCATCGGCGACGACGGTCGCGTTCGTCGACCCCGGAACCGGCGGTGGGTCGGTGTACTACAAGAACTGCGACGCAGCCCGCGCCGCCGGCGCCGCGCCGCTGCACGTCGGTGATCCCGGCTATCGATCCGGGTTGGACCGTGACGGCGACGGTGTCGCCTGCGAGTGACGTGATGACACCCGGTCGGCGTGGAGTCTCGGTCTACAGCGTGGCGAGGAACTGCTCGAGCGCGGCGTTCACCGCGTCGGGCGCTTCCTGCTGCACCCAGTGACCCGAGTTCGCGACGATGGTCGTGCCACGGAAATCGGTGCAGCCGCCGCCCGGTGCCGCATACGAGTCGACACCGGGGATCATGGTGCGCACCACGTCGAACTCGCCGCCGATGA
>CBHWEI010000007.1:0-35654 GCA_966112835.1 uncultured Acidimicrobiaceae bacterium
GGGGGGGGGGGGGCCCCCCCTCTGCCGGGGGGGGGGCCGCCCCCGCGCCCCCCCCCCCGTGGTTGCCCGCCGGGGGGGGCCCCCCGGCCCCCGATTCTCTGCCGGTTCGGGTCAGTTCGTCGGCTGGCTGAGGTCGTAGAAGGTGGTGCTGCCGACGGTCACCTGGGTGAAGTTCGACTCGACCCAGTCGCTGATCTGCGACGAGGTGCTCGACGAGCCACCACCGGGGCCACCGCCACCGCCGCCCACGAAGTAGTGGATGCGGCCTTCTTCGACCATCTGCTGGAACGCCTCGAGCGTGGGCCACTGGTCGGTGCCGTTGAAGCCACCGATGGCCATGACCGGGTCGCCCGTGGCGAGCTGATAGCCGGCGGCGTTGTTGGCGCCCACCGTGGCGAGCACCCACGTGTAGCCGTCGGTGCCGTCCTCCAGGAACTGCACCACCTCGTCGCTCGGGGTGCCGGCGTCGAGCAGACCGCCCATGCCGCCGCCGGGACCACCGGTGCCACCGCCGGGGAACCCACCCTGGCCACCGGTACCGGTGCCGCCGGTGGGCGGGGTCGGGAAGCCGCCGGTGCCACCGTTGGGCGGGGTGGGGAAGCCGCCCAGGCCGCCCTGGCCGGTCGGGCCACCGATCTGGCCGGCGCCGGGGAAGCCGCCCAGGCCGCCGGGACCACGACCGCCGCCTGGGCCGCCACCGGCGCGGAACGCGCTGGCCGGGCCGACGCCGGGGATGGCGCCGGTGTGCGCCTGGTTCGCCGTGCTGATCGCGTAGGCGGTGGGGGCCAGCAGGCTGGCGGCCAGTGCCGCGCCCGCGCCCCACTTGGCGGCCTGGCGACCGATGAGCAGCCCGACGATGCCCATGCCGGCCAGGGCCAGCAGCACCGGCCGCAGCCACGAGTTCCAGTCAGGGGTGCGCTCGAGCACGGTCCATGCCCACCACGCGGTGACGGCCACCGAGCCGGCCAGGATGCCCCGCGCCCACCACTTGGCTCGCAGTGCGTAGAGCACGGTGCCGCCGATGCCGATGAGTGCGCCGATGGCCGGGGCGAGCGCCACCGAGTAGTACTCGTGGATGATGCCTTCGCCCAGGCTGAACATGGCGCCGGTGATGAACAGCCAGCCGCCCCACATGATGACGGCGGCGCGGATGCGGTCGTGCCGGTTGCGCCAGCCGGCCAGCACCAGGCCAGCGACGGCGAAGATGAGCGCGGCGGGGATGAGCCACGAGGCGTGACCGGCCCAGCTGTCGCCGAACATGCGCAGCCACCCGGTCGCTCCCCACATGCCGGCCTGCCCCTGGTTGCCGCCGGCCACGACGCTGCCGGTCTCGTTGCCGGTCAGGCGACCGAAGCCGTTGTAGCCGAACACCAGGTCGAGCACGCTGTTGTCGGTGGAGCCGCCGATGTACGGGCGGCTGCTCGCCGGCCAGAGCTCGACGATGGCCACCCACCAGCCGGCCGCGGCGATCATCGCCGCACCGCCGACCAGCAGCTGCCACACCCGCTTGCCCAGGTTCGGCGGCCCGGCCACCAGGTAGGCGAGCGCGAACGCGGGCATCACCACGAACGCCTGCAGCATCTTGGTGAGGAAGCCGAAGCCCAGGAACACGCCGGCCCACACGAGCCACTTGGTCTTGCCGTCCTCGATGGCCCGGGTGACCATGTAGGCCGCGGCCACCATCAGCAACACCAGCAGGGCATCGGGATTGTTGAACCGGAACATCAGTGCGGCGGCGGGCGTGAACGCCATCACCGCGCCGGCGATCAGGCCGGCGACGACGCCGAACCACCGGCGCACCGTCATGTAGAGCAGGCCCACCGCGGCCACACCCTCCAGTGCCTGGGGCACCAGGATGCTCCACGAGTTCACGCCGAACACGCGGGCCGACAGCTCCATCACCCACAGCGACGCCGGCGGCTTGTCGACGGTGATGAAGTTGGCCGAGTCGCTGGAGCCGAAGAAGAACGCCTTCCAGCTCTTCGTACCGGCCTGCACCGCCGCCGAGTAGAAGCTGTTCGCCCACCCCGACGCGCCAAGGCCCCACATGTACAGCACTGCCGTGGCGACCAGCAGCGCGCCCACCGCGGGCTTCACCCACCGCGGGTCCTGGTACTCGACGACCTCGTCGAGGTCGTGGTCCGGTTCGGTGATGTCGGTGTCGGCGCCGATCGTTGGCGGGTCGAACGCCGCGGAGGCAGGCATGTCGGTGATGCTCATGGCCACAGCATCGACCGCTGCCTTGTGAACCCCCTCAGGGCTTGCTGTGAGGTTCCTGTGAGTCTCGGGCCGCCCGGAGCGTGGGCCCGGATTCTGGTTGCGATTCCTCCCAAATCGGCTTCTGGTTGCATCTGTTCCCGGATTCCGGGAACGAACGCAACCAGTTCGCCGGTCGCAAGGCTCCCCAGGGACAGCGGTGACCTGTCAGCCGCCGTTCGAGGCTGCGGTGTAGGGGCGGCAGGGCTGGCCGCGCAGCGAGCCGCAGGCCGGCGGTGCAACCGTGGGCACCTCGATGTTCGGCACCACCGGCAGTAGCAGGCGCGACGGGTGATCGGCGTCGTGAGCGATGGTGACCGTCTCGCCCGCGTCGATGGTGCGGAACTCCCAGATGGCCCGGTTGTTGCCCGGGGCGTCGATGGTGAGGCGGATGCGGCTTCCGGCCCGGAACGGGTGGGCGAACGGGAACAGGGCGACGCGCACTGCGGTGAACTCGTCGGCCGGAAGGTCGGCCGCGTCGGCTTCGAGGTTCGTGTACGCCGGCGAGAGCTGCGTGGAGCGGTCCTCGTCGAGGGCGCGCTGGCTGGCGCGGAGCCAACCGCTCTGCACGTACACCTCGGTGCCGTCGGGGCGCACCTCGCTGATGGTCACCTCCAGGTCGGTGTCGGGCGTCGACGCCTTCACCCACAGGTCCACCGAACCGGCACCCACGATCACGGTGTCGTTCTCGAGCGGCGGCGTCACGTAGCCCACGCCCGTGCCGTCGGGCAGCGGTTTCCAGTCGTACTGCACGTCGGCACGCCAGACGCCGTTGCCGTCACCGGTGTAGAAGGTGGGCGGCAAAGCCTTCGGGTCGGCCGTGTACTCGTCGGTGCCGGTCCCGGCACCCTGCAGGTCGGGCTGCAGCGCACCCTTGTCGCCAAGGCCCCACAGCGTGGTGACGGCCTGCGAGATGGGCCACTGGTCGAACTCCTCGGTGAAGTACGGCTCGGGCGTGCCGGGCGAGAAGTCGGGGTTGCCGCCCTGCTCGAACAGCACGCGCACCGGCTTGTCGGCCTCGAACTTGGCGAGCGCGTCCTCGTAGGTCATGCCCTGGAAGCGGCTGACGAACGGGGCGAACGTGGTGACGCCCCAGATGGCGCCGCCGAGGCCCGAGGCGATGAGGCCGCCGGCCGAAAGGTCGGGCACCTTCTTGCCCACGTACAGCTGCAGGAACTCCATGTAGCGCTGGGCGATGGGCGGGCTGAGGCTCTCGGTGTGCAGGCCGTTCACGAGCGTGATGTACACGTGCGGCGAACCGGCGAACTTGTCGAGCATGGCGGGGAAGTGGCCGCCGGTCTGCTCGTCCTGCCACGCGCCGGCGATGAAGATCGGCACGTTGATCTTGTCGACGAACGTGATGGGGGCGAGCGAGTCGCCCAGCGGGTTCGCGTAGAACGGGTTGGCGTCGATCTCGCTCACCAGGTCGGGGTTCTGCAGGCGCATCTTCTGGTTGTCGGCGCAGACCTTGTCGCCGGCGTCGGCGCGGGTCTTGGTCCAGCCCTCGCCGTACGGCGCGGCGTCGTCCATGCGCTGCTGCGTCCAGTTCACGGCGAAGCCGGTGTTCAGGATGCCGCCCGGGTACAGGGTGGCCCGGTAGCTGTCGTCGAGCACCGACAGCGGGGTGATGCTGTTCAGGCTGGGCGGCTGCGTGGCGGCGACGAACAGCTGGCTGATGCCGGGGTAGCTGATGCCCACCATGCCCACCTGGTGGTCGAGCACCCACGGCTGGGCGGCGACGGCTTCGATGGCGTCGTAGCCGTCGATGGACTGCGACGTCTCGAAGAAGCGGTACGACCCGCCGCTGCAACCGGTGCCGCGCATGTTCACGCCGACGTAGGCGAAGCCCTGCGCGGTGTAGATGGCGGCCAGTTGCGCGCTGTCGGGGTCGCTCGGCTGGTAACCGCTGTACTCGACGACGGTGGGGTAGGGGCCCTTGTCGGCCGGCCCGGGAAGGATGACGTTGGCGCTCAGCGTGGTGCCGTCACGAGTGGTGATGTAGCCGAACCCGCTGTCGGTGGGGAACAGGGTCTGCTCGTCGGTGTACAGCGTCTGCGGTGGCACGTAGCCGGGGGCCAGGACGGTGAGCACGTCGCTGGACTCGGTGGCGCTGGCCACCGAGTAGCCCTCGCCCTCGGTGAGGTTGCGGAACAGCAGCGCGCCCTGCTCGTCGACCGTGCCGTCGATCACCTTCGTGCCGTTCTGGAACACGGTGAGGGTGTCGCCGGGCGTGGCTTCGAGCACACCGATCTGCTGCGTGCCGGGGATGGTGGTGAACGTCGCCGGTGCGAGCGGGGTGGTGGTGGCCGGTGCTTCGGTGCTCGTGGGCACTGTCGATGCAGTGGTGGTGGGTGACGAGTTCCCGCTGTCGCTGCACGCAGCGATCAACAGAACCGACGACACCCCGAGCGCGACAAGACGTTTCCCCATGAAAGGGAGTCTGACATCCCGGTCGACTCGGGCCAGAATGGAGCCGTGATCTCGCTCGACGACATGCTGGCCGACCTGGAACTGCTCGTGAACACCGAGTCCACGTCGTTGCACCTCGACCTGCTCGAGCAGTCGGCTGCTGCGGTGTCGAAGGTGATGGTCGACCGGCTGGGCACCGCACCGAAGATCATTCCCTCGGTGAACGGCCCGCACGTGCTGTGGAGTGGCGGTGGTCAGCCGAAGGTGTTGCTCGTCGGCCACCACGACACCGTGTTCCCCGTGGGCAGCGTGGCGGCGCGTCCGTTCGCCGTGCGCGACGGCAAGGCCACCGGGCCGGGCGTGTTCGACATGAAGGCCGGCATCGTGCAGGCCGTCCATGCCGTGGCCGAGTTGGCCGACCGTAGCGGCGTCGAGATCCTCATCACCGCCGACGAGGAGGTGGGCAGCGACGCGTCACGCGAGCTCATCGAGGAACGCGCCCTGGCATGCGGCAACGTGCTGGTGTTCGAGGCCAGCGCCGACGGCGGCGCGTTGAAGATCGCCCGCAAGGGCACCGGCACGTTCGAGGTGGTGGTGCACGGCAAGGCCGCGCACGCCGGCCTGGAACCGTGGAACGGTGTGAACTCGCTGGTGGCCGCGGCCGAACTGATCACGCAGATCACCACGTTCGCCAACCCCGAGGCGAACACCACGGTCACACCGACCGTCGCGTCGGCAGGCACGGCCGACAACGTGGTGCCGGCCGAGGCGCGCGTGAAGGTGGACGTTCGCGTCGAGCAGCCGGGTGAGGGTGAACGCCTCACCGCGGCGTTCGCCGGGCTGCAGTCGTCGGTGCCGGGCGCGCGGGTCGAGATCCTCGGCGGGCTGAACCGCCCGCCCATGCCCGTCGGTGCCGCCGGCGACCTGTTTCCGCTGGCGTTGAAGGCCGCCGCCACGGTGGGCATCGATGGCATCGAAGGTGTGGCCGTGGGCGGCGGCAGCGACGGCAACTTCACCGCCGCGGTGGGCGTGCCCACGCTCGACGGCATGGGCGCCGTCGGCGGTGGCGCACACGCCGACCACGAGTACGCCCTGGTCGACACCATGGTGCCCCGCGCCACCCTGGTGGCCGAGCTCCTCCGCACCCTCTGATCGACCGTCACGCAGAACTCGAGTTCTGCGTGACTCGCTATTCGGTGCCGCCCTCGAGGGCCATCAGGCCGCCGCTGCCCAGGGTGCCGGCATTGCGGTACACGTCGAGCTTGGCGCGGCTGTCGTCGATGTCGAGGTTGCGCATGGTGAGCTGACCGATGCGGTCGAGCGGGCCGAACGCGGCGTCGTCGACCTTCTCCATGCTGAGCCGCTCGGGCGCGTACGTGAGGTGCGGGCCGGTGGTGTCGAGCACGGTGTAGTCGTCGCCGCGGCGCAGGCGCAGGGTGACCTCGCCGGTGATGGCGGCACCCACCCATCGCAGCAGCGGCTCGCGCAGCATGAGGCTCTGCGGGTCGAACCAGCGGCCTTCGTACAGCAGGCGGCCCAGGCGGCGGCCCATGGTGCGGTAGTTCTCGATGGTGTTCTCGTTGTGGATGGCCGTGACGAGACGCTCGTAGGCGACGTGCAGCAGCGCCAGGCCGGGGCCCTCGTAGATGCCGCGGCTCTTCGCCTCGATGATGCGGTTCTCGATCTGGTCGCACATGCCCAGGCCGTGGCGGCCGCCGATCTCGTTGGCCTTCATGACCAACGCGACCTGGTCGGGGAACTCCTCGCCGTTGATGGCGACGGGCCAACCCTCGTGGAAGCGGATGGTGACGGTCTCGGCCTGGATGGCCACGTCGTCGCGGTAGAAGGCGACGCCCATGATGGGGTCGACGATCTCCATGCTGGTGCCCAGCTCTTCGAGCAGCTTGGCCTCGTGCGTGGCGCCCCAGATGTTGGCGTCGGTGCTGTACGCCTTCTCCTTGCTGGCCCGGTACGGCAGGTTGCGCTCGGTGAGGAACTCGCTCATCTCGGCGCGGCCACCCAGCTCGGTGACGAAGTCGTGGTCGAGCCACGGCTTGTAGATGCGCAGGTTCGGGTTCACCAGCAGGCCGTAGCGGTAGAACCGCTCGATGTCGTTGCCCTTGTAGGTGCTGCCGTCGCCCCAGATGTCGACGCCGTCCTCCTGCATGGCGCGCACCAGCAGTGTGCCGGTGACGGCGCGGCCGAGGGGAGTGGTGTTGAAGTACGTCTTGCCGGCGGTGGTGATGTGGAACGCACCGCACTGCAACGCGACCAGGCCCTCGTGCACCAGCTCGGTGCGGCAGTCGACCAGGCGGGCCGCCTCGGCGCCGTACTGCACGGCACGGCCGGGCACGCCGGGCAGGTCGTCCTCGTCCTGCTGGCCGAGGTCGGCGGTGTAGCAGTAGGGGTGGGCCCCCTTCTCGCGCATCCAAGCGACCGCGGCGGACGTGTCGAGCCCACCGCTGAACGCAATCCCGACCCGTTCACCGACGGGGAGCGACGTCAAAACCTTCGACATAGGGTTCCGACGCTATCGACTGGCGGGGTCGGTCGGGGCATCCCGCAGCAACCCTGCGATGGATGCCACCGAGACCAACAGGCCTCCTGCGGCGAGCGCGAACTCGATGACGAAGTAGCGGGCCGGGCCGCCGATGTCGCCCAGGGCGACGAGCGCGGTGATGGCCGCGCCGAGGATGCCCCAGTAGGGCAGCCACCGCTGGTGCGTGAGCGTCATGACCGCGAGGCCGATGGGCGCCACGAACGGGATGAGGCTGATGAGGATGAGGCGCGGCGCGGTTTCGGGACCGAGCCACCAGGTGGCCATGCCGGTGATGCGTGAGCTGTACCAGACCGCCGCGAACCCGCCGGCCACGAGCGCCCAGCTGAGCCAGAACGCGGTGCTCCAGTTGGTGGTGAGCTCGCCGGCACGCTGCGGGCGATGCGGCCGACCGGGGAGCGGCGAACCCATCGGCGGCGGTTCCGGCAGCGGCGCCGAGGCGAACGGCGCCTCTGCCGTCGGGTCGACGGTCTGCGGGTCGAGAGGCGGCTCCATGCTGCTGCGAGGCTACCCTTCGGGGGGTGACCAACGCACCGTTCCAGAAGCTCAGCATCTTCTTCCCGATGTGGAACGAAGAGGCGTACATCCATCGCGCCGTCGGCTACGCGAAGGAGGAGTGCGAGATCCTGGTCGAGCGCGGCGAGATCCTGGACTACGAGCTCATCGTCGTCGACGACGCCAGCACCGACAGCACGCCGCAGTTGGCCGACGAACTGGCCGCCAACGACCCGCACGTGAAGGTGGTCCACCACCCGGTGAACCGCAAGCTCGGCGGCTCGATGAAGACCGGCTTCGCCGCGGCGACGGGCGACCTGGTGCTGTACACCGACGCGGACCTGCCGTTCGACATGGCCGAGGTGGGGCATGCGGTGCGCCTGCTGCGCTACTACGAGGCCGACATCGTCAGCGCCTACCGCCACGACCGCACCGGCGAGGGCAGCAGCCGCGCCATCTACACCTTCTTCTACAACCTGCTCATCCGCACCCTGTTCGGTGTGCGCATGCGCGACATCAACTTCGCCTTCAAGCTGTGCCGCACGCGCATCTTCGAGCACATCCAGCTGCAGAGCGAGGGCTCGTTCATCGATGCCGAGCTCATCATCAGCGCGAAGAAGCTCGGCTACGAGGTCATCCAGTACGGCGTCGACTACTTCCCCCGCACCCGCGGCGAGAGCACGCTGGCCTCGTTCGGCGTCATCAAGAAGATCGTCAACGAGATGTTCGCCCTGCGCAAGCAGTTGAAGGGCATCACGCCCATCGCCGGCCCCAACGCCTGATCGCGAACCTCACCGGAAAACGAAGTTCGGGGCCCCGCTCCCGCCGCGAGGCCCCGAGATCTTCGGCCGACCGGGGGAACCTGGCCGGCGGTGTGGGGATCTTGGATCAGTCGTCGTTCACGATGGTGCCGTTGCCGACGCCGCGGGCGATGGTGATGCCCACCGGGCTGCTGAGGCGCACGGTGTACGTCTCGTTCCCCTCACGCAGGCGGTCGCCCGAGATGGGCACCCGCACCGTGGCGGTGCGCTGACCGGCGGCGAACCGGACCGTGGTGTTGACGGCGGAGTAGTCGCCGCCCGCCCGGGCCGTGCCGTTCGCCGTGGTCGCCACGACACTGACCGCGGCGCTGGGCGCACGGGACAGGGTGATGGTGAACGTGGCGAACGTGAAGCCGGTGTTGCCCTCGCGCTGCGACACGTTGTTGATGGTCGCCGACGGCGGCGTGTCGTCGTCGAGGATGATGCCGGTGGCCGAGACCTGCGAGACCACCGTGTTGGTGACCCCGACGATCGAGAAGATCACCGTCTCGTTGCCCTCGACTGCGTTGTCGCCGATGACCCGCACCGGGACCACCAGGCTGGTGGCGCCGGCGGGGATGGTGACGGTGCCCGTCGCCGCGGTGCGGTTCGGGGCGACGAAGTCGATGCTCGGCGTCGCCGTGCCACCGGCGGCCCGCCAGCTGACGCTGATGGGACGCACGCTGGGGCGGTCGAGCTGGAGGGTGAAGTTCAGCGGGTTGCGGGCGTTGGTGCCCCCCTCCACCACCTGCTGGCTCGGGCCTGCCGAGAGGATGGCGACGTCGTCGTCCTTGATGGTGGCCGTCATGGTCGTGGTGGCCGGTGCGTTCGCACCAGTGACCGCACCGATCGCCAGCGTGAACTGCTCGTCGAACTCGACGACGGCGTCGTCGGTGAGGGTGACCACGACGGTGGAGGTGGTCTCGCCGGGCAGGAACACCGCGGTGCCGAAAGCGTCGACGTAGTCGTCGCCGGCGAGTGCGGTGCCGGGCACGAGCGACCAGTCGACCGTGACCGGAGCGACCGGCGCCTGGTCCAGGGTGAGGTCGAACGAGACGAAGCTGGCCGGGCCCTCGGTTGCCGTGGGATCGGCGCCCAGGGCGAGGTTGGGCAGGTCGTCGTCGACGATGGTGGCGCTGAGGGCGAGGGCGAGCGGATCGGTGAGTGCCACCGTCGAGCCCGTCACGTTGAAGTCGACGGTCTCGTCGCCCTCCACCAGTCCGTCGCCGATGACGTCGACCGTGACGTCCACCTTCGTGGCACCGGCGGGCACGATGGCCGTGCCGGCGGCGGCGGTGAAGTCGACGCCGTCGGTGGCCGTGTTGGCGACCGCCGCCCAGTCGACCGGCGTGTCGGTGGCCATCACCCGATCGATCGAGATGGTGGCGCTGAGCACGGCGATGTCGGGGCTGTTGCCCTCGGTGACGGTGCCCGCCGAGAGCATCGCGGCTGCCGGGTACTGGAAGATCCGGGCCTCGGGCAGCGAGGTGATGGTGGTGAACGCCGGGTCGAGCGGGAACGGGTCGACCGCCACCGCCGTGAAGACGTGGGCAGTGTCGACCGCGTCGGTGAGCACGAGCGGCAGCGTCGCGGTGCCGGTGCCGTCGGTGACGGCGGTACCCACCGGGATGTCGTCCATGAAGAACGCCATGTCGGTGCCGACGATGGGCAGGCCGTTGCCGTCGATGAACAGGCCCGTGACCGTGATGTTGGTGGCGTCGACGACGGCCGGCACGCCGAGCGTGATGGTGGCCGAGGGCGGCAACACCACGTTGCCGGTGACCGCAGCCGTCGGATCCGACGGCACGGCCTCGGTGTTGCCGGCGTTGTCGGTGAAGCCGTAGATGGCACGGATCTGGTTGCCCAGGTCGCTCGGCTGCACCACGTAGGTGTCGCCCACGTTGAGGTCGGTCCACAGCGGGAAGCCGGGGGCCTGCGGGTCGAACGTGACGCCGTCCCAGCTCTGCCACAGCACCGAGGCGATGGTCGGGTCGAAGCCGTTGGGGTCGACCACGTTGGGGATGACCGACAGCGTGTCGCCGATCACCGGGAAGAGGTTGTCGATCGCCACGGAGCCCGTGGGCGAACCGTCGGCACCGGGGCCCTGCGGGCTCAGGTCGACGAGGCCGTCGGGGAACTGGGCGAACTCGACGTCGAGCAGGATGTCGGTGCCTTCGCCGACGGTGGTGTTGGGTGCAACACCGCCGCCACCGCCACCGCCACCGCCGCCACCGGCGCAGCCCGTGCCGCCGCCGCCGACCGCACCGCCACCGCCGCCACCGCCACCACCGAGGGTGGAGGGGATGTGGGTGACCACGGTGAGGCCGTCGGGCATGGTGCCGATGACGTACTGGTCCATGGGGCAGCGGAAGACGGCCGTGTCGATGCCGGCGTTGCTGTAGCTGATCTCACGCTTGATGTCGCAGGTGCCCGGGTCGAGCTGGCCGGCGAGGAGCTGCTGCTGCACGTCGGCGAGCGAGTTGACGATGATGGGCAGGCCGTTGCTGAGCGTGCACTCGAGGTGCACGTCGAGGCTGGCGTCGCCTTCGATGAAGTCGTTGCCGCCGCCGCCCTCGAGCAGGTCGGAGCCGGCAGCGCCGAACACCATGTCGTCGCCGGTGAACATGTTCAGGCTTCCCTGCGGGGCCAGCATGGTGGCCCGGCGGAGCAGGTCCTCCAGACCGCTGATCTCGTCGAGGTTCTTCTGGGTGAGCTCCTGGTTGGCCGCCTTCAGGCGATCGTCGCCGCGCAGGGTGTCGTCGAGCGGGCTGCCGCTGATGCCCTCGACCAGGCTGAACCGGTCGCGGGGGTTGGCGGCGCCGCCGCCGACCAGCGGGGGCAGGCTGAGGTCGCCGAACGCCTTCACGGTGGACCGCGAGTAGGTGGCGAAGTCGAAGCCCAGGCCGCCGACGCTGTTGTCGACGCCGTTGCCGATGACCATGATGTCCATGCCGCCGTCGGCGTGGTACCGGTCGTCGCCGCCGCCGCCGATGAGGACGTCGTCGTCGCCGTCGGTGGGCGGGAACTCGGAGAGGTCGTCGCCGGCCAGGAAGTCGCTGCCGAGGGCGCCCTCGGCCCAGTCCTGGCCCAGGCCGCCGGTGACGGTGTCGATGCCGGAGCTGCCGTAGAACAGGTCGTCGCCGGCGCCGCCCATGGCCTCCTTGTCGTCGACGCCGCCGATGATGGCGTCGTCGCCGTTCTCGCCCAGGAGGATGTCGAGGCCGTTGCCGGGGTTGATGACGTCGTTGCCATTGCCACCGGAGATGGTGTCGTTGCCGCTGATGTCGGTGAGGACGTCGTTGCCGTCGTTGCCCTCGATCGCGTCGGCACCGACGCCGCCTTCCAGGCGGTCGTTGCCGTCGTTGCCCCACAGCGAGTCGTCGCCCTCGGCCGAACGGACCTTGTCGTCACCGTTGGTGCCGATCCAGGTGCTGTGGTTCTCGGTGGTGCCCTTGCCGGTGAGGCGGATGGTGCCGTCGCTCATGCGGACGAGCTTCGACACGCCGTCGAGGTTGGGTTCGAAGTACGGGGTGCTCGGGTCGTCGACGATGCCGCTGGGGTTCGTCTGCGCGCTCAGGTCGAAGGTGTAGTCGCTGCGGGTGAACGCCGCGCCGGGGATGTTGACGGCGTCGGTGTTGCGACGGATGAGGTCGGAGAACGTCGTGCCCTCCAGTTCGGCCAGCAGCGGCAGGCCCTCGGTGCGCATGAGGTAGTACATGCGGTCGTTGCCCTGCAGGGCCTCCATCTGCGTCTCGAAGACGTAGTTGAAGGTGCTGCCGAGCATGCCGCCGAACAGCGGCGGGGCCTCGGCCAGGCCACCGATCCACAGGTCGACGTCCTCCAGGCCGGTGATGCTCTTGCCGTCGACGTTGGCCCAGGTGCCCGTGCCGTCGAGGAAGTCCTGTGCGTCGGGGGTGACCAGGTCGATGATGTCCTGGGCCGCCGCACGACGCTCGTCGTTGGTGGTGGCGGCGAGGATGCTGGGGTGCTGGCCGTAGGCGGCGATGAAGTTCACCAGCGAGGCCTGGTGGCGCAGCGCCATGCCGAAGTCGGTCCAGTCGTGGTACGGCTTGAGCTGGGTGTTGCCGGCCGCACCGGCGATGGTGCCGGTGAACAGCTCGCGGCGGAACTGGTTGAGCGGGGCGATGCCCTCGCTGCGGGCACGGGTGATGTTCAGCGTGCCCAGGTCCAGCGGCAGGCCGACCAGGTTGTTGCGCAGCGCCTCGGTGATGAACTCGTCGATCTCCTCGCCGCGCTGGCTGACCATGCCGCGGATGATCGAGCCGGTGGCCCGCTGGTTGGTGAGGTGGCCGGCCGAGCCGCCGTCGTTGAAGGCGGTCGGGTTCAGGAAGGCCGCCATGAGCGACATGTCGTTGCTGCTGCCGTCGGCGTTGGTGCGGGCCATGGTCTCGGTGAGCATGGAGTGACCGAAGCGGTAGACGGCGTGGGCGAACTCGGCGGTGATGGCCGGGTTGAACGACGGGTCGTAGCCGCCGAACAGGTCGACGTTGGGCTGGATGGCCCGGGCGAACTCGCCGAGGGCGATGTGTTGATACTCCATCTCGTTCACGAACTTGGCGGCCTGGAACAGGCGCTCGCCGTTCCATGCACCGTTCGTGCCGGGGATGACCCACGCCGCGATCTGCGCGGGCGAGCTGAGCGGCAGCGTGGGGATGAGCTCCTTCAGCTGGTCGATGAGGCCGTTGTGCTCGCTGTGGAAGATGTCGTGGATGGACGTCAGGCCGATGTTCTCGTTGCAACGACCGTCGCCGCAGATGTAGTGGGCGCCGAGCATCTCGTCGTCGTACGTGCCGGGCAGCTGGTCGTCGGTGGTACCCGGGTCGGTGTCGGGCGTCTGGGCGACGGGCGGCGTCGACGGGTCGTGGTCGTCGTCCCACGTGCCGGGGGCGGCGTGGTGGGCGATGTCGTTCAGGAAGGCGTGGCCGGTGCGCAGCGAACCGAGCGCGCTGGGCGACACGGGCGAGTCGGGACGGCCCTCGAACAGGGTGTTGTCGCCCATGACCAGCTGCGGGTAACCGTCGACGCCGGGGATGAACTTGCCGTAGGCGTCGGTGGCGATGAGCGGCACGTTGCCGACGTCGCTGTCCTCCAGCTGGATGCCGAGCAGGTTCAGGGCCTGGTTCTTCACGTCGGTCCACGTGGGCAGGCCACCATCGGCGCCGGTGAGGAGGCGGCCGGTGGAGACGGGCTTGCCGTTCTCGTCGAGCGCGTACTCACGCAGGAACACCTGGTGCGACGGGTGCGACGTGTAGGTCTGGTTGTTGTCGATGTAGGGCGTCACCTGGTTGGTGGCGTCCTTGATGTCGTCGGCGGTGCCGAGCTCGCCGTCGGGGCCGGGCAGGTTGGTGGCCCGGGTGAGCACCATGAAGTTGGTGGCGCTGCCGGGGATGTACAGCGGGTCGTCGGGCTGCAGGGGCACGAACACCGACCCGCTGCCGCCCTTGGCGGCGAGGTCGAGGCCGTGGTCGAAGAACTGACCGAACAGCGTGAACAGCGAGTTGTACGAGGCCGAGAAGCCGGCGTCGGGGGCGACGTTGGGCAGCGAGTACTGCTTGATCTTCGGCGTGTCGGGGTTGCGGTCCTGGTCGACCAGGACGGTGGTGGCGCCGAAGCCGTGACCCTGGGTCTCGGCGGCGGCGGCGACGGCGGCCGGGTTGTGCTCGGTCTGGTCGCTGATGAGGTTGCTGATGATGCGCGGGTCCTTGTCGACCACGATGCCCGAGTTCTGCTCGTAGCTGGTCGCGTCGCCCACCTGCAGCGGACCGCTGCCGTCCGGGTCGAACGTCAGGCCGTCGGCCTTGCCGTAGACCGCCTTGGTGAGGCGGGGGAAGGTCTGGTCGGCGGAGCCGTAGAGGCTCTGGTTGTCGACCAGGTTGTTGTGCTCGCCGTTCGTCTGGCGCAGGCCGAACGCCCGGTTGATGTTCGGGACGGCCGTGGCGCAGGCGGCCACGTTGGTGAGCGCGTCGGGGGCGGTGCACAGCAGCCCGGTCCCGTCCGGGTGCGCCTCCGAGATCTGGATCTGGGTCAGGATGAACTCCAGATCGTGCTGGGTCAGGTTGATCCGCTGCGGCACCGCCGGCCGCACGGCCTGCGCGCTGGCGGGCGTACGACCCGCCGCCACCGTCAAGATGCCACCCGTCAGCATCGCCAATGCCAAAACCGCCCCGGCTGACCTCCGGGTACGAAAACGACCACTCATAGTGTTCCCCGCCTTAGTTGCTCCCACAACGGGAGACCATAAGGTCAAGCGCCTTCCTTGACCAGAGGCCTGAACCTGAATGAGCCGCGCGGCCTACGCCCTTTGTGGGCACGGTCTCAAGCCCGTAGCGAGGTGTGGTGAACTACTCACGGAAGGTGGTGGAGGCTGACCTGTCCCTGATCAGATCCCTTGGTAGATTCATCACGCAAGCAATTCCGGAGCATCGTGAACAGTCGTCCCCCTCAACAGCCGCACCGGCGCCCCGCAGCGCCGCCGCCGTCCCCGTGGAAGCGGTGGGCGCCCGCCATCGCGGCAGGTGGCGTGCTTGCAGTGGTCGTGTTCGCAGGGTTCTCGGGCAGCGACGACCCCACCAACGCGGCGCCCGGCCCGAACCCTGGTTCGGTGAACGCCGACCTCAGCGTGCCCATCAGCACGCAGCCGAACGTGGTCGTCAAGACCGACCCGGCCGCGCAGAAGACGCAGCTCAGCCAGACCCTGCGCAAGGGCGTTTTTGGCGACGAGGTGAAGGCCATGCAGCAGCGACTGAAGGACTTCGGCTTCGACCCGGGCCCCATCGACGGCCAGTTCGGCACCGGCACCCAGCAGGCCCTGTGGGCGTTCGAAGGCCTGGTCCTGCAGCGTGCGTACGACCAGCAGACCGGCGAGCTCGACAACGACACCTGGCAGCTCATGCAGGACCCGCTGGTGTTCCAGCCGCGGCGTCCGCAGGGCGTGGGCAGTACCCACATGGAGATCTACCTGCCGTTGCAGGCGGCCATCGTCTTCACCGACGACAAGCCGACGCTCATCACCCACATCTCGTCGGGCACCGGCGAGACCTGGTGCGAGATCATCACCCAGGACACCGACGACAAGGGCCAGCCGTTGCCCGAGCCGGTGAAGAAGGACGTCTGCGGCGTGTCGAAGACGCCGGGCGGCGTGTTCCAGTTCTACCGACGCTACGAGGGCAACCGTCAGGGACCCCTGGGTGGCATGTGGAACCCTGTGTACTTCAACTACGGCATCGCCGTGCACGGTGCGAAGAACGTGCCCGACGCGCCGGCGTCGCACGGGTGCATCCGCATCCCCATGTACATCGCCGACTACTTCCCCTCGTTGGTGAAGAACAAGGACTACGTGTTCGTGTGGGACGGCAAGAAGGAGCCCGAGCAGCAGTCGAAGAAGGACATGCTGCCGGTGTTCAACTACCCGAACCCCGACGCCACCACGTCCACCAGCAGCACCACGAGCACCACCACGACGCTGCCGGCCACGACCACCACGAAGAAGCCGACGCCCACCACCACGACCACGGTGAAGCCGAAGCCCACCACGACCACGTCGTCGTCGACCACCACGACCAGCGGGGCCTGATACGGCGGGGTCGCCCGCTCAGCCGAACCCGTCAGCCGAATGTGGTGTTGCAGGTGTTCAACCCGCCCAGCACACCGGTGCGGAACGCGCTGATCTTCTCGAACGCGCTGCCGTTCACGTCGGTGTCGACTCGCTCGTCGGACGTGGCGATGGCCGCGACGATGGCCTCGTCGAGGTCGCCCGCCGACAGCACCAGCTGACTGGCGCGGTCCTCGGGAATGGGCGGCACGATGGACGCCACCCACGCGCCCGTGAGGCAGTCGGCGAACAACGCGCGCTGCTCGCCCTGCACCTGGCTGTTGATGGCCGACTGGATGGCCGCCGCGTACGCGTTCGAGAACAGGTAGCCCACCGACATGTCGCCGGTGAGCTCGTCGACCGACAGGCCGGTGGCGAAGTCCTGGTCCCAATGGATGGTGTTGTCGGCCGCGCAGAAGCGCACCGCGTTCACCCACGCGTCGTCGGCGATGCCGTCGCACGTGGGGTACGGGCCCGTGCCGGCGAACGGCTCGAACGTCGGCGGCGTGAACGGCACGTCGTTCGCAGCGGCGAGGTTCGTCCAGAAGTCGTCGAGGCTGCCGGGGATGAGCGTGACGATGTCGATCGCCCCGTCGGTGTGCTCGGGGTCGGTGTCGACCAGCGGCAGATTGCCGGCGCCCGGGTCCTCGGGATCGAACGGGATGTCGATCATGCCGGCGATGCGATCCTCGGTGAAGAACGAGCGGCAGCGCGCGGCGCCGCCCTCGAAGCCGTCCTGGAACGCGCCCACGCGATCGAACCCGGTGCCGTGCGCGAGCGGGTCGGCCAGGCCGTTGCCGTCGATGGGGTCGCGCACGTAGAGCATGGCGATGAGGCCGGCGCGCACGGCGGCGTCGTCGAAGCGGATGGTGTCGCTCTCTCCCGCGGCCACGTGCGCGGCCCATGCGCCGGCGAAGCAGTCGGCCTGTTGCTCCTTCAGCACACCGGGCTGGTCCCACTCGCCGGCCCGGGCCTGGATGGCGTGACCGAACTCGTGGGCGAGCACGATGGCGACGGCCTCCTTGCCCAACAACTCGACCAGGCCGGGCAGTCCGTCGGCGTCGTCGTAGGCCATGAAGTCGCCGTCGATGCAGTAGAACGCGGTGCCGGCCTTCACGTCGTCGTAGCTCGACGTGGGGCTACCGCAGCCGGGGATGTCGGACGTGCGGCTGGGGTACGCCGCGTAGATGCCGCCCGACAACGGCTCCCAGTCCTTGCCGTAGGTGGCCGGAAAGGCTTCGCTCCAGTACCCCTGGATGTCGCCGAACGCGGTGGTCAGGAAGCCGTCGTACCCGGGGTGCTGCGGGCCCTTCTCACCGAAGTCGACCACGCCGTCGACGATGTCGTAGGTGGGCTCGGGCGTGGGAGTGGTGTCGGTGGTGGCACCGGGTTCGGTGGGGAACAGCCCTGTGCTGCCGCCGCCCTCACCGGACTGCGTGGCGCGCACGCCCGCATCACGCACGACGCACCCCGAGGCCAGGGTCGCGAGCAACACCACACCGGCCAGCACTCGAGTCCGCACACGTCGAGCATACGGCCGCCGTCGGTTGGCAGAATGGTCGCGTGACCCACGGAACCAGCACCTCGTCCACCAACCCGTCCGGCAGTGCGGTGTACCTCGATCGTCTCGCCCGGGCCCGCGCCAGCATGGATGCGAACGGTGTCGATGCGCTGCTCGTGTCGGTGGGCAGTGATCTGCCCTACCTCACCGGGTACGAGGCGATGCCGCTCGAGCGGCTCACCATGCTGGTGGTACCCCGCGACGGCGAGGCCACGCTGGTGATCCCGCGGCTCGAGGCGCCGCGGGTGGTCGAGCAGCCCGGTGCGTTCACGCTGCGCCCCTGGAACGAGACCGACGATCCGGTGGCCATCGTCGCGTCGCTCGTGGGCCGTCCGACGGTCGCGGCGGTGGGCGACACCATGTGGGCGCGGTTCCTGGTCGAGCTGCTCGGCCACTGGCCGTCGGACCGCACCACCTACGTGCGCGGCACCGCGGTCATGAACGACCTGCGCATGCGCAAGGACGCCGCCGAGATCGCCGCGCTGCAGGCGGCCGGTGCCGCTGCGGATCGCGTGGCCGCGCAGCTGCACGCCGGCGACATCCCCATGGTCGGTCGCACCGAGGCCGAGGTCAGCGCCGACATCTCGGCCCGCCTCATCGCCGAAGGGCACGACGTGGTGAACTTCGCCATCGTCGCCGCCGGCGAGAACGCCGCCTCGCCGCACCACCACGCCGGCCCGCGGGTCATCCGCGAGGGCGAACTGGTGCTGTGCGACTTCGGCGGCACCATGGCCGGCTACTGCAGCGACATCACCCGCTGCGTCACCCTGGGCGAGCCGCCGGCCGAGGTGGCCGAGGCCTATGCCGTGCTGCACGCCGCGCAGGCCGCGGGCGTTGCGGCCGGTGTGGTGGGCGCTGCCTGCCAGGACGTCGACCGCGCGTCGCGGGCCGTCATCGCCGACGCCGGTTGGGGTGAGTACTTCATCCACCGCACCGGGCACGGCATCGGCATGGAGGCCCACGAGGACCCGTACATGGTGGAGGGCAACGAGCTGCCCATCGCCGCCGGCCACGCGTTCAGCGTCGAGCCCGGCATCTACGTGCCCGGCAAGTGGGGCATGCGCCTGGAGGACATCGTGGTCGCCACCGACGGCGGCCCCCTTCCCATGAACCACGCCGACCACGCCCTCGTCCAGCTCGGCTGATCACACCCCTTCGGGGGTGCGCGATGCTGGGTGGATGACGGCACTCGACGAACCCGGCACGGCCCGCCTGCCCTTCCATCTGCGCGGCAGCTACGCGCCGATCATCGACGAGGTCGACGCGTTCGACCTGCCGGTGCAGGGCTCCATCCCCGACTGGTTGAACGGCACGTACATCCGCAACGGGCCCAACCCGAAGAGCGGCCGTTCGCCGCACTGGTTCGCCGGCGACGGCATGTTGCACGGTCTGCGCGTGCGCGACGGCAAGGCCGAGTGGTACCGCAACCGGTGGGTGCGCACGCGGACGCTCGAAGGGGCGCGCCGGCGCGACCCGAACACCGGCGAGGCCGACCTGACCGTCGGCGTGGCCAACACGCACATCGTTCGCCATGCGGGCCGCATCTTCGCCCTGGAGGAAGGCAGCCTGCCCAACGAGATCAGCCCCGAGCTGGACACGTTGGGGCCGTGCGACTTCGGTGGTGCGCTGCGCACCCCGTTCACCGCACACCCGCACGTGTGCCCCGAGACGGGCGAGATGCACTTCTTCGGGTACGAGCTCATCAACGCACCGTTCGTCACGTACCACGTGCTCGACGGCGACGGGAACCTGGTGCACACCCAGCCCATCCGGGTGGGCGGTCCGACGATGGTGCACGACTTCGCCATCAGCCGCCACTACGCGATCTTCCTGGACCTGCCGGTGGTGTTCGACCTGGCGCTCGCCATGTCGGGCGGCATGCCGTTCGCGTGGCAGCCCGAGTACGGCGCGCGCATCGGCCTGCTGCACCGCGACCGCGCTCGCGAGGGTGCCGAGCCGCAGTGGTTCGACGTGTCGCTGTGCTACGTGTTCCACATCATGAACGCGTGGGACGACGGACCCGACGGCCGCTACGTGTGGCTGGACGGTGGTCGCCACGAGACCATGTGGGCGCAGGGCAACGACAAGTTCGAGCCGTCGCTCATGCACCGCTGGCGGTTCGACCTGCACACCGGTGAGGTGAAGGAGGAGTTGCTCGACGACATCGACCACGCCTTCCCGCGCATCGACGACCGCCGCTGCGGGTTGCCCAACCGCTACGGCTGGGCGGTGGCGCCGGTGGTGCCCGACGACCGTCGCTTCGACGCGGCGAGCGGGCTGGTGAAGTACGACCTGCAGACCGGGGCGCGCACCACGCACTCGTTCGGCCCGACCGCCATCAGCGGCGAGCCCGTGTTCGTGCCGGCACATGCCGACGCCGCCGAGGACGAGGGTTGTCTGGTCACGTACGTGCACGACGTGGCGACCGAGCGGTCGTCGTTCGTGGTGCTCGACGCCTCCGACATGTCCGCGGCACCCCTCGCCGTCGTACCGTTGCCGCAACGCCTGCCGCGGGGATTCCACGGCAGCTGGTTCGCCGACTGAGGGGGAGCTGTGCTCGATCTGAAGATCACCGGAGGAACGGTCGTCGACGGCACGGGGGCAGCGCCCCGCCGCGCCGACGTCGGTGTGCGCGACGGTCGCATCGTCGCCGTGGGCACGGTCGACGACACGGCCGAACGCACCATCGACGCCACCGACCTGGTGGTCGCGCCGGGTTTCATCGACCTGCACACCCACTACGACGCGCAGGCGTTCTGGGACCCCACGCTCAGCCCGTCGCCGCTGCACGGCGTCACCACGGTCATGGGCGGCAACTGCGGCTTCACCATCGCCCCGCTCACCGCAGTGGGCGGCGGCCAGGTGCGCGCCGACGACGCCGACTACCTCATGCGCATGCTCGCCCGCGTGGAGGGCATGCCACTCGAGAGCCTGCAGCAGGGCGTGCCCTGGAACTGGGGCACGTCGGCCGAGTACTTCGACCGCCTCGACGGCACGCTCATGCCCAACGCCGGCTTCATGGTGGGCCACAGTGCGTTGCGACGCGTGGTGATGCACGACGACGCCACGCAGCGCCACGCCACCGCCGACGAGGTGGAGCAGATGAAGACGCTGCTGCGCGCCGGCCTGGCCGCCGGCGGCATGGGCTTCACCAGCACCTGGTCGCCCAGCCACAACGACCACCTGGGCTACCCGGTGCCGTCACGCGCGGCCAGTCGCGACGAACTGCTCGCCCTGTGCGCGGTGGTGAGCGAGTTCCCCGGCACGCAGCTCGAGTTCATCCCCGCGGTGGGCCAGTTCAGCGACGACACGTTCCGGCTGATGGGTGCCATGAGCGCGGCGGCGAACCGTCCGCTGAACTGGAACCTGTTGCAGGTGTACGCGCAGAACTGGGACCTGGTGCAGCACCAGCTGGCCGGGTTCGACATCGCCGCGGCCGAGGGCGGTCGTGTGCTGGCGCTCACGTTGCCCGACACCTTCCGCCTGCGCCTCAACTTCACCAGCGGGTTCATCCTCGACATCCTCCACGGCTGGGACACGCTCATGGCGCTGCCCGTCGACGACAAGCTGCGCCAGTTGCGCGACCCGGCCATGCGCGCCGAGTGGGACCGTCTGGCCCAGTCCACCGACGGTGTGCAGCGGTCCATTGCCAACTGGGCCGGCTACTGGGTGCTCGAGACGTTCAGCGACGAGTGGAAGCCGTACGAGGGCCGCATCATCGGCGACATCGCCCGCGAGTTGGGGCGCGAGCCGTGGGACGTGCTGTGCGACATCGTGGTCGCCGACGGGTTGCGCACCGTGATCGCCAACCAGGACCGCGGTCAGGACGACGCCACGTGGGCGCGACGGGTGGAGGTGTGGCGCGACCACCGCGCCGTGGTGGGCGCCAGCGACGCGGGCGCACACCTGGACATGATCGACAGCTTCAGTTACAGCACCACGCTCATCGCCCGCGCCGTGCGCGAGCGCGAACTGCTGCCTCTGGAAGAGGCCGTGCACTACCTGACCGGTGCGCCGGCCGACCTGTACGGGTTGCACGAGCGCGGCCGCGTGGCGGAAGGTCGCTGCGCCGACCTGCAGGTGTTCGACCCGGCCACCATCGGCCCCGGCCCGGTGGCCATGAAGTTCGACCTGCCCGGCGGCGCGGGTCGGGTCTACGGCGAGGCCGTGGGCGTGCACCACGTGCTGGTGAACGGTGTGCCGTGCGTCGAGCACGGCGAGCTGCTGGCTGCCCGTCCGGGCCGACTGCTGCGCAGCGGCACCGACACGCACACGGTCACGGTGCGATAGGGGCTGGCGGTACGAAGTTGTTCACGTCGGCGGTCTCGCCGTACAGGGTGAGCGTGACGAGCACCGCCCCGTCGTCGAGCTTGGCCAGCAGCCCGCTGTCGAGCGCGCAGTAGACGGCGGTGCCACCGGTGACCGGCACGTCGACGCACGTGGCGTTCTGGCCGGCGATGTTCTGCGTGCTGGCAACGGCGGGACCGATCTTCGCCGCTGCGTTGCGCCGCAGCCGGGTGGCCGTGTCCTTCGCGTAGAAGTCGTAGGTGACCGACGTGTCGCTGATGCGCGTCTTGTCGAACCCCTTCACGCACGCGGCCGGCTCGACGGTGCAGGTGGCGGCGATGTCCTCGGTCTGGATGTAGTGCGTGTTGTCGATGCTGATGCTGCGCTTGCCGGGCGAGAGCACGACGACGGCTGGGCGGGTGATGTTCCCGTACTTCGTGAGGATGGTGTACGCGGCGGTCGCCGGGCCGGTGGTGGCCGCGTCGAGCTTGCTCAGCACCGCGTCGATGGCCGGGTCGCCCGTCTGCCCTTCCAGGGCGAAGGCGGGGTCGTCGGCGAAGTGGGCACGCGGCCCGGTGCCGCAGCCGACGAGCAGGACGGCGCTGAGCGCCAGGAGGGTGAGGCCACGACGGGACACGGGGCACGAGCGTACGGCGTGTGACGGCCGAAGCGGCGGCGGGTCGACCAGAAGGGACCGGTCGATCACTCGCCGCCACCGACGACCCACCTGGCGGGCGGGAGCATGGCTGGTCATCGGTGGCGGGCTGAGTGATTCACACCACCGTGCTCACGTCGGCGCGGGCTGCGGACGTCATCACGGCGATGTCGATGTGGGCCGGACGGGAGTTCCTGCTGCACATCGACAGTGACACGACGGTTGTGACATGAACGTTTGGCGCTTCGTACGAAATTCTTCCTAGCCTCGTGGCGTGATCCGACTCGACGCCGCCACGGTCCTGCTGCAGTGGTCGGCCGGCGGATTGTTCTTCCTCTGGTTCACGACGCGGCGTCGTGAGGTGGGCATCGGCTACGGCTGGCTGCTCCGCGGCACGTACCTCCTGCTCGCGGCACTCGGCGCGTGGTGTGGGTTCCGTTTCGGCGTGGTGCCGATGCGTGAGGCCAGCTCACTGGCCGTGGTGGCGGCCGCCCTGGTGGCCCTCGTCGTGTCGGTCGTGCGCCGCAGAGCGGGGGTGTCGGGAGCCGATGCGGAGCACGATCGGCGCACCGAAAGAATTTCCGCGATGACCGGCATCGAGCGCTCGGTCGAGGACCGCGGCCCGGGCGAGCACGGTCCCGAGTTCCCGCCGATCCTGGACCTGGTGGCGCCCATCGTGGCCATCCCCGGCCTCATCGCCGCCGCGCTCGACGCGGCGAGCGACGTGGGGGCGAACCCGTTCACCTCGTTGTTGCGCACGTTCGCCGGGGCCCTGTTCCTGGGTGCGGTCACCGACGCCATGCTGCTGGGCCACTGGTACCTGGTGCAGCCGGGCCTGCCCCGCCGTCACCTGAACGAGCTGGTGCGGGCACTGGGCTGGGTGTGGCCGGTGGAAGTGGTGGCCATGCTGCTGCCCGTCGGCATGTTCGCCGTGTTCAGCGGGAGCATCGACGACGGCTACGCCGGCCAGCTCGGGTGGTTCTGGGTGGCCTGTGCCATCACCACCATCGTGCTCGTGCAGGTCACCAAGGCCGCCTTGAAGGAGCGCTACTACTCGGCGGTCATGGCCGCCACGGGCCTGTTGTACCTGGCCATCCTCACTGCGTTCGGCACCGATCTGGTCGCCCGAGCCGTGCTCGCCGGCTAGCGCCGACCGCCTCAGGGGTTTACCGAGCACCCTCCGTGAGGCACAATGCGGTATGCCCCGACCCGTCTGGAATGGGACGATCAGCTTCGGCCTGGTCGCGATCCCCGTGAAGTTGTACAACGCAGTGCACCGCAAGAACGTCGCGTTCAACCAGCTCGACGAGCGGACGATGTCGCGCATCCGCCTGAAGAAGGTGTCCGCCGCGACCGGTGAGGACGTGCCCGACGAGCACATCGTGAAGGGCTACGAGATCTCCAAGGGCAGCTACGTGGTGGTCGACCCCGACGAGCTCGAGCCGTTCGTGCCCATCCCCACGCACTCGATCGACCTCGAGGAATTCGTCGACTTCGACGAGATCGATCCCGTGTACTTCGACGCCCCGTACATCGTGGCGCCCGAGAAGAACCCGAAGCCGTACGCGCTGCTGGCGCGGGCCATGGAGGCGTCGAACAAGGTGGCCATTGGCCGCTTCGTCATGCGCAACAAGCAGTACGTCGCCGCGCTGCGCGCCTCGAACGGCATGCTCATGATGAACACCATGGCGTTCGCCGACGAAGTGGTGGCGCCATCGTCCATCGACGGGCTCGACGACGTGTCGGGCATCGAGGTGTCGGACCGCGAGGTCGAGATGGCCGAGTCGCTGGTGGCATCGCTCGCCGGCTCGTTCGACCCCACGAAGTACCACGACACGCACCGCCAGCAGGTGCTGGCGCTCATCGAACGCAAGGCCGCCGGCGAGGTGTTCGACACGCCGGTCGCGCCCGAGCGCGGCCCGGTGGTGGTCGACCTGATGGCCGCCCTGGAGGCCAGCGTGAAGGCGGCCAAGGAGGCGCGTGGTCGCCACCCGTCGGGTGGTGGCGCCGACGAAGCCGAGGAAGCTCCGGCCGCCAAGCGCGCCGCGAAGCCGGCGGCCAAGCGTGCGGCACCGGCGAAGAAGGCTCCGGCGAAGAAGGCGGCGGCCACCCCGGCGAAGAAGCCCGGGGTGAAGGTCACCGCGAAGGTCGCCGACCAGAAGCGGATGAAGAAGTCGGCGTGACCGCCGCGGTTGCTCCATGAGCGGCACCACGCAGAGCGTGCGCGTCGGTGATCGCGACGTGAAGCTCTCGAACCTGCAGAAGGTGCTGTACCCGCAGACGGGCACCACCAAGGGCGAGGTCATCGCGTACTACTCGGCCATCGCGCCGGTCATGCTGCCGCACCTGGCCGGGCGGTGCATCACGCTCAAGCGCTTCCCCGACGGCGTCGAGTCCGACGGGTTCTTCGAGAAGCGCTGCCCCAAGCACCGGCCGCCGTGGATGGACACCGCCGTCGGCCCCGGCGACCGCAACGGCGAGGTGCCGTACTGCCGGTTCGACGAGGCGGCCGCGCTGGTGTGGTCGGCGAACATGGCCGCCATCGAACTGCACGTGCCCATGGCGCTCTCGGCCGACCTGGAGACGCCGCGCGCGGTGGTGTTCGACTTCGACCCCGGCGCCCCGGCCGCGATGCGCGAGTGCTGCGCTGCGGCGCTGCTGGTGCGCGACGTGCTGGCCGCCGTCGGGCTGCGCGGGCTCTGCAAGACCTCGGGCTCGAAGGGGCTGCAGTTGTACGTGCCGCTGAACACGCCGTGCACGCACCAGTTGGCGGGTGAGTTCGCGCTGGCCGTGGGGCAGCTGCTCGAACGGCAGCACCGCGACACCATCATCACCGAGATGGCCCGCGCCCAGCGGCCCGGCAAGGTGTTCATCGACTGGAGCCAGAACAGCCGGCACAAGACCACCGCCGGCGTGTACTCCATGCGTGCCCGCCCCGAGCCCACGTGCAGCACGCCGGTCACGTGGGACGAGGTGGAAGCGTGCGCCGAGGGCGACCTGGAACTGCGCTTCGACTACCACGACGTGCTCGACCGGGTGGCCGAGCACGGCGACCTGTTCGCCGAGGTGCTCACCCTGCAGCAGTCGTTGCCGGGGCGTCAGGGTTCGGGTAGATGAACACCGGCAGCATGTCGTTCCGCGTCTGCTGCTCGGGCTCCTTCACCCCGTCCCACACGAACACGAAGTCCTTGTTCTCCACCAGCGTGGGGAAGTACTCGGCGATGGCCATGGGGATGCGGATGCCGCCGCGTGACACGGGTTGGCGGGGCACGTTCTGTGCGCCGGCCACGGCGATGCCGTAGTTGAAGTACACCGGGTTGTGCATGCCGCCGAGCGAGCCCTGGCGGTCGCCCTCATGGCGTCGGTAGAACTGGAACACCCCGCCCGGGGTCTTCGACACGCCGCAGACGTCCTTCTGCAGCGGCTCGGGCAGTGGCTGGCCCTTGTCGTCGGTGTCCCAGGTGATGACCTCGCACCACGTCTCGCCGCTGCCCGACGAGATGTGGGTGACCAGCACCGGCGTGTCGCCGTGGAACACCGCCAACGTCTGCAGGTCCAGGTGGATCTCGGTGTGGTCGCCGGCCTCGGGTCGCAGCGGCACGATCGGGGTGGCGCCGGGGTCGAACAGCGTGTGCAGTGAGCGCTCGTCGAGCACGCCGGTCTGCTCCTGCCAGGTGCGGCCCAGCACGAGGCCCTCGAACGCCCACACGGCCTGCTCGGTCTGCTCGCCGAACACACCGTCCGAAGGCCCGGGGTCGAAGCCGAGCGCTCGCAGTCGGTCCTGCACGCGGGCCACCCGTTCGCCGGTCGAACCCTTGGCGAGTGCGACCTGCTCGTCGGGCGAGTGAGGCGCGGTGCTGTCGACCGTCGTCGTGTCGGCGGTGGTCGTGTCGGCGGGCACGACCGAGCGATCGCCGTCGCGTGTTACCAGTGCGACCACACCGCCGATGACCGCTGCTGCGCCGAGCACACCCACGCCTCCGGTGCGACGCTGACGTCGTTGGCGCGCCCGCCGACGAACCTGTTCCAGCGAGCCAGGGCGCACGTCGAGCGTCGTGCCGTGGTGATCGAGCAGCGTGGCGATGTGGCGGCTGCGGTCGTCGAGGTCGGTCATCGCAGGGTCTCCTTCGGGTCCAGGTGGTCCAAGCGGGCGGCGAGCGTGTCGACGGCGCGCGAGAGGCGGCTCTTCACGGTGCCCGGCCGGGTGCCCAGCGCTTCGGCGGTGCGTGCCTCGGACCAGCCGAGCAGCAGCCGGCACACCACCACGTCGCGTTGGGCCTGGGGCAGGTCGTGCAGGGCGCGGACGATGGTGGGGTCGATGGACGGGTCGTCGTGCCCTTTGCCGTCGCTGAGCACCCACGCCGGTGGTGTGCGCCGGCGCCGGCGGTGGAACGAGCGCGTCCAGTTCAACGCCACCCTGTACACCCAGCCGGCCGGGTGCTCCAGCCCGCCGACGGTCGACCAGCGTTGGTACGCCCGGGCCATCGCCTCATCCACGGCATCGGCCGCGAGGTCGGCGTCGCCGATGGCCATCGCCAACGCCCGGGCGATGCGGTCACGCTGCGTCGCCCAGAACTCGTCGAACGTGAGGGTCACGCCATCAACACTCCGTGTCCCCGTGTTCGGTTCCATTTCGTTGGAACGGTATTGCGGCACGCGCCAGACTGGGGCCATGCGCATGTGAGCGAACCCCTGCCCGTATCGTTCGAGTCCTCGGAGGTTCCCTCATGTCTGCCGCCCTTCACGCCCGCGGCCTGTCGCTGGCGCTCGGCGCCCGCCACCTGCTCGTCGACGTCGAACTCGCCGTCGACCCCGGCCAGCGCATCGGCCTGGTCGGCCCCAACGGCGTCGGCAAGTCCACGCTGCTGCGCGTGCTGGCCGGGCTGCTGCCGCCCGACAAGGGCACCGTGCAGCTGTCGCCGGCGTCGGCCAACGTCGGTTACCTGCCGCAAGAGCCCGAGCGCCGCGACGAGTCGGTCCTGGCGTACCTGGCCCGCCGTACCGGTGTGGCGCAGGCGTCGGAGCGGCTCGATGCGTCGACCGCCGACCTGGCGGCCGGGGTGCCAGGTGCCGACGACACCTACAGCGACGCACTGGACCGTTGGCTCGCCCTGGGTGCCGCCGACTTCGAATCGCGCGTGGGTGAGGTGTGGGCCGACCTGGGCCTGCGCGACCACCTGCTGCACCAGATGATGCCGTCGCTGTCCGGTGGCGAGGCGGCGCGTGCAGGCCTGGCTGCACTGCTGCTGGCCCGCTTCGACGTGTTCCTGCTGGACGAGCCGACCAACGACCTCGACCTGGACGGGCTGGCCCGGCTGGAGCGGTTCGTCATCGAGTTGAACGCCGGCTGCGTGTTGGTGAGCCACGACCGGACCTTCCTGCAGCGCACCGTCACCCACGTGGTGGAGCTCGACGAGTTCACCCACCAGGCCACCCGCTGGGCCGGCGGGTGGGAGGGCTACCTGCGCGAGCGCGAGCTGGCGAAGCTGCACGCCCGGCAGGCCTACGAGGAGTACGACGCGAAGCGGTCGTCGTTGGCCGGGCGTTCGCAGCGAGAGCGCGAATGGGCCACGCAGGGCCTGTCGAAGGCGAAGAAGAAGCCCGACGACAACGACAAGAACATCAAGTCGTTCAAGATCAACCAGAGCGAGCAGCTGGCCGGCAAGGCGGCGCGCACCGAGAAGATGATCGAACGGCTGGAGGTGGTGGAGGAGCCACGCGAAGGCTGGGAGCTGCGTCTGGTCATCGCCGCCGCACCACGCAGTGGGGCAGTGGTGGCGCGGCTGGAACACGCCACCGTCGAGCACGGCTCGTTCACGCTCGGCCCGGTGGACCTGCAGGTGGACTACGGCGAGAAGGTGGTCATCGAAGGGCCGAACGGCGCCGGCAAGTCCACGCTGCTGCGTGCCCTGCTGGGCGAGGAGGCCGTGTCGTCGGGCAACCACTGGCGTGGCCCCGGCGTGGTGGTCGGCCGGCTCGAGCAGGCCCGCCACCAGTTGGCCGACGCGCCCACGGTGCTGCAGGCGTTCATGGCCGCCACGGGCATGCTGGTGCCCGAGGCGCGCACGTTGCTGGCCAAGTTCGGCATCGGCGCCGAGCACGTGAACCGCTCGGCCGAGTCGCTGTCACCCGGCGAGCGCACCCGGTTGGTGCTGGCGTTGCTGATGGCGAAGGGCTCGAACTGCCTGGTGCTCGACGAGCCCACCAACCACCTCGACCTGCCGGCCATCGAACAGCTCGAGCAGGCGCTCGCCACGTTCGAGGGCACCGTGCTGCTGGTGAGCCACGACCGTTCACTGCTGTCGAACGTCGCCCGCACCCGCACCCTCGAAGTGCGCGCCGGCCGCATCGTCCGCGACGACCCCGCCTGAGCAGACGCCATCTGGGCTCTGGGCGGGATTCTTCCCAAATCGGTGTCTGGGCGGGATTCTTCCCGGTTTCCGGGAATGTGGCCGCCCAGTACGACCTGCGGCGGGTGAGGTGCTGGCCGAGACGAGATCGCGTACCCTGATTCGATGCCGGTCACGTTCCTGGCCCATCAGGCACCGGTGTTGCCGATCGCACGTCGGTGGCCCGAGTCGACCGATGGAATTGCGCTGGTCGTGGGCTCGATGGCGCCGGACATGGCCTACGTGCTCAACGGCTCGCGGTTCAGCGTGTGGGCACACGCTTTCCCGGCTGCGGTGCTGTTCTGCGTGCCGGTGACGCTCGCGGTGTCGTGGTTGATCGCTCGAGTGGTGTCGCCGGTGTTCTGGGATCATCTTCCGCCGGCCGGGCCGCTACGACTTCGCGATTATCGAGGGATGAGCGTTCACCGATTCCGGTGGGCGGTCGCCGCCGTCAGCGCCCTCATCGGCGCGCTGTCGCACGTACTGCTCGACCACTTCACGCACGAATGGGGCTGGTTCGCCCAGCACCTGGACTGGTACAACACCGTCGTCCTCGACGACTTCCTCGGCCGCGAATGGACCGTGTTCCGGATCGTCCAGTACGCGGGACACGTGGTGGGCACGGCTCTTTGCCTGTGGCTCATGGCCCGATACGGACGTGCGCGTTGGATGGCGACCAGCGCCGAACAGGTCGAGCCGTTCCCGGTGACTTCCTTCTCCACAGGAACGTTGGTCGCCTCGGTCGCTGCGGGTCTCGCCGTCGGGATCGCATGGGTGCTCAGCGGCCGGCTGGGATCAGCGACCGACATCATTCGTGTGGCCGCGGTGACCTTCACGTTCCTCGCAGTTGCCTGCTTCGTGCTGCAACTGGCGCGGTCTCGCCGAACCCGGGCCGCAGCTGCCTAGTCGCGGGTCCAGCGGAAGGCTCGGGTGCAGATGGCGAAGCCGGCGATGCACCATGCGACGAGCACGACGGCGGCCATGCCCAGGCGCCACTCGCCGCCGGTCTCGACGGCCTTGAACGAGTCGGGCAGGAACGCGGCGCGCATGCCGCGGCAGATCCAGTGCAGCGGGAACACCTGCGACACGTGGATGAGCCAGTTCGGCAGCAGCGTGACGGTGATCCACACGCCGCTGATGAACTGCAGTGCGACGAACGGCAGGTTCACCACGGCGGGCGCCGACTTGGCGTCCTTGATCCAGCTGCCGACGGCGATGCCGAGCAACGTGGACGACGCCACACCCAGCACGAACACCCACGCGAACGTGAGCCACGACGACAGCGACGACGGCAGCGACAGCCCGAAGAACGCGATGCCCAAGGCCAGCAGCAGCACGGTCTGCAATGCGACGGTGACGAGCACCATGCCCACCTTGCCCAGGAAGTACGACGCCTTCGGCATGGGCGTGCCGGCGAGCCGCTTCAACATGCCCGACTCGCGCTCGATGGACATGCCGATGGCCAGGCTGACGAAGCCGGTGGACATGAGCGTCGAGCCCATGATGCCGGCGACGTACACCTGACCGACCTCCACGTCGGTGCCGTCGACCGTGCCGGTGAAGATGGAGGCGAACAGCACCAGCATCATCACCGGGAACAGGATGGTGAACCCGAACGCCTGCCGGTTGCGCCACAGGTTCTTCAGCTCGACCACGCAACGGCCGCGCCCGATGGCGATGGTGCGGGCGTTCACTTCGCCGCCCCGATCAGGCGCAGGTACACGTCTTCCAGGGTGGGTCGGCTGACGGTCAGCTCGGGCACTTCGCCGCCGTGCTGCTGTGACAGGCGGGCGATGAGGGCAGTGGGGGAGTCGGTGCGTTCCTCGTGGGGGCCATCGGCGTCGACCCAGCGGACGATGGTGGCGGCCTGGTCGCGTCCGCCGAGCACCCGCGGCGACGCGGCCTCGACCACACGTCCGTCGACGATGACGGCCACCCGGTCGGCCAACGCCTCGGCCTCTTCCAGGTAGTGGGTGGTGAGCAGGATGGTGGTGCCCTCGTCGCGCAGGCGGTGGATGAGCTCCCAGAACTGGCGGCGGGCTTCGGGGTCGAAGCCGGTGGTGGGCTCGTCGAGGAACAGGAGCTCGGGCCGACCGACCACGCCGACAGCGACGTCGAGGCGGCGCTGCTGCCCGCCCGACAGCTGCCGCGCCCGCGTACTTGCCTTGTCGGTGAGGCCGACCGCGTCGAGCAGCCCTTCGATGTCGCGCGGGTTGCGGTACAACGAGGCGAAGTGGGCGACGGTCTCGCGCACGGTCAGCTCCTCGGTGAAGCCCGACGTCTGCAGCACCACGCCCACCCGCTCGCGCCACGCAGCATCGCCCTTCGCCGGGTCGACACCGAGCACGCTCACCTCGCCCGCGTCGCGGCGGCGGTAGCCCTCGCAGATCTCGACCGTGGTGGTCTTGCCCGCGCCGTTCGGCCCGAGCAGGGCGAGGATCTCGCCGGTGGCGACCTCGACGTCGACCCCGTCGACCGCGGTGAACGAACCGTACTGCTTGCGCAGGCCGCGGACGCTGATGGCCGGTGACATGCCGACCAGTCTGCCCGATTCGGAGCGTTCGCTCAGGGAGCGCGACGGATGCGGCCGCTGGCCAGCACGCCGAGCATCGCCAGCCCGAACGCCAGCGCGAAGTTGATGCCGAGCGCGGTGGAGATGTGGATGGTGCCGCGGTCGGCGACGGCCACGGTGGCGCCGCCCACGCCGCCCATCACCGAGAAGCCAAGTGCGTCGCCCAGCGAGATCTGGCTGCTCACCTTGCCCTCGGTCCCCTCGGTGGCGTAGCTCATGGTGGCGACGGTGGTGGGGTTGAACAGCAGGCCCATACCGAAGCCGCCCACGCACCAACCGAGGAACGTGGCCCACAGCGGCCAGCCCGACCACAGCACGGGCGCGACCAGCGCGATGCCGAGTGCGATGACCAGGAACCCGGTGCGCACGGCGTGCGCCACGTTCTCGGGCGGGCGGTGGGCCCGCACCCACTGGCCGCCGGTCCAGAACAGCGCTGCGCCGACGATGACGAAACCCTGGATGAGCGGCCGCACGCCGTGGATGCGATCGGCGGCCAGCGGCACGAAGCTGTCGACGCCCATGAACGTGGCCGTGGCCAGGATGCGGCAGGCGATGATGGCGGCCAGCCCCTTGCGTGCCGTCGACACACCGGGCGGCAGCAGGATGCCGAGCGCCCACCAGCCCAGTGCGCCGCCGCCGATGGTGATGATCGTGGCGGCCCACAGGTTCGACATCTGCAGACCGGTGGCCAGCGCGCCCACGCCGATGGCGGCACCGAACGCGTAGGGCAGCCGGCTGGGCCCCTCGTTGCTCGCGGTGGGGCCGTACTGCCGCATCGGCTGCACGGCGAGCGCGGCGACGACGACCGCGAACGGGATGATGCCCAGGAACACCCACCGCCAGCCGAACGTGTCGACCACCCAGCCCGACACCAGCGGGGCGAACAGGCTGGGCAGCACCCAGCCGGCCGAGAGGATGGCGAACATCTTCGGCTGCCGTTCGGTGGGGAACGCCCGGCTGACCAGCGTGTAGGCGATGGGTTGCAGGCCGCCCGTGCCCGCACCCTGCAGCGTGCGGCCGATGACCACCCACACCATGGTCGGTGCCGACGCGGCGACGCCCAGGCCGACGATGAACATGGTGATGGACAGCAGGTACGGCAGCACCGGACCGCGCCGGTCGGCCATCTCGCCAGCGGCCACGAGCGCGACCATGTTCGCCAACGTGTAGACCGCGATGGCCAACCCGTACAGCGAGGTGCCACCGAGCTCGTCGGTGATGGTGGGCATCGCGGTGACCACGGCGGTCACCTCGAACGCCACCAGCGTGATGCCCAGGACCAGGCCGATGGCCAGCAGCCGTTGGCTGCGCGTGAGGGCCACGGGTCAGTGCGGACTGCCCGGGGCCACCAACGGCCACGGGCGGTTGCGCTCGGCGGTGAGCGCCAGGTCGAGCAGCAGGGTCTCGGTGAAGTGGCGGCCCACCACCTGCAGGCCGATGGGCAGCCCGTCGAGCGTGCCGGCGGGGATGCTGATGGCCGGGTTGCCGTGCAGGTTCGCCGGGAAGGTGAGGCGGCCGTTGTTGCCCGGGCCGGCGTCGATGCCGCCGAACACGCCGGGCAGCGGGCCGTCGGCGTCGAACGCGACGTCGGGGTTGCTGGCGGTGATGACGAAGTCGACGCCGTCGACCGGGTCGAAGATGCGGGCCATCGCCTCGTTCACCTCCATGCGGCGGCGTTCGATCTTGGCGCGGGCCTCGGCGTCGTACTTGCCGACGGCCAACTCCATGCCCATGCGGATCTCGGGCGTCAGGTCGTCGGCGCACTGCGGCCAGTGGTCCTTCAGGCGTGCCTCGATGGCGATGTTGCCGCTGAGCGACCAGGCGGCACCCATGCGCGGCATGGTGACGTCGATGCCGTCGACGCGCTGCATGCCCGTGTCGGCCACCAGTTCGGCGCCGGCCACCTCGAGCAGTTCCCACATGTACGGCGAGACCGTGGCGTTGCCCCACGTGGGCGCGAACGCGACACGCTTGCCGCGCAGCTCGGCGAGGTGCGTGCCCAGGCCCGCTTCCCAGTCGGTCTCCTTGGGCAGGCTCAGCGGGTCGCGCGCGTCGAAGCCGTTGCACACGTCGAACCAGCGCGCCGTGTGGCGCCCCCCGCGCGCCAGGCAGCCGACCGGGACCGGGCGGTTGGCGTACGCGGCCCCCGGGCCACGCGGGATGCGGCCGATGGTGGCCTTCAGGCCCACCAGGCCGGTGAAGCCGGCGGGGATGCGGATGCTGCCGCCGCCGTCGCCACCGGTGGCGAGCGTGACGACGCCGCCCGACACGGCGGCCGCAGTGCCGCCCGAGCTGCCGCCCGGGGTCTTGCCGTGCTGCCACGGGTTGTGCGTGGTGCCGTGGATGACGGTGCGGGTGACGTTCACGCCGCCGAACTCGCTGGCCGTGGTCTGGCCCACCAGCACGGCACCGCCGTCGTCGCGGATGCGCTGGACCTGCGTGGCGGTGTACTCGGCCACGTTGTCCTTCAGCGGCAACGACGCCTGCGAGTACGGCCAACCCTGCACGGGGTCGAGCTCCTTCACGCCGATGGGCACGCCGCCGAACGGCTTGTTCACGTCGGCCGTGCGCGCCGCGGCCTCGGCCGCCTCGCGATCGAGGTGGCAGAACGCGTTCAGGTCGCTGGCTTCGATGGCGTCGAAGGTGGCCTGCAGCTCTTCGGCGGGCGACCGCCGGCCGGCACGGAATTCATCGACGAGCGAGCAGGCATCGCCCTGCCACGGTGTGTTCCCCATGGGCCGAGCGTACTGCGGGCCGTCAGCATCGACGCGTCCCCAAGGCCCCCAGCCCGATTCAACTGCAACGTGCCGTCCGCATCTTCGGCAACTTCGATGCCACTCGTCACGTTCAAACCGACAATGCCGTGACTGCCCCATGGTCGGTGTCGTGGTGTGGTGACTGGACAGGCAGCACCCGAACAGTTTCCCACCTCGAAGTGCTCAGTCCCTCAGCCATGCGGATCCTCTGAGTGACTCATAACGGTAAGCGCGTATCGCGCTGCTGCGACGACCTCTGGCCAACGCGGATCGGCCAGGTATTCCTCATCCGGTCGATTGCCAAGCTCGGCGATGAGCAAACCCAATTTCTCGCTCAGCCGATGAAAGGCCGGGACTTCTGCGTCGAGCAGTACATCCGGCACTGCGGTCTCTGGTGACGGAAGTACCTCAGAGTCGTCATACAGGATGTTCACGTTGAGCGTGAGATCGTCGTAGTAGTTAACCCCCACCTCGACTCGACCCCATCGGCACGCTTGGTGCACCGGATCGCTTAGGGATCGAAGCGCGGCGATGACGTTGCTGCGTGTTTCCGGAAACGTGACGTGCTGGCTCATGGTGTGTTCCAGGACGCCCAGCGGAGCCAGTCTGATAGTGGGATGTGTGCTTGTGGGTTCTGCTGGAGGGTTCCAACAATTGGTTCGCCGTCCGGTCCTAAGATCCGTCCGCCGCTCTGCACGACCACGTGATCGACCCGCTGGCTCGGCCAGCTTGACCCTGGGATGCCTTCGTCGATGCGGATGCGGTTTGCCTTGGGCGCCACTGGATCGAACCACCTTCTCCCAATGCCCTTGTTGTTCGCAACACCTTCCCCCCATTCGCTCGGCACCTTCGCGGCACCTCGCTCCAGCTGCGACATTGGCCTCGGGGTCTCTGCGCGCCCTGGAAAGATGTCGAACATCGACGCCGCTTCGAATTGCATTTGCAACTGCAGAAGGACACCTTCAATCGACAATCGCGCCGCGATCTTGGCTACTGGACGAAACCAGCTGACAGTCGGGTCAGGATTTTCCTGATAGGCGGCCCATGCGTTTGGATCGATCCATTCGTCGCCGAGGTCGCCGGCGCGCACGAGCGATTCGGATGCATCGTCCAAGTACTGATCGACCGTCTCAATGACATCGGATGTGCAACCGGCAACCCAGTCGGCAATTGGATTGCTAAACAACCCCCCGAAGAAGCTCGACTTGGAGCAAAGTCCGCTCGGGTCTGCCAGGGTGGTGGGGTTGCCTGCGGCGTAGAGGTAGGGCTGGCCGGTGGTGGCCACCATCGGGTCGACGGAGATGA